>CACOEZ010000004.1 GCA_902626385.1 uncultured SAR86 cluster bacterium
GAAAAGATAGGGATGAAGGACGCTTTTACATTGATTCAGATGAGAATCTTGTGCCTAGTGTCACAACTGTTCTAAATAACACCTCTAAAAAATCTGATTCAATTAAAGAATGGAGAAATAGAGTAGGGGAAGAAGAAGCAAATCGCATTACAAAACAGAGTACTGATATCGGAAGCATGGTTCATGAAGCTCTTGAAAATTACCTTTATGGAAAAGATTGGGAAAATTTCACAGACAACAACGACGGAACTATGGCAAAAAAAATAACACAAAAATTTATTGAAGTTGGCTTAAATTCTATTTCAGAAGTTTGGGGACTTGAAGTAGGGCTTATATTAGATGGCTTGTATGCTGGAACTGCTGATTGCATTGGAAAAATAAATGGAAAGTCAGCAATAATAGATTTTAAGACTGCAAGAAAGATGAAAAGGAGAGAATGGATCGAAGATTATTTTCTGCAATGTTGTGCATATGCAAACGCGCATAATGTCATGTTTGGCACTAATATAAATCATGCAACGATATTGATGGTAGATAGAGATTTAATTTTTAAAGAATTTACTTTGAATCCAGCAGAGTTTGATCACTTTACCAAGTTGTGGAAAAAAAGATTAATAGAGTTTCATAAAAGATATAACAAAAATATTACATGAAATTAAATATTCTAATTAGCGTATTAATTTTTCAGTTAAACTTGTTTAGCGATATTAGTTTTACTATCGATGAAACTAAAATAATTGGTCAAATTTCAAGTGACAAAAAAACTCAAAGCTTTTTGGGAGTTCCATTTGCGGAGCCTCCGATTGGGAATTTGCGTTGGAAAGAACCAATACCAAAAAAATACATTGAAAGTGAATTCTTGGCTCATAAATTTGCACCCGCATGCATGCAAGAGGAAAGAATTGTAGATTGGTATAAAGGTGTGGCTATCGGTTTTGGTGGGGATCCTGATTACATCTCAAAGCCTGATATTAGTGAAGACTGCTTATATTTGAATATTTGGAGACCAAATAATACTTCTGATTCATTGCCAGTCCACGTATTTATTCATGGAGGTGCAAATAAAGCTGGTTGGGCCTATGAACCAAACTATGTTGGTGATAAGTTAGCCTCAAAAGGAATTATTGCAATTACTATTTCATATAGGCTGGGTATTTTTGGTTTTTTTTCACATCCAGAATTATCTATGTCCAATTTTGGTTTGTTAGATTTAATATCTGCTTTGAAATGGATAAAACAAAATATTCATTTATTAGGAGGAGACCCAAATAATATTACAATTGCTGGCGAATCTGCCGGAGCTACAAATATTGAACACTTATTAGTATCTGAGCTGAGCAAAGGATTATTTCAAAAAGCAATACATCAAAGTGCAGGATGGTCAATATCATACGAGCTTGATAACGAATCTCCATCTGAAAATGCTATGAAATTAGCATTGCAACTATCAAACAATAGTTTACCTTTGACAATTGATGAATTGAGATCGGTCAAGCCGGAAAAAATTCTTACTACAGCAAATGAGATATTTAAACTGGGTTATTGGTCAGTTCTGGATAATCATAGTATCAAAAGACCTATTAAAGAGTACTTTGCTGAAGGAAATTTTCATAATGTAGATTTAATTATTGGCTCAAATGCAGACGAAGAACTTATGTACATTGATAATGAAAGTTTCAAAGAACTAATGGAAGAAAGAGAAGAGTGGGGTATATACAATAAAGTAATTGATTTTGAAGACTTATCAAATCATCTTGCAAATGATCTTGAAAGAATAAATTTTGTTTTGTCATCAATTAATTATGTTTGTCCTTCTTTCTACATTGCTGATAAAGTTTCATCTATAAAAACCAATAACGTTTGGTTTTATTCTTTTGATAAAGTAAGGTCTGGTAAAAAAGCTCAAGAAATGGGTGCCTATCATGGAGCAGAGTTGCCTTATATTTTTGATACTCATGACGCTTGGTTGCCAACATCCAATACTGACAAATATCTTACTGAAATGATTCAAAGTTCTTGGTTAAATTTTATGAAAACAGGCAATCCTAATTTTGACAAAGAAGTTTGGCCAAGACATAAACCCTCAAAATTCAAAGTTCTATCTATTGATAAAGAGGTGAAATCAAAAATTCATGACTCTAAAGAAGTTTGTCTTTCACTAAATATTTAAAATCGTTATTTGGTTTACAAAAATATCAATATTTTATATATTTGTATTAGTCATTTAATTGGGGAATTTTATGAATATATTTCATTTACAAAATGCACACAAAGCATTTAACACACTTACAAAAAAAACAATATATGCATCTTCTATGATTTTAGCAGCTGTTGCATCAGCTCAGGAAAATGATCAAGTTGAAGAAGTAATAGTTACGGCACAAAAAAAATCTGAGAACTTGCAAGACGTTCCTATCAGTGTAACTAATCTTTCATCTGATGATCTTGAAAGTTTAAATATCAGAGATTTTTACGATTATGTAAATCAATTACCTTCTGTTCAGGCAATTCAAAGAAGACCAGGTGACGGTACTCTTTTTATGAGAGGTATTTCTGATGGTGGATCAGGTAATAATCAGTCGTTACAAGGATCCTCTGTAGCAACATATCTTGATGAAACTCCTGTAACTATGATCTCAGATAACTTAGAAGTTCATATGTATGATATCGAACGAGTTGAGGCATTGGCTGGTCCTCAAGGAACTCTATATGGTGCAGCATCTCAGGCAGGTAACTTGAAGATCATAACAAAAAAACCAACAGATGAATTTGATTCTGGTTTTAATGTTGGCATTGAAAGAACAACTAATGGAAGTCCAAGCAACATGGTTGAGGGATTTGTAAATATCCCACTTACTAAAAATGCTGCAGTAAGAATAGTTGGTTATGAAGATAAAGATGGAGGTTATATTGACAATGTTCCCGATACATTAAGTTATCCATTATTTGGAAGTGTTACAAATGCAGATATGGTTGAAGAGGACTTCAATGAGTCTATTAAAGCAGGCTTTAGAGCAGCACTAAGAGTAAATCTTAGTGATTCTTGGTTACTCGATGCATCAGTTGTAGGACAAGAAATGGAGACTGATGGAATGTGGGATCACGATCCAGATAGGCTTGGAAACTATAAAATTGGTCGTTTTACAGATGATTATCAAGATGATGACTTTACAAGATTTGCATTAACAGTTGAGGGCGATCTTGGTTTCGCTGACCTAACATTTGCAACATCAAGCATGGAAAAAGATTTTGAATCAGTTTCAGACTATTCACATTACTCTCTTAGCTCAGCATATGTTGAAGCCTACTATACTTGTTACACATATTATTTTTATGCTTGTGTTGACCCAAGTATGAGTTTTGATAATGACTCTACCGTTGAAACAGACTCAACTGAAATTAGATTATCTTCAAAAGATAACGCTAAACTAAATTGGATAATTGGATCTTTTGTTGGTGAACTTGAAACTGACTACAACACAAGATGGAGAGTAAAAGATCTCCCAGCTGGTGCGACTGTTCCGACAAGTGAGAACGCTTACTATCAAACAGATCAGATCAGAGTAGATGAGGAGAAAGCAGTATTTGGAGAACTTTATTATCAAATTTCTGATAAGTTAAATTTAACTGTTGGACATAGAAAATTTGATTATGACTCTAAATTAAATGGTTTTGTTGGCACTATTTTTTATAACCCAAATCCAACTATGTCTGCAATAGGCGCTTTTGCAACTGATAGACCAGATAATATAGATGCAACTCTATCCGGAAGTGATAGCGTTACAAAAGTTAACTTATCTTATGATGTAAGTGATAAATCTATGGTATATGTTTCTAGATCAGAGGGGTATCGACCTGGAGGAACAAATAGATCTACTGAAGTTGGCGCTACTTATGATCCTGATTTTCTTACAATGACTGAGTTAGGTTTCAAGTCAATTGTTGCTGACGGAAGTCTAAGGCTAAACGGTGCTTTCTATTTATCTGAATGGGATGATATTCAACTTGGTTTCTATGATCCAGCAATCTCTTTATTGGCTCTGGTCGATAATGTTGGAAAAGCTGAAAGTGATGGTTTTGAAATTGATGTCAAATATATTGCAAATGATAAACTTTCAATTTCTGGCGGTCTTGCTAAGAACGATGCAGAACTTCGTGAAGATTATTTTCTTCAAGGAACTCTTACAGGAAAGAAAGGGCAAGATTTACCATTAACACCTGACTTAAAATATAATTTTACAGTCAGATATGAACCAAATGAAAATAGATCAATTCAATTCAACTATGTCTATGTTGACGAAATGTGGAATGAGCTAGATATTAATAGCAGAGTACTGCAAGATAGTTATGGCCTAGCAAATTTATCATTTTCATTTGATGTAAATGACAGTTCTTCTGTTCAACTTTACATTGATAATGTTTTTGATGAAGTGGCTGAACTATACATTAATAATCAAGATGTATTAACGCTTACTAGTGTAAATAGACCAATGACACTAGGATTAAAATACACATGGAATTTAAAAAAGTAAGATAACTATAATTAAAAGCCATATTATTTAGTATGGCTTTTTAACTAAAGTGAAAAAAAAAATTCCAAAGCAACTTTATGAAGCCTCTGTCCTAGTTGCATCTAATCAATTAAAAAAAGCTGAACCAATCTTAAAGGATTATTTAAAAGATAATCCTTTGGATGTTAATGCTATGAAATTATTAGCAGACATCGGTATTAAATTCAGAGCATATTTTGATGCTGGAAACCTTTTAACAAGAGCACTTGATCTTGAACCGAACTTTCATGCAGCAAGACTAAGCTACGCAAATCTTTTACATGCAAGGCAATTGCCATTTGAATCACTTAAGCAAATAGAAATATTGCTAGAAAATGATCCAAAAAATATTCATTATTTAACATTAAAAGCTGTTAATTATGCCTTAGCAAATCAACATGATGATGCAATCTATTTATTCGAATTGATTGAAAAAAAATTTCCAGGAAATAATCAATTATATCTTCATTATGGACACACGTTGAGGGCTGTTGGAAGAATTGAGGAAGCCATTAAGGCATATAAAAGATCAATAAAATTTGAGGTAAATTATGGTGAGGCATATTGGGCTCTTGCAAACCTAAAAACTTATGAATTTAGTGAATCAGATAAACAAAATATTAATAAACTTCTTCATAACAAAAATATTTTAGTAAAAGATTACTATCATCTTCTTTTTGCTTTGGGAAAGGCCGAGGAAGACAAAAAAAATTACAAAAAATCAATAGCTGCTTATATGAAAGGCAATCAAGTAAAAAGTAATGAAGTGCAATGGAATATTGAAAACTTTCATAAAGAATGCAATGAAATAAAAGAATTCTTTACAAAAGAATTTTTTGAAAATAAGAAAGAATATGGATCAAAATTAGATGATGTAATTTTTGTGGTCGGTTTACCAAGATCGGGATCTACTTTAATTGAGCAAATCTTGTCTTCACATTCTTTGGTTGAAGGTACAACAGAACATCAAAATATCATTGCTCTTTCAAGAAAAATTTCAAAAAAAAGAAAAGCTTCAGATATATCTGAATATCCTCGTGCATTAGAAAAAATATCAAAAGAGGATATAAAACTTATGGGCGATCAATATTTAAACAATACATTAGATCAAAGAGTAACGGATAAGCCTTATTTTATTGATAAGATGCCTAATAATTTTATTCACATAGGCTTAATTCATCTTATTTTACCTAATGCAAAAATAATTGATGCAAGACGAAATCCAATGGATTGTTGCTTTAGTTGTTATAAACAATTGTTTGGATCTGGACAGGGTTTTACTTATAGCTTAAATAGAATAGGAAATTATTACCTTGAATATATTTCATTAATGAATCATTGGGACAAAGTTTTGCCTGGAGTAATCCATAGAGTAATTTATGAAGATATGATTAATGACACAGAAAATCAGATCAGAAAATTAATTGATTTTTGCAATCTTGAATTTGAAGATGATTGTTTAGAATTCTACAAAAATAAGCGTGCTGTAAGAACTCCAAGTTCAGAGCAAGTAAGACAACCTATATATAAAAAGGGAGTGGGTCAATGGAAGCATTTTGAGGAATGGCTTTCACCACTAAAACAGATACTTGGAGAAAAATAAAAACAGAATTTTTATCAACTTCCAAGTTAATCCTTTTTATATTTGTAACTTTACAATCTTCTCTTAAAAGTTTTTAATATATTAATCGTGATTTGATCCTATTGCCGCGATTATAAAAAAAGAGCTAAAACGGAATTATTCCCAGGATTAAAAAATACTTTTAAATTTTTAAATAAGGAGAATGATAAATGAAACCCCTGATTTTAGATTCAGCGCTCGGAACGGAGCTTGAAAACCGTGGAGAGTACTTACCAAGTTTTAAAACCTCAATTTGGTCGGCCTATTCTTTGATACATAACCCGGAAGTCATCAAACAAATTCATATTGATAATATTGAGGCTGGCGCAGACATAATTACAACCTCAAATTATCAAGCAACACCGGAATTGCTCAAAAGAGAACCCTCAGCACCATCCTATGAGGACTTAGCAAAGATATCTCTAGAACTTTGTCATGAGGCTGTAATAAAAACAAATAGCGATACTAAAATAGCTGGTTGTTTTCCACCCATCCATGTGACTTTTAGACCTGACCTTACACCAAAAGAAAAAGTTTTAAAAAAGTTTTATAAAGGTCTTGGAAAAATTTATCATAATAATGTTGATGTAATCATTTGTGAGACTATGTCCTCAATATATGAGGGTACTATTGCAGCAACAACTGCAAAAGATTTTTCCAAAAAGGTCTGGTTAAGTTGGACTACCAGAGGTAATAAGTTAAATAGATTACCAAGCACTGAACTTCTTCATGATGCCATATTGAAGTCAATAGATTTAGATATTGATTGTCAACTTGTAAATTGTGTTCATGCAGATACTGCAACTTTAGCTATTGATCGATTACAGAAAGAAAAAAGTTTTGGCATATATGCAAACTCCTCAATTTACAAGAAAAATGAATTAGAGGGCTTTATTAGTGATTCGGATGAATGGCATTATCACAACCATCAGCATATAAACCCAGCTGAATATGGTCAGCATGTTAAAGAATGGATAAATAAAGGAGCTGCAGTTGTGGGAGGTTGTTGCAGAACAACCACTGACCATATTAAAGTAATAAAAAAAATTATTGATAATTTATGAGACAGATAATTGCTATTGGAGGCGGTGGATTCGGGAGAGAAATTAAAAATCTTAAAATAGAAAAATATATTGTTAATCAAAGTCCTAAAAATAACCCTAAAATATGTTTTATTCCAACTGCAACTGGCGATGATCAAGGATACATTGAAAACTTCTATAAAGCATTTGATTCACTTGGATGCAAAACCTCTCACATAGACTTTTTTAAAAGAACAATAAATTTACATGAACATATCAATCATCAAGATATAATTTTTGTTGGCGGTGGCAATACAAAAAGTATGCTAGCTGTTTGGAGAGAGTGGGGGCTTGACCAAATTTTGCTAGATGCTTACAAAAAGGGCGTAATTATGAGTGGTGTAAGCGCTGGAGCAATCTGTTGGTTTGAGAAAGGTATAACAGATTCTTGGAAAGAACATCAAGCTATTTTACCTTGCCTTGGTTTTGTTAAGGGGATATGTTGTCCCCATTATGATGAAGAGCCAGAGCGAATACCATTTGTTAATGAAATATTAAATCAGAATAAGATTAAAAGATGCATCGCTATTGAGGGTTATTGCGCACTTCATTTAATTAATGATGAGCCAAAGTATTCAGTTAGTTTTGGTGATGGTAATAATTGTTACTTAGTTAGCAAAAAGAATTCTATAATAGAAACTAATCAAATTGAAAATATAGGTCTAATTCAAATATGAAAATAGCAAACACATTGTCGCTTATCTTAGGATCAGTTTTATTAATAATATCATTTCAATGGATTTTCATACCGGCCTCAGCTGCTGAATCTTTGAATATGATTTTTCTTGATGGAGAAGGGAGGAACACTCAAATCAGAGACTTTACAGCACTGTTTTTAGGAACATCAAGTTTATGCTTTCTATCATTTTTTACTAAAAAATATGAATTCATTTTTAGTTGCGGCTTGTTTTATTTGTTTGCTGCGATATTTAATATCCTTTCTACTAACCACGGCGCAATAATTACCTATTCTTCTTTGGTTTCAGAGGTCGTTTTTACTTTAATGGCTTTTACGGCTGCTTTTCTATATAAGTCTAATAATCTATAAATAACTAACAAAGTCATCTATATCTAAGTTAGGTATTTTTTTCTTTTCTCCAGACTCAGTACCAATGTATAAGTATCCTAAAATTTCTTGATGATCTTCAAGGTTTAAATTTGCTTGAACGGATTTATTAAAAGCAAGTTTTCCAGTTCTCCAAATACAGGAATATTTCATTGCGTTGAGAGCTAACATTATATTTTGAGCTGCAGTAGCTGTTGATAGTTTTTGTTCAATTGCAGGAACTTTAGGATGTTCTTTATATGAATTTACAAGTATCACAATCATCGGAGCCCTATAAGGAGCATTTTTATATTTTTCAATTATATCTGCAGAGACATTTTTATCTTCTTTTGCGAAATCTTCAAATACTTTTGAAAGCTTATCAAGACCTTTATTCTTAACTTCAATAAAACTACTAGTTCTTAACCAAGCATGATCAGGTGCTCTCAGGGCTGCTTTATAGACTATATCCATTTCTTCTTTAGATGGATGAGGATCAGACAGAGCTCTTGCAGAAACTCTGTTTAAAATATTTTCAAGTGCGTCCATTACAATCTTTCTCTGTTTGAGGTTACTATATAAAAGTATTAAATATATAGAGTTTTATTATGTTATATCAAGTTGGATTGATTGTATTAATTATAATTGTAGCGTTAATAATTTCAAAAAGATTTTCCTCTAAAAATGATCAAAATGATCTCATATATGAAGACGACATGGATGAGGACGAACTTAAATTAATTGATGATGAAATAGATTAATTATCTAGTTCGTTTGAAAGAGATAAATAAAATTGTCTACACGCAAAAACAACTATTAGTGCAAATGGGACACCAGTTATTACAACTGACGTTTGTAAAGCAGTAAGACCACCTGCATATAAAAGTACTGCTGCAAGAATACCTAATAAAATTGCCCAAGTTACTCTTGAAGTCATTGGAGAATCATCATTAATATTAGATTGATTTTTTGAAGATAACATCGAGGCAACTAATGCTCCCGAATCTGACGAAGTTACAAAAAAAGTAACAATCAACACTAACGATAAAATAGAAAGCACTTGAGCCATAGGATAGACATCAAACAAAGTAAACAAAGCAACTGGCAAATTATTACTCACCATTTCACTAATTTGACTAGTTTCATTTATTACTTGATAAATTGCAGCGTTACCAAAAACACCCATCCATATAAAAACGATAATTGATGGAACAAATAACACACCAATGATAAATTCTTTAATTGATCTACCATAGGAAATTCTTGCAATGAATAAAGAAACAAAAGGAGCCCAAGCAAACCACCAAGAGTAATAGAATAAAGTCCAACCATTTTGCCAGGAGCTATCACTATAAACCTCAGTCCATGTTGCAGATTGAAGCAGGGTATTTATATAAGCACCAAAATTCTGTATTAATGCATTTATGATAAAAATTGTTGGTCCTAGAACAAAAATTAGCAATAAAAGCGATACAGCTAAAATCATATTGATTTGAGATAGTTTCTTAATACCCGAATCAAGACCCAAGGAAACACTAATGAGTCCAATAAGTGTAATAAACATAATTATTAGTATCTGATTGGAAAAAGTTTCAGTTATTCCAAAAACATGTCCAAGACCTGCACTTATCTGAACTGTTCCAAGACCTAGCGAAGTTGTAACACCAAACACTGTTGTTAAAATAGCAATTACATCTATCGTTACGGCAAATACTTTGTTTGAAGAAATTTTTGGACCTAAAAGGGAGCTTACTCTAAATGGTAACTTTTTATTGTATGTAGCATATGCAAAACAAAGTCCAAGCGACGAATAAATCGCCCATCCGTGAAGACCCCAATGAAGATTTGCAAGACCTATAGCTTTACCAGCGTTATAGGAAATATTTCCATCTATCATTCCTGGATATGAGTTTAAATGCATGATTGGTTCTGCAACACCATAAAAAAGAAGACCTATACCAAGTCCTGCACTAAATAACATTGCTATCCAGTTTGTATATGAATATGAAGGATTTGCATCCGGACCCCCGAGTTTTACATCTCTGTATTTTGTAAATACAAGTATGATTGAAAAAATCAGAAATCCATTGGCTAAAAGGATAATCATCCAACCAAGATATTTAGATAAAAATGTCTGTAAATCTAAAAAAAATCCCTCTGATACAGATGAATTTAGTGAAACAACAACTGTTATAGCTATTATTAAGAATACTGAGGTAAAAAACCTTGATTTGCTAATATTATTCATTGTTAGAAAGCTAAGTGAAACATAATTAATTTGAATAATCTAGTTATAAATACGCCATATTTATCAATATCACCTAAATTTATATCTATATTGCATCATTATTTTAAGATGTTATTATTACAATAAGACCGATTTACAGAAATTGCTGGTCTATAAATATGGCTAAACTTCTCTAGGGGGAAATTCTCTGGGGGTACCAGGCTTGTTTATTTTGCAATTTATATAAACTAACTATGAGGATTCATATGTTTAATTTAATTAAAACAAAAGAACAATTAAATAATTTAAAAAATAAGGTTTCTTTAGGCGTTTTGGGTGCAGTAGCTGCGATGATACCGCAGACAGCTGAAGCACAAGACAGACAAATTGAAGAAGTTGTTGTTTCTGCTACTAAAAAAGATGAAACAGCTTCCAAGATCCCTGTCACTGTTACAGCTCTAACAGAAGAAACTTTAAAAGAGTTGAACGTTTCAAACTTTGATGAATACGTTGAATACCTTCCAAATGTAACAAGTGGTGGACGGGGACCCGGTCAATCTACTATATACATTAGAGGTTTAGCGGTAGACTCAGTTAACGTTATGCTTGCAACAGCAGCTGGTTCTCAACCTAATGTTGCTCTGTACATCGATGAACAGCCTGCACAAGTGCCAGGTAGAAACCTTGATGTTTATGTTGCAGATATGGAAAGGGTTGAAGTACTTCCTGGACCTCAAGGAACTCTATTTGGAGCAAGTTCACAAGCAGGTACTATCAGATTAATCACTAACAAACCAAAGTTTGGTGTTACAGAAGGTGGATTTAATACATCTACATATGCAACTTATAGTGGTGACCCAAGTAACTCTCTTGATGCTTTTATAAATATACCCATTAATGATGCCTGGTCAATTAGAGGTGTTTTTTATAACTCAACTCAAGGAGGTTATATTGATAATGTTGGAGGAACAGTTTCTTCTCAAGGAAAAGGTTCGTTTGCTTCATTAGTTCCAGCTGGTAGATTTAAAACAACAGACAATGCTGAATTAGTTAAAAAGAATTTTAACGAAGCAAGATATGAAGGATTTAGACTATCATCAAGAATGTCATTCAATGACAACTGGGAGCTCTTAGTTTCCCATATTGATCAATCACTTGAATCTGATGGTGTATGGGATTATGACCCAGCTGTTGGTGATCTCGAAGTAAAAAGATTTCAGCCTGACACATTAGATGATTCATTTGATCAAACAGCTATTACTCTTGATGGAAGAATGGGTATGTTAGATGTTCTATATACCGGATCATTCTTAAATAGAGAGGCTAATCAAACTGTAGACTACACTGGTTATATTAATACCGGTGCATATATGCCTTACTATACTTGTGCTTATTGGGGTGCTCAACTTGCAAATGCAGGTGGTATACCAACTTGTGGAAGCTCAGAAGTAAGAGTAGATGTAGTTGATGAGAACGAAAGAACAACTCATGAATTCAGAGTTAGCTCAAATGAAATGAGCGAACTTCCATTCTCATTCACTGCTGGTATGTTTATAGAAGAAAGTATCCTAGACACACAAAATGATTTTGGATATTTAGGCTTCTTAGATTTAATACCTCTTTTAGGTTACGCAGTTCCAAATAATAAAATTATTTCAGGAGTGTATGCAAATAACCCAAATCCAAGAGCACCTGAATATAGGTTCTTTAATGATATTACAAGAACCGATGAACAGATCGCTTACTTTGCTGAGGTTACATTCCCAGTAAATGATCAATTAGATTTCACTCTAGGTTTTAGAGACTACGAACTCGATCTTGATTATGTGGGACAATCTAAATTTGGTTTATTAACAAGCGATTCACAATCTGGTCGTGACTATAACAGTACCGCTGGTCATACTGATCAACCTATAACAGAGGAAGACACTATTACTAAATTTACTGTTAGTTACAAAAAAGATGAAGATACATTATGGTATTTCACTAGATCAGAGGGTTACAGACCTGGTGGTTGGAACAGAAACGCTGGTGTTACTCCTAAATGTAGAGGTTATGATGCTTCGGATCCTAACTATTGTGGAGGAGCTCCTGGTGACGGAACTTACAGAGCCGATATTCCATTAGCATATAAGTCCGATAATGTTTACAACACTGAATTAGGTCTTAAAACACTCCTAATGGATGGAGCAATGAGATTAAATGCCACTTTCTACAGAATTGACTGGGAAGGAATTCAGGTATCTCAGTTTGATCCAGTCCATGTTAACTTCATTACCTTTGTTGAAAATGCAGCTGATGCTGAAATTGAAGGTCTTGAAGCAGATGTTCTATGGTATCCAAGTGATACTCTAACTGTTGCTGCTGCAATGTCATACAACGACACAGAAATTGTCAAAGACGTTGCTAAGACGATTCCTATTGTTGATATCGGTAATGCTTTACCTTTAGCACCAAAAAGACAATGGAATGTAAGAGTTAGAAAAGACCTAGCTATGAATGACAGCTATTTCCAAGTTGCATTTAAGAGTTCTTCAAAAACATACAATTCATTTGAAGCAGCTAAAGTTAAAGATCAACCTTCGTACGAAATAGTTGATCTTGCTTATGGCATGACTTTAAACGATGTTGATGTTGAATTCTTCATAAGAAATGCTACTGACGAAAGGGCAAATCTATATTTCAATGATCAGGATGATATTCCTAGAATAACAACCAATAGACCAAGAAATATGGGTGTTAGACTATCTTATAGATTCTAAGGATAATATAGTAATCAAAAGGCCAGTTTATCTGGCCTTTTTTATATAATATTTAAATGATCTCAAAGGCTACAACAGTTAAAAACATTCAAGATAAAATCTCAGGAAAGGATTTTAAAGAAGCTGTTAAATATATTGAAAAAAATAAAAAAGACTTGATCGAAATAGATTATTGGTACTTTTTAGCATTATGTTCTAGATATCAAGAAAAATATAAAGAGGCCTTGGTAATTTTGAATAAAATTTTGAGAATTGATTCAAGTTTTGCAAGAGCTTATCAAGAATTTGGGCATAACTATACCAAACTAAAAGATACTAAGATGTCATTAAAAAGTTATCTTAGAGCCGTGAAATTTAATCCCACTCTTCATGCTTCATGGCTTGGTATTTTAGGAATTGAAAATCTCGAGAAAAATATTGAAGAACTAGCAACTAGTAATGTTATTTACCTTAAGAATCTTCCACCTGAATTAAAATCAGTTAGTAGCTTCATCTATGAAGGAAAATTCAAAAAAGCTGATCATTTATGCAGAGATTATTTAAAAAATCATCCTCATGATATTGAAGCAATGCGTTTGCTTGCTAGGATTGGTAAAGAACTTCATGTATATGACGATGCTGAATTTCTTTTAGAAAGTTGTTTGATATTTGATGAGGATAATATAGACGTTGCAATCGACTATATTGACGTTCTAATAAAAAGACAAAAATATGCAAAAGCACTCGAGCAGGCATCAAAACTCTATGAGAAAGATAAGACAAACTTAAGATTCATGCTTGCTTATGCTGTAACACTTCAGCAAACAAACAATCAAAAAGAAGCTTTGGAACTTTATGATGAAATTCTTGCAATTGATAAATTAAATCCTGAGGTTTTAGTGTCAAAAGGCCATCTACTAAAGACTTTTGGAGATGTTAATTCTTCGATTAAATCATATAAAAGTTCCTATGAAATTGATAAATATTACGGTGATGCATACTGGAGTCTAGCTAACTTAAAAACATATGAATTTACAGATTCCGAAATTCTTCAACTTGAAGAAATGACTAAAGATGAATATGTAAATGAAAATGAAAAAATATATATGAATTTTGCACTAGGTAAGGCGTATGAAGATAGAGGTGATTATGAAAAGTCGTTTCAAAATTATCAAGTGGGCAATTCGACTAAAAAACAGTTTACAAAATTTGATTTAGCTTTATTTAAAGAAGAATGCTCAAATCAAAAAGAAGTTTGCACTAATGATCTTTTTGAACAAAAAAAAGATTGGGGACTGGATTCCAAAGAGCCGATATTCATTCTTGGATTACCACGAGTTGGGTCAACTCTATTGGAGCAAATTCTTTCTTCTCATTCACAAGTTGAGGCAACTCATGAATTACCAAATATCTTAGCCTTGTCACATAAACTTAATTTAAGAAAAGTTTTAGATAAAACATCTCGATATCCAGATATATTGTTATCTTTATCTGCTCCACAACTTAAACTTATTGGCGAACATTATATTAATGATGCTGAAATATTTAGATCAAACAAACCATATTTTATAGACAAAATGCCAAATAACTTCAGACATATTGGACTAATCAAATTAATACTACCAAATGCGAAGATTATTGATATTAGAAGAAGTTCAATGTCTGCATGTTTTTCCTGTTACAAACAGCTTTTTGCAGAAGGTCAAGAATTTACATATGACTTTAAGGATCTAGCTGGATATTACAATAATTACGTTGAATTGATGGATCATTGGAATAACGTCTTGCCTAATCAAATTCTATCAATAGACTATGAGAATCTTGTTAATAATTTTGAGGAATCTGTTCATAGTATTTTAGATTATTGTAATTTAGACTTTGAAGAAAGCTGCCTGAGTTTTTATAAAAGTAAAAGGTCAGTAAGGACTCCTAGTTCAGAACAGGTAAGACAACCCATCTATAAAAGTGGCTTAGATTATTGGAAAAATTATGAATCATATTTAGGAGATTTAAAAAAAGATCTTAGATATTGAACAAATTGAAAATTCATTTACGATATGAATTAAGTATTTTTATGAGGAGAGTTATATGACAGAGCTGTTAATCTATGTTGGTTTTTTTTATGTGCTTCACTTATTTTTAGTAATGAGTTTTTCATTACATAAAGTTCCTTTTCTTGAATGGACTTATGTAGGTGGTGATACATCTGCAAAAACAGAACTATCTGAGAGAATGACACTTGCTGGAGATAATTTACGTCAATCGTTACCAGTTTTTTTAGTGTTCTGTGTTTTATCAATTTTAAATAATGTAGATAACCTGATGCTGGCTCAAATTTGGTTTGTATCAAGAATAGTTTATTTACTTGGAGCAATCCTGAATTTATATACCATACCAATGATAAGACCAGTAATTTGGCTTCCATCAATTGTAGTTTTGATTTTAATGGGTATAAATATTTTAAGTTAGTCTAGCTTTCTTTCAGTTCGTTTTTTACCACGATGAACGCAACTAAGATTTGATGTTTTTTCATCGATTAATGATATTATTTCGTGATTGAACATACAGTAATTTTGAATAATATCTGTAATATAAACCTTGCTAATTGATTCTTCTAAAAAACTTGTCACAGAAATAATATCGTTTTTTTGACACTGGTTAATTCTATCAAGTGCGTCTTTATATGCATCTTCATTTGTTTGAAATCTTAGAGTTATTAAAACCGAACATTTTTTATCAAAATCAGCAGCCAAAGGGGCGCACAAGAATAGAATAAACAAACCTATTAACAACCTCATTCATAAAGTATATATTAAATACATCAAATATTAGAAAATCAAAAAATGAAAAATCTTAAAATTATATTGTTTATTTTATTTTCAATTCATGTAAACAGCTATGACAGAATTACAGGGCTTGAATTTGCAACTAGATCAGAAGTAATTGCAGTAAATGGAATGGCAGCAACAAGTCATCCTCTTGCTACTCAAACAGCTATATCAGTCCTAAGAAACGGAGGAAATGCAATTGATGCAGCTATTGCCGCAAATGCTGTTCTTGGTTTAGTTGAGCCCACCGGGTGTGGTATAGGAGGCGATCTTTTTGCAATTGTTTGGAGTGCTGAAGAACAAAAACTATTTGGATTAAATTCCTCTGGTCCAGCGCCTCAGAATATATCTATACAGAAACTAAAAGATAGAGGAATAAATAAGATACCACCATATGGCGCTCTACCAGTGACAGTGCCTGGAGCAGTAGCTGGATGGTCAGCGCTTCATAAAAGATTTGGAAATCTTGAATTTCAAATGTTGTTTGAGGATGCAATTAACTATGCTGAGAAAGGATTTCCTTTATCTGAGCTAATTGCGTATTACATTAAAAGATCTTCTGAAGTTTTCAAATCATATGAAAATTTTGAGGAAATATGGATGCCAAATGGGAAAACTCCTGAAAAAGGAGAGATTTTTAAGAATCCGAAACTTGCGGATAATTATAGAGATATTGCAAGTTCATATGGGAGATCTTTTTATGAGGATGATATAGCAATCAATATTGTTAAATCTGTTAATAAAAACGGTGGATATTTTTCACTAAGTGACTTACAGGATTATAAACCTGAGTGGATTAATCCAGTATCAACAAATTATAGAGGTTTAGATGTATGGGAACTCCCTCCTAATGGGCAAGGTATCGCAGCTCTGCAAATATTAAATATTTTAGAGAACTTCGATATATCTAAAATGGGTTTTGGAAGTGCTGAATATATTCATCTGTTTACTGAGGCTAAAAAAATAGTCTTTGAAGATAGGGCTAAATATTATGCTGATTTAAATTTTTCAGACATTCCAGTTCAAGAATTAATTTCAAAAGATTATGCTAAGGAAAGATCTAAGCTATTAAATCTTAAAAAGTCATCTGATTCATTTAATGCAGGTAACTTAGAAAATGGAGATACTATTTATCTCACCGTTGCCGATAAATATGGAAACATGGTCTCTCTTATTCAAAGTAATTACAGAGGCATGGGTTCAGGCATTATTCCAGATGAAGCTGGATTCATGTTACAAGATAGAGGTGAAATGTTTAGTTTAGATGAAAATCATAGAAACTCTTTAGTTGGAGGTAAAAGACCATTTCATACAATCATTCCAGCTTTTGTTACAAAAGATAACAAACCTTATATGAGTTTTGGTCTCATGGGTGGTGCAATGCAACCTCAAGGACATGCTCAAATTATTATAAATTTAGTGGATTTTGGAATGAATCTTCAAGAAGCAGGAGATGCTCCAAGAATAAGACATATTGGTTCCTCTCAACCCACAGGAGAAAAAATGTTAGATGGTGGCTACCTTAGCTTAGAAAAAAAATTTTCTGATTCGGAGATTCAAAAACTAAAAAAACTCGGACACAAGCTTCAATATGATCTAGGTGGTTTTGGTGGTTATCAAGCAATAATGTATAAGGATGGTGTATATATTGGAGCATCTGAGAGCAGAAAGGATGGCCATGCATCAGGGTATTAATTAATTACTAGATATAAAGTATCATACACTCATGCAATTAGAATCATTTATTCCACCTTCAAGGGTATTAATGGGTCCAGGTCCATCTGACGTAAGTAAAAGAGTGCTTGATGCAATGGCGAGGCCAACAATTGGTCATTTAGATCCTGAGTTCATATCCATGATGGATGAGATAAAAAAACTCTTGCAATATGCATTCATAACTAAAAACGAATTAACATTTGCAGTTTCTGCACCTGGTATGGCTGGCATGGAATGCAGTTTCGCTAATTTAGTTGAAGAGGGTGACAAAGTAATTATTTGTAAAAATGGTTTCTTTGGAGAGAGAATGAAAGAAAACGTTGAGAGATTTGGTGGCGTACCAATAATGGTTGATGATGAGTGGGGTAAAAAAATAGATTTAAACAAAGTTGAAGAGGCTCTCAAAAACCACCCAGATGCAAAAATAGTTGCATTTGTTCATGCTGAAACATCTACCGGTGTAATGTCAGATCCAAAAGCTCTTACAAAACTTGCACATGATCATGATTGTTTATCAATTGTTGATACTGTAACAGGGTTGGCTGGCGTCCCGTTAAAAGTTGACGAGTGGGAAATTGATGCAATTTATTCAGGCACTCAAAAATGTTTATCAGCATCGCCAGGATTATCACCAATAAGTTTTAGTAATGCAGCAAAAGAAAAAATTAAAAATAGGAAGACTAAGGTTAAAAGCTGGTTTTTAGATCTAAATCTAATCATGTCTTATTGGGAAGGAGAAGGAGGAAGATCTTATCACCACACCGCACCTATTAATGCATTATATGGATTACATGAGGCATTATTAATTCTTAAAGAAATTGGAATTGAGAATTCATGGAAAAAGCATATGGATAATCATCTATTATTAAGGAAAGGCCTAGAAGATCTTGGAATAGATTACCTTGTTAATGAAAATGACAGACTACCTCAATTGAATTCAATCTATATTCCAGATGGAATTGATGATCTTGAATCAAGAAAAAAATTACTTAATAACTATAATTTAGAAATTGGAGCAGGTTTAGGTGCTCTCGCAGGTAAAATTTGGCGAATAGGGTTAATGGGACAATCATCTAATAAAAAAAATATAGATCACTGCTTGGAATCAATTTCTAAAGTTATTTAAAGTTAAAACTATCTCCTTCATTTATATATAGATTTATCTCGTTTTTTAAAACATCTATATCTGGTGATTTAGTTACTAAAAAATTTTTAATAAATCCCATAGTATGATTTGGGTTATTACCAGTTATAAATAGTTCCTTTGAATCGAGAATTTTAATTGCTTTTAATGTGGCTTGATAATTCATTCCAAGTTGAACAATACCGAATAGTTTAGTTTCTTCTGCAGTCAGTATAGCTAAATCAGCTTTAATATCGTGCTCGATTAAGTACTTAAAATTTACCCTGTGTCCTTCATGAAAAATAGTATTATTTTCATTATCTCGAATAAGTAAAGAAAATGTAGAGCTATAGTAAGGATAACTTGTTGGGAGAGCTTTTATATTCATATTACATACTGGAGTTTCCTCTTCGGATAGAATATTTATTGGATTAGTTATTTTATGTTTCCTTATATATTTTTTAACAATGTTTGATGTATAAATTGGTAAGTCATTTGAAAATTGCTTAATTGAGTCTGGATGCAGATGATCTTCAAATGGAGCTGTTATGATTAACGCTTTAACAATCTTTAAATCAGCTTCAGATAAACAAGAGACATTAGTTTTTTTTCTTTGAATAAAAAATGATCCCTCCGGTTTTAAAGTTTTAGTTAACCAAGGATCAATTAAGATCGCTTGATTTTGATTTTCTATAAACCAAGTTTGATAGTTATCAGCTTTTATTACTCTCATTTTGAATGAACCTATTTATTAGCTATACGCTAATTTAACAACAAATACGAATATACCAACTGCAATAGATAGATAGATAACTAAGTGAAGCCAGTTATTCATATTAAGTAAATATTTTAACTATGGTGTATGCAATTATTGGTGGAATAGCTATATGAATTATAAGAGGGATGCCTAAAACTTTTGTTTCTACTAAATATTTCCACATATCCATATAATATAACAAAATTTTTTATCATGCCTTTATCTGACAATTGTAATTTAACGGAAACTCTTTAGAATAGGGCATCTAAAACTGGAGGGATGGCAGAGTCTGGTTTATTGTAGCGGTCTTGAAAACCGTCGTGCCTTCATCGGCACCGTGGGTTCGAATCCCACTCCCTCCGCCATAATTATATGAATAGCGATATTAAGAACATATTTCAAGAAATCCCAGACTTTTTATCCATTCTTGGTTTCCAAGATGCATATTTAGACAAAGAAAATGATGAGTGGGTAATTGAGTTTATGCCAGGTAAAGAGCTCACTCATTCAAATGGAACCATAGTTCAAGGTGGTTTTGTCTCTGGAATGATCGATGCATCTATGTCTCAGTTAATCATGTATCTATCACATGGAAAAGACCTTCCGTTAACACTTGATCTTGATATAAAATTTTTAAAATCATGTGTTCCAAATATTAAAACTACCGCAACAAGCAAAGTAGTGAGAAAGGGTAAATCAATAATATTTACCAGCGGGGAACTTTATCAAAATAATCAGCTTATTGCAGTTGGAACTGCTACCAACAAAATAATTAATATTAATTCTTAAAAATTAATTTTTAAGATATAATTTTTCTATGTCTGAAAAAAGGGCCAAATTTACTCAGATGAAAGATGGAGATGCCGAAGATTACTCCATAATTGCTGCAAGTAATGCTAAAGACTATGATCATTTAGCAGATAAAGTTTTGACGCATTTAAAAATGTTAAAAAATGACTACGGCGGATTTCAAGTTGATAGATTAACGCATTCTCTTCAAACAGCTACAAGAGCTTATCGTGATGGCCGCGATGATGAATATGTTGTTTGTGCATTGATTCATGACATTGGCGATAATCTAGCACCTGCAAATCATGCTGAATTTGCTGCAACAATTCTTCAACCATTTGTATCAGAAGAAAATTATTGGATTGTAAAACACCATGGAGTTTTTCAAGGATATTATTTCTTTGAATTCTTAGGATTGGATAAAAATATGCGAGATAAGTTTATAAAAAGCCCATATTTTGAAAGCTGTAAAGAGTTCTGTGAAAAATATGATCAAAACAGTTTTGATCCTGATTACGACACTTTAGATCTTGAATTCTTTATCCCAATGGTTAAAGAACTTTTTAAAAAACCAAAGAGATCCATATACTTGCAATCATAAATGACAGATTACCATTTTAAAAAGTTCCTTGAGCTTGTTCAACCAGATATTGACTTTGACATCAAAGATATTCCTTCCTCACCTGATTATTCTGATATTAATAGTTGGGCTGCAACTCCCAATAGTGGTGAGCAGCAATTTTATGTTCCTGATCCATCTTTCACAGTTAATAAAGAAAATAACTTAGTTGATGTGTTTTATATTCATCCAACTGGTTTTTATGAAAAATGTTGGAATTCAGATATGGACAGAAAAAAGTCTGCTTTTGAAAGAACTGAAATTATGCTTGGAAATCAAGCTTCTGCATTTAATGAGTCCTGTAATATCTATGCTCCAGAATATCGTCAAGCGACTTATTTTTCTTTTTTTGATAAAAAAGATAATGGGAAAAAGGCTTTGGATCTTGCATATGAGGATGTTGAAAGCGCTTTTGATTATTTTATTAAGAACTTTAATAATAATAGGCCATTTATTATTGCAGGACATAGTCAAGGCGCACTTCACGCTCAAAGACTCATTAAGAGAAAGATTGAGAATTCTGACATTCAAAACAGATTTATATGTGCTTACGCTATTGGTTATATAATTCCTGACAAATGTTTTGATGATTTGTTCTCAAATATAAAAAAATCAACTTCTTTTAATGACACCAATTGTATTATTTCATGGTCAACTGTGGTTGAGGGTTATAAGAGAAGTAGAGAAAAAACTCCATATTGGAGACCTGAGGGCTGGACTGCTGAACCAATGTACCAAAAAATATTTTCGGTTAATCCTTTCTCATGGACATCTGATTCTAAATGGCATCAAGATGATAATAATTCTGCAATTATAAATAAATCTCAAGACTACGATTTTACAGATCAATTAAGCATAGATCACACAGGCACAAAAAAATCTATCGGATTAACTAGAATTCAAGAATTTAGCGCAAGTGTAAATAAAGAATCAGGTCTACTTGAAACTAAAGGCCCATTGGTAACAAATATCAAAAAAATGAAGTTTTTTAGTGGAGATCTCCATTCATTTGATATGATGCTTTTTTGGGGCGCATTGAGACAAAATGTCAAAGATAGAATCGCTGCCTTCTTATAAAACTTTTTTAATAATCATTCTTATGTTTACTAATTCAAACTTATTTTCTTTTGATGAGGGCGTCTCTAAAAATAAAAATATTGAAATATATTTCCGTGATTATGGCCCACAAAATGGCGATCCTATATTGTTAGTACAAGGCATTGGAGGTCAGCTCATAAATTGGCCACAACATTTAATTGAGTTTTTAATTGAAAATAATTTTAGACCAATTGTCTTTGACAA
Source organism: uncultured SAR86 cluster bacterium (assembly GCA_902626385.1). GTDB lineage: Bacteria > Pseudomonadota > Gammaproteobacteria > Magnimaribacterales > D2472 > SAR86A. The sequence continues at coordinate 22,401 of CACOEZ010000004.1, forward strand.
TAGAGATACTGGTTTATCCTCGCGAACTAATAGTGAAGCATTTAATGCAGATAATATTAATAATACTGTCTTAAGAAACTACATTAGATATTATTTAAGATTACCCATAAAATCTGAGTACACTATAGATGATATGGCAGATGATGCTATATCAGTATTAAATGAATTAGATATTGATCAGGCTCATATACTTGGTATTTCAATGGGTGGTATGATTGCACAGATAATTGCATCTTCATATCCTGAGAGAACTAAAACTTTTACACTTATAGCTTCTACTGCATCCACACCATCTCCATTTAATGGGCCAACACGTGAAGTTCGCAACCTATTTATTGAAAGAACTAAAAGTACCTCAGCAACTATCGATGAAAGAGTAAATAGAACTAAAAGATTATTTAAAATTATTGGTTATGAAGGAATTGATTTAGAAACAGACGAATTTTACTCTAATATCAAAACTTCAATTGAGAGGGGCGGCACTGATGATACAGGATTTGGAAGACAGCTCACTGCAATTCTTGGATCTGAAAATAGAATAAAGAAAGTAAAGTTAATATCTTCACCAACATTAATTATCCATGGTAATGAGGATCCACTTATAAGAGTTAAAAATGCATATAAAACTAATAAACTTATTAAAAATAGTAAACTTAAAGTAATTCCAGATATGAGGCATCTTATAGAGCCCCCAGTATTTGATCAGTTTAAAGAGGATCTTCTTAATCACTTAAGTATTTAAAAAATATGCTGAATACAAGTTTTAAAGTTAATTATTCTATTGGCTCAATTCCAAATGGTATTAAAACCGATACTTTTACTTTTTTTCTGTTATTTTTTTATAGTAATATTATTGGTCTTAATCCTGCGCTAGCCGGAACTGCAATATTTATAGCTCTGTGTGTTGATGCTATAACCGATCCTCTTATGGGGACTATTTCAGATAGAACAAATTCATTTATAGGAAGACGACATCCATTTATGTTTATTTCATTCATTCCGATGTCAGTTGGATACATACTTTTGTTTGCACCAAGACAAGATTGGGATCTATCTCAGAATGATTTATTTTTATGGATGACAATTTTTACCATTATTACAAGAATTGGTATGACGCTTTTTGATATTCCCCATAGAGCATTTGGTGGAGAGATTACTAAAAACTATGAAGAACGAACATTACTAATGTCATGGCGAGAAATGTTTGCATGGATAGCAGGTCTTGGGAATGCTTTTCTTGGTTATGGTGTATTTTTTTCTTCCACTACTGAATATCCTCAAGGACAACTAAATCCAGATGCCTGGTTCCCATTTGCCTTAACAGGAGCGATATTAATGATTATTTCAGTTCTTTACTGCTCTTATACAACAAAAGATCAAGCAAAGAATCTATCAAAATGGTCAGGCACAATATCTCTTTTATCTATTCTAAAAGAACTAAAAATAGCCTTAAGTAACCGTTCTTTTATGATTTTTTTCTTTGGTAATTTATTCCTTTCTTTGTCATGGGGTCTCGCTAATACTTTAACTTTATTTGTTAATACTTATTTCTGGGATTTTGAAGCAACTCAAATAAAATATTTTTTACCTGTATATTTTGTTGGAACTATTTTTGCTTTTTACTTAACTCCAAAAATGGTTAAAAGATTTAACAAACGTAATATTGTTCTTATTTGTATTGGCATGGTCGGACTTTTATCACCATTAGCCTTTATTCTTTATAATCTTGGACTTACTCCCGAAAATGGATCCTATGAGCTTGTATTTTTTATAAGTACATTCTTGGTATTCTTAGTTACTTTCAACATAGTTGGAATTATGGTTCGTGACTCAATGATAGGTGACATTGCAGATGAAGTTGAGCTTCAAAGTGGCAAAAGACAAGAGGGTATTTTATTTGCTGCGGTTGGGTTTATGCAAAAGCTGAACGCTGGTCTTGGGACATTTTTTGCTGGACAGGTCTTAAGTTTGATAAATTTTGATAGATTAAACCATACCGCAGAGCAGGCTTACACTCTAGCTTTTGTTCAAGGTCCTGTTACTACTTTGCTAATGATTATTCCAATTATTATTTTTTCAATGTATTCATTAACTGCACAAAGACATAGAGATATATTGGAAAAACTTAAATCAAGAACCTAAATAAGAACTTCAAAACAATTACACATTCTTTTCCACAGGTTTTGATGTTTTTTTGTAACATCTTGATTTGAAAAGTTTGTTATAAAACAACCTATGATTGAATTTAAATCGTTCTCACTATTCTTCTTTGTATTAAATTTATTACTTAATAGTTCGAATTGTATTTTTCCTCTTATTTCTTGATCTTTTTTAGGAGAATCAATATTAGCTAATAATTCTAGTTTTACGCACAAATAGTTGAGATCCTTTAAAGAGGATGTTTTATTTAAAAATGATTCATTTATTTTATTAACAAATACTTTAGGAGCTTTCTCAATTTCTGAATTATTTACAAGAACATCATATATTTTTTTATATGACTCTAATTTTTCATTTTTTATAGTTTGTTTTTCTTCTGTAACTAATTTTTTAATATTTTTCTTAATTATTTTATATTCATCAGTATTTCTTATACTCTCGAAAAGTTTCAGTTCAGTTAATACTTCGTTAGATGTTTTTGTTTTATCTAAAAGCTCTTTATTTAGGATATTTATCTTTTGAATATTTTCTTTAACTAGATTATTTTTCTCTTCATAGAATCTGTCACCACTTTTATTAAATTTTTTCCATAAAAAAGAATCATTTTTTTTACCAGCTGGTCCGATTTTTTGCCATTCTGCCTTAACATTGAGAAATTCTTTGATATTTAAATTGTTATCTTCATTTTTAATCTCATTAACCTTAAGAATTAAATTTTCTTTAATTTCTTTGTTTTTTAATTCTTGATTTTTAATTTCATCATTAATTGGTTTTCTTGCATTTAAATACTTAGTTTTCAGATCATCAATATCAGTTTCTAACACAGGAGCAAATTGTTGCCATTTTTGATATTCATCTTTTAAAAAAAGAACGAGTTTTTTTAAAGGAGGCCAATTTTTCTTATTATTGCTTACGTATGTGTTTATATTATCAATAATTAACTCTCTCTTTTTTGCATTATCAATTTTGATCTGCTTAATTTCTTCAAAATAATCTGCACATGATTCCCATGCTTTGTTACTTAAATCATTAAAATTCTCCCATTGTTTTTTTGAAGCAGATTTTCCTGATGTATCTAATAACTGCCACTTTCTTTGAAGATCATGGATTGAATGAGCATGAGCACGAGGATCGTTATTAGGATTTTTTACAAGATTTTTAATTTCATCTATAAGGATGTTTCTCTTTGGATTTGTAGCAAAGGAAGAAATATCATCATAATATTTAGATTTGCTAATAGCAGAATTAATTTTATGTCTGAGTTTATTAGGAATATTTTCTAAATTTTTTGAGGATTTAATAACATCTCGTAAAATTTTTTGTGCATTCCTGATAGCACCATCAGAAAATAGCTGTTCAGCTTTTTCTATCTCTTTAAATAAATGTTTACTAGTTTCCACAATATTTTTATATGAAGTTTATAATTATACCTAATGAAAAAACGAATTCTAACTGGAATCACTACTACTGGTATTCCTCATATAGGAAACTATATCGGTGCTATTAGGCCTGCTATAAAACTAGCGACTGAAACTGACGAATCATTTTTTTTTCTAGCTGACTATCATTCAATAATAAAAAATAAAAATCCTAGTGAAATCAAGTCATCGGTCAAAAATATTGCACTTGCTTGGCTTTGTTGTGGTTTAGATCCTGAAAAGACACTATTTTATAAACAATCTGATGTTCCAGAAATTCTTGAACTGACATGGATTTTAAATTGTGTTAGTTCTAAAGGCTTAATGAATAGAGCGCATGCTTACAAAGCAGCAATATCAGAGAATGAACTAGAGCCTGATAAAGGAATTAATATGGGTCTTTTTTCATATCCAATTCTTATGGCTGCAGACATATTAATGTTTGATTCAACTCATGTTCCAGTTGGATCAGATCAAATTCAACACATGGAGATGACAAGAGACATAGCTCAGAGATTTAATCATCTTTATAAACCTATACTAACTGTACCAGAATCTATAATTCAGGATAAAGAGAAAGTTGTACCTGGAATAGATGGAAGAAAGATGAGTAAATCATATAACAACGTCATACCTTTACTTGGCACTGAGAAAGAACTAAAAAAATCTATTATGAAAATAGTTACAAATTCACTTGAACCAGGTGAACCAAAGGATACAGACAATTGTTCAGTTTATGAGCTTTATAAAAACTTTGCAGATGAAAATGAAGTAAATGAATTTAAAAAATCTTATGAAGAGGGAATTTCATGGGGGGAAGCAAAAGAGTTACTTTTTTCAAAAATTAATAAAGAGCTCGAGCCTATAAGATCATCATATAATGAACTAGTAAATAATAATGACTATATAAATGATGTCTTAAGTGACGGTTCCAAAAAGGCTAGACAGATTGCTGAAGACAAAATGTCACAAATAAGAGATGTTATAGGAATAACAAAAATTTCTTAATGTCTATATCTGGATCCTCTTGGCTTAAATTTGGTCTTTTTACAGTTGGTTTAGGTCAATCTTTTGTCTTTGTTTTGGTTCCTCCTCTAGCAAGAGATCTAGGACTTTCAGAAATTCAAACTTCTTCAATATTCGCTATTTCAGCCCTTGCATGGGCATCCACAAGTGCATTTTGGGGAAGAACAAGCGACAGATACGGCAGAAGAAACATAGCAATTTTAGGACTTATAGGATACTCAGTTTCATTGATCGCACTTATTACTCCGCTTTTTTTGGCTGAAAAAAATTTATTGAATGCTACATTACTTTTTCCAGCCTTAGTATTAGGTAGATTAATAAATGGTCTGGTAGGTTCTGCAACAAGGCCAGCATCTTTTGCTTATGTAGCCGATACAAGTTCAAAAGAAAAAAGAACAGTAAAATTTGCAAGACTAGAATCAAGCTTTCTTTTAGGTACAGTAGCAGGACCATTATTGGGCGGTTTTCTATTCTTAATAACCAAAGAAACACCATTTTATGTATTTTCTTTTTTTGCGCTGGTTGCAGCAGTTGGTATATACAGAGAATTAAAATCGCCAGATTCAATTAAATCGCAATCAAAAAAAGCACCAAAAATTAAATGGCATTCGTCTTCTATATGGCCATTTTTAGGATTTGCTGCAATTTTAAGTTTATGTCAGGCTTCATTACTTCAATCAATTGGATTTTATATTACAGATCTTTTTAGTAACTTTGAAAACCTACCGACGCTCATAAGCATGACTTTCGCACTTTTATCAATTTCTACAATTGTTAGCCAATATATATTTACAGACGCATTTCCGATAAATAATTTTAATCTTTTATTATTCGGCACTCTTTTATTAATATTTTCATATTTTACGATGGCTTTTTTTCAAACAATTTCAGTTTATTATCTTTCTATCATAATTTTAGGATTTGGATTTGGTATGACCAGACCTGCGCTTGCGTCCTCACTCTCTTTAGCTCAAACACCAGAAAATCAAGGTTCTGCAGCAGGATATTTGGGATCTGTAATACCAATTGGTCATATGACAACTCCTTTTATAGCAATGCCTATATATTCAATTAATCCAGCTTACTTGTATTATTTCAGTTCAATCTTATGTATATCATTAATATTATTTATAATATTGCACCCAATATTACGTAAATCAGGAAGTTATGAGTAAAACACTTTTAATAGTAAATTTAGGAACACCAAATAAACCAACTTATTTCAGTGTTTATAAATATTTAAGACAGTTTTTAATGGATGGGAGAGTAATAAATAGAAATCCAATTTTTAGATTTATATTAGTCAATCTAATCATAGTTCCAATTAGATCTTTCACATCTTCTAAAGTTTATAAAGAGGTTTGGGATAAAGATACCGGATCTCCTCTATTACATAATACAAAAAAATTAGCAGAAAAATTGAGAGTTAAACTACCTGATTATAATGTTGAATTTGCCATGCGTTATCAAAACCCTTCTCTGGAGAGCGTTTTGAATAAAATATTGGTCAATAATCCTGATGAAATAATCATACTACCTTTGTTTCCTCATTATGCAGCAGCAACTACTGGTTCAGTATATGAAGAAATTTCAAGGATTATTTCAAAAAAATGGGTTGTACCAAAAATTACATTTATCAATCAATTTTATGACAACGAGAAGTTTATTGATGCTTGGGTTGAAAAAGCCAAAAAATTTGATATGGATGCATATGACAAGATAATTTTCAGCTATCACGGAATTCCAAATAGTCATGTTGATAACGTATATGAAGATTCAATGTGCAGTGACCATGATTGTGAGACGAAAATTACAGATAAAAACAAGTTTTGTTATAAAGCTACAACTTATGAAACTACAAAATTGTTAGCTGAAAGATTAAACATTGATGAAAGTAAATATATTGTTACATTTCAATCTAGGCTAACTAATAAATGGCTCACACCTTTTACTGACACTGTTCTTGAATCTATGCCAAAAGATGGGAATAAGAATATCTTAGTTTTTTCACCTGCATTTACAGCAGATTGTTTAGAAACAATAATTGAGATTGGTGATGAATACAAAGAATTATTTATAGAGTCGGGTGGTAAAAATCTTGACTATGTTGAGTCATTAAATTACTCAGATAGCTGGGCAGATGCTATTATTGATATTATTAATTAGATAAAAATGCATTATGTTTGAAAAAGATTTACTAAAGAATAAAAGAATTCTTGTTACCGGTGGAGGAACAGGTTTAGGCAAAGAAATGTCTCATCATTTTGCTAAGCATGGAGCTGAGTTATATATATGTGGAAGAAGAGAAAACGTACTTCAAGATACAGCATCTGAAATTGAAGAAAAATATAAAACAAAAGTACACACTCAAAATTTAGATATAAGAGCATCAAAAGATGTGGAAGACTATGTTCAAAGTATATTTGATGATAAACCACTTGATGGTTTAGTTAATAATGCTGCAGGTAATTTCATATCACCTACTAAAGATCTATCTCATAAAGGTTTTGATGCAATAGCAAACATTGTTTTTCATGGAACTTTTTATATGACACATTCCGTTGGTAAAAGATGGATAGAGCTCGGCCAAAAAGGCTCAATTGTAAACATTTTAACAACATGGATTTGGACTGGATCACCTTATGTTGTTCCCTCGGCAATGTCTAAATCCGGATTGCATGCTATGACTCAATCACTTGCTGCTGAATGGGGCAAATATGGTATAAGGATTAATGGTATAGCTCCCGGACCATTTCCAACAAAAGGTGCTTGGGACAGATTGATGCCCGGAGGAGGAGAAGAAAATAGTTATACGTCTACTGTTCCTATGGGAAGAGTTGGTGAAATGTCCGAGTTACAAAATTTAGCAACTTTTTTAATGTCAGATGGCTGCGATTATTTAACTGGTCAAACAATTGGGCTTGACGGAGCTCAATACCTAACTGGTGGCGGAACATTTTCTCAACTTGATAAGTTAAGCGATGAAGATTGGCAGAATATGCGTGATTTAATTAGATCAGCCAACAATAAAGATAAAGCTGATAGAAGTTAGTAAGGAGTAATTATGTCTACATTTGATGAAATGAACAAAGTTCTAAAAGAACAGAAAGAATTTTTTAACAAAAATGGATCACCCTCTATTGATTTAAGAATTGATAGATTAGAAAGATTAAAGACTTTAATTATGGAGAATCGTTATGATTTTGTTGATGCTTTAAATTCTGACTTTGGTAATAGGTCTAAAAATGCATCAATGCTATCCGATGTCTATGGAATAATGCCAGCGATAAATCAAGCAATAAAGAATGTTAAAAAATGGAATAAAGTTGAAAAAAAATCATCAAATTTTCCTTTTGGGCTTCTTGGGGCTAAGTCTTATATTAAATACGAACCATTAGGAACAGTTGGGATGATATCTCCTTGGAATTTTCCAGTAAATTTAGCATTTGTGCCTCTTGTATCAATATTTGCAGCTGGAAATCAAGTTATGCATAAACCTAGCGAGCACACACCAATAACTGCTGCTTTGCTAAAAGAACTTTGCGATAAATTTTATGATCAAACTGAATTTGCCACTTTTTTAGGAGGTCCAGAGGTTGGAGAGTCTTTTACAAAATTAAGTTTTGATCATCTTTTATACACCGGGGGAGGTTCAGTCGCAAAGCATGTTATGAATGCTGCATCTGAGAATCTTGTACCATGCACTTTAGAACTTGGAGGCAAATCACCTGTCGTAATAAGTAAGACAGCTGATTTAAAAACTACTGCAAAAAGAATAATGTTTGGTAAAACACTTAATGCTGGACAAATTTGCTTAGCTCCAGATTATGTTGTCGTTCATAAGGATCAAAAAGATGAATTTATTAAAGAAACTAAAAATGCAGTATCTGAATATTTTCCAAATCTTAAAGATAATGAAGATTACACATCAGTAATAAATGAAAAGCATTATGATCGACTTAAAGATCTTTTAAATGATGCGATCGAAAAAGGGGCAAAAATTGATGAAATTAATCCAGCAAATGAAGATTTTAGTCAACAAGAATTTTATAAAATGCCACCAACAATAGTTACTGATACAACTGATGATATGAAAATTATGCAAGAAGAAATATTTGGACCATTGCTACCGATTGTTGAATATGATGAGATTGAAGAAGCAACAACGCTAATAAATTCTAAAGACAGACCATTGGGCTTATATTATTTTGGTACCAACAAATCAGAAGAAGACAATCTTCTCAATAAAACCTCATCTGGAGGCGTTACTGTAAATAATGTCATAAGCCATCTTCAGCAAAATGATCTATCTTTTGGTGGTGTTGGACCTTCGGGTATGGGGCGATACAAATCATTCGAAGGTTTTAAAAATTTTTCAAATCCTAGAGCTTACTATAAGGATGTAAGCTTTAAATTAGATAAATTTTTTGAAGCAGTTAGACCACCCTACAAAGGCGATATTGAAAAAGTATTAAAACAGTTAATGAAATAGGATAGTGTCCTCGATTTCTTATAACTTAGGTTTTCGATATCTAAAGTCCAAAAAAGGAGGGATTTTTTCCTTCACAACATTACTAGCTATAATCGGTCTAACAATAGGTGTTTCAAGTCTTATTGTAGTTACATCTGTTATGAACGGTTTCCAAAAGGAACTTGAGAACAGAATACTTGGTGTAATTCCTCACACAATAATCAATACAAATAATCCTATTAGTAAATATAGTGAAGTAATTAGCGAAATTACACTCAATGACAATGTAGTTAGCGCTTCGCCATATATAGATATAAAAGGGCTCATATCATCAAATTATGATAATCAACCTATTAATTTGATAGGTATTGAACCAGTAATTGAGGAAAATCTGTCTATATTGCCTGATTATATGATTGTGGGCACCATTGATAACTTAAATCAAAGTAACTCAATAATAATTGGATCATCCTTAGCAGCAAAAATAAGTGCTTATGTAGGTGACGATATAACAATTACAACATCAGATATAAAAACAACATTAATCGGCTCTTATCCATTATCAATTAAATTAAAAATTGTTGGAATATATGAGCTTAAAACAGAAATCGATCAATATTTAACTTTAACTTCGCACGCAACAGCACAAAAGCTTAAAAGATTAGATTCAGATGAAACACTATCAATAAGATTAAAAACTACAAATCTATTTGATGCTGACAAAATTGGCAAAGAGATAATAAAAAACCTTGGAAATGGCTATTACTTTACATCATGGAAAGATTCTCATGGAACATTATTTGAAGCCATTAAATTTGAAAAATTATTAATTAGTTTGATGTTATTTTTAATTGTTGGTGTTGCCTCTATTTTAGTTTTGTCAACAATTGTGATGACAGTCAAATCAAAAGAAAGAGAAATTGCAATTCTTAGAACCATTGGGGCAAACTCAAATCAATTAGTTTTAATTTTTTTTACTCAAGGCGTTTTAATAAGCATTATAGGAATATCTTTTGGTGTAATTGCCGGATATCTTTTTACAATTAATATTAATAACTTAATCAATTTTATAGAATATTTTTTAAACAGAAGCCTCTTAGAGGCTTACTTTATTAATTATTTTCCATATTTTATTGATAACTCACAGATATTTATAATTTGTATTTTTTCATTTTTACTTAGCTTACTAGCGTCTTATATTCCATCTTTAAGAGCTACAAAGCTAGATCCTCTTAAAATTCTTAGGCATGAATAAATTAAAGTGTAAAAGTATTTCAAAAATATTTTCAGTCAATGATGAAGATATACAGGTACTTGATAATATAGATTTAGTTGTTAATGGCGGCGATCAAATTGTTATTACAGGTAAATCTGGTGCAGGAAAGTCTACATTTTTACATCTTTTGGCAACTCTCGATAGTCCTACATCAGGTTCCATATTTCTTGATAATGTAAATCTATCTACTTGCTCTAAAGAAGAATTATCTTCAATTCGATTGAATAATTTTGGATTTGTTTATCAATTCCATCATCTGTTAGATGATTTAACAGTTGAAGAAAATATATCTATACCATTCCATCTTAGTAATCAGTTCGATGCAGAGTCAAGACAAAAGATAAATAATATTATGAAAGAAATGGAAATATTCAATAGAAAAGATCATTTGCCTTGGAAGTTGTCAGGCGGAGAAAAGCAAAGAGTTGCTATCGCAAGATCTATTATTAAAAATCCCAAATTTTTGTTTCTTGATGAACCAACAGGAAATCTTGATGATGAAACCTCGTCTGTAATTCAAAATTTAATTTTTGAAGTTTCAAAAAATCATGGTATTGCTTTAATAGCAGCTACTCACGATAATAAATTTGTTAAATCTTTTAAGAGAGTATATAAACTTAGTAATTCTAGGTTAAATAATATTTATGAATGAATTTATTACAGCTGGCGGTATATTTATGTGGCCATTATTGGCATGTAGTGTATTGATAATAGCGTTTTCAATTGAAAGAGCATGGTTTCTTCAAAAGAGATTAATATGTCCTGAGGGACTATCAAATCAAGTAAAAAATTTAATAGATTCAAATTCTTTAGATGATAAACAGGCAACTGAGCTAGCTAGATTATCTTCCTTGGGTTTTCTATTAATTAATTGCCTCAAATATAAGAAATTATCAAGGGAAAACCTTGAATCAAAAATTGAAGAAAAAGCAGCTGAGGTTCACTATAGTCTAGAGAGAAATTTAGCTATGTTAGGCACTATAGCAACAATAAGTCCTTTACTTGGACTGCTTGGGACTGTTGTTGGTATGATTACAGCATTTACAGGCCTAACCGAAACATCAGGAGCGAATCCAGATCTTTTAGCTGCTGGAATATCTCAAGCTCTTATCACAACAGCATTTGGGCTTTTAATAGCTGTACCTGGCTTAGTTCTTCATAAATATTTTGAGCACAAAATTAAATACTTAATGTTGAGTCTTCAAAAAGAAGTATCAGATTTTATTGATCTAATTAACAAATGAAGTTTATAAATCAGAAAGAATCAAACTTTTCTATTGAAATAACACCACTTATTGACATTGTTTTCTTATTGGTAATATTTTTTGTTGTTACATCAAAAGTTGGAGATTCTCAATTTTTAAATTTAGATTTACCAAAAACCGAATCATTTCAATATAATCCTGTCCAATCTATAAATGAAATTGTTATAAATGATGATGGATCAATATATATTAATGACATTTTTTTTAATATTAACGATATTGAATCTATTGAAGATGCTGTTTTTAATATGGAGCAAAACACTGAATCGGTAATACTAAGCGCACACAGTAATTCTCTTCATATATGGGTAATTTCAGTGATGGATATATTAAACAAATATGGGTTTGATGAAGTTCAAATAAGAACAATTGAAAAATGAAACAAAGTAGCTTAAGACGCCTATTAGGATATACATTTAGATATAAGTGGTCATTTTTTATAAGTGTAATTGGTTTTATAAGCTTTGCTTTTGCAGATATTGCAGCTGTTGAATGGATTAGAAGAATTATTGGATACATTAATTCTGAGGAACAGAATTTTAGTTCATTTTTAGCACTTTCATTAATTTTCATTGCTTTGGGTAGAGGTATTGGATTTTTTATAGGAAATTATTTCATGTCAAAAGTTGGTTTTGGAATAGTGCATGATCTAAGAGAAGAGCTGTTTGAAAAGCTTCATGAATTACCGAAATCATATTTTGACTCTAATCAATCTGGCCAATTGATAAATAGAATAACTTTTACAACTACTCAAGTATCTGGGGCAGCCTCTAACGCTGTAAAAACACTTATCAGAGAGGGGTTTTTATTAATAGGATTATTTGTATATTTACTAATATTGAATTTTAAATTAACTTTATTATTAATAGGCACAGCACCATTAATAGCATTGATAGTTTATGTTGCTGGTAAAAGACTCAAAAAGCTTGCCGCAAAAATACAAACAGCTATGGGAGATGTTACTCACATTGCATCTGAAGCAGTTGATGGTCATGTTGAAATTAAAAGCTTCAACGCTCAAGCTTATGAAAATTCAAGGTTTTTAACTGCAAATACATCAAATAAAAACCAAAATTTAAAGCTAGAAGCTACTGGTAATCTGGCTACACCAATAATTCAAGTGCTTGTTTCAATTTCATTGTCTATAGTTGCTTATTTTGCACTAGGATCACAATTAGGTATATCCCTTGATGCAGAAACCTTTGTAGCTTTTTTTACAGCTGCAGGTTTGATGGCAAAACCAATAAGACAACTATCAAATATTAATATTATTGTTCAAAAAGGTTTAGCTGCAGCAAATGAAATATTTGATCAATTAGATCAAAGTATTGAAAAAGATAATGGAAGTATTTCAAATCAAATTGAGGGTAATATTGAGTTTAAAGATGTAAATTTTGCCTATGATAAAGGCAATCAAATTTTGTCTAATATTAACTTTAATATTAATAAAAATGAGACAGTTGCAATAGTTGGAAAATCTGGTTCTGGAAAGTCAACAATAGCTAACTTGATCCCTAGATTCTACAATCATACTTCAGGAGATATTTTAATTGATAACATAAAAGTTTCTGATTTTAGTCTCAAACATCTAAGATCATCAATATCGATAGTTAATCAATCACCATCACTTTTTAATGACACCATTTCCAAGAATATTGCATACGGCGACAGTGAGATTGATGTTGACAAATTAAAAGAGTCAGCAAGATTATCAGGATGTCTTGAATTTATTGAAAAATTACCAGAAGGTTTTGAATCAGAAATAGGTGATGATGGGGTCCTTCTATCAGGTGGTCAAAGACAACGCCTAGCTATAGCAAGAGCTTTTTATAAGGACTCACCTATTATTATTTTAGATGAAGCAACTTCTGCATTAGATACTGAATCAGAACTAATTGTTCAGGAAGCATTAGAGAAATTAATTACAAATAGAACTACTATTGTTATTGCACATAGATTATCAACTATTGAAAATGCATCAAAAATAATTGTTTTGGATAATGGTGAAATTGTTGAAACAGGTAATCATGAAGAGCTTATTAAGAATGAATCTATTTACCACTCGTTGTATAAAAATAAGTTTGAAGACTCGCCTAAGACCAAAGCAACTATAACAAAAACTCCGCAGCTTTATATGCCAGAATATGAAGATGAATCTTCTCGAAGTTTTGTTGTTGATAGCTGGTATAACAAAAGTTTTTGGCTTTATTTGTTATATCCTTTTTCAATTTTGTTCTCATATCTTACTTCAAGGAGAAGAAGAAAGTTTCTCAAAAATAAAACTGAGTCATTTAGTGCAAAAATTCCAATAATTGTTGTTGGAAATTTAACAATAGGGGGAACCGGAAAAACTCCTTTGGTTAAGTATATAGCTTCAGAATTAATAAAAAGGGGATATAAGCCTGGAATTGTAAGCAGGGGTTATGGTGGTAAATTTAAAGAAACTTTAAAGGTTGATAGTAATACATCTGTAAAACAAACAGGAGATGAAGCTCAAATTTTATCTAAATTAAATATTCCTTTTTACATAGATAAAAATAGAGTAAGAGCAGTTGAAAGAATTATTGAAAACCATGACTGTGATGTGATTATTTCGGATGATGGTTTGCAGCACTATAAAATGAAACGAGATATTGAAATTGCCGTTATTGATGGAAAAAGAAGATTTGGCAATAAATTAACTTTTCCAGCTGGACCTCTAAGAGAATCAATCAAAAGATTATCTACTGTTGATTTCGTTGTAAATAATAGCGGACCTACTGAAGAGAATGAATTTCTTATGAGTATAAGTCCATCTGAATTTGTGCATCTAAAATCTGGAAAGAGTTATGGTGTAGAAGATTGGCCAATGCACAATCAAGTTCATGCTGTTGCAGGACTTGGTAATCCAGGAAGATTCTTTGATTTACTAGACAAGCTTGGATTCGATATTGTTCGACATCCATATCCTGATCATCATAACTTTGACTCCAGTGATTTGTTTTACTTAGATCATTTACCAATTATTATGACCGAAAAAGATGCATCTAAATGTAAAGACTTTGATAACAATAAAATTTGGTATCTAAAAATAGATGCAGATGTTAATAATAAATTCATTGATCAACTACAAAGTAAATTAGAAGAAATAATTTAGTATGAACAATACTTATATATTGATACCTTCCAGAATTGGCTCAACAAGATTAAACAGAAAACCTTTAATTGAAATAAATGGCGAATCACTAATTCAAAGAGTTTATAAAAATGTTCAACACGTAACAAACAACGTTTTTGTTGCTACAGATTCAGAAGAAATTAAAGATAATCTTTCTGACTTAACTGATAATGTAATTATTACGTCTTCAAATCATATCTCAGGAACTGATAGGGTATTCGAAGCTGCAACTATTATTGGCCTTGATAGAGATGATTTAATAATAAACCTTCAAGGTGACGAACCCTTTCTTCCTTCCAATGCCGTCAATCAATTAGTTAATGATTATAAAAAAAATACGTGTGATGTAATAACTTTATCAAATCATTTAGAGTCTACTTCAGATCTCAGTAACCCAAATTGTGTAAAGGTTGATATAGATATAAACAATTTTGCTCTAGATTTTTTTAGATTGAGTGAAAAGAAAAATTTAAAAAGACATATTGGTATCTATGGATACTCATTTCATACATTAAATAAACTAGTTAGCTTAGACCCAACAAAACGAGAAATTGAAAATAAATTAGAACAATTAAGGTTTCTAGATCATCAATTTAAGATATATGTATCAAATTATAGTGGACAAATACCTCACGGCATCGATACTGAAGAAGACGTAATTAAAGCACAAAATTATTTAAATAATAATGAAAATAATCCAGAATCATAAAATTACTAATTCATTGAAGATTGATTCAATTTCAAAATTTTACGTTGAGATTAATTCAAAAAATGAATTTTTAGATCTATATGAGTATATGAAAGACAAAGACTTAGATTCATTGGTTATAGGAGAAGGAACAAATTTAGTACCACCTAATTTTTTTGATGGTATTGCAATAAAACCAAATTTTAAGAATATATCTTTTTGCAATCAAAAGAATATTGTTAGTGTAGGCTCATCAGTAAACTGGCATTATTTTGTTTGCTCATGCATTGAAAAAAATATATCAGGATTCGAAAATCTATCACTTATTCCAGGCTCAGTTGGAGCTGCACCAATTCAGAATATCGGAGCTTATGGTCAGGAAGTATCAAATTTAATTGAAAAAGTTCATTGTTTTGATCTAAGGACCGGTGAATTTCATACTCTTGATAATAAGGAGTGTAAATTTACTTATAGAAACTCTTTCTTTAAAAAAAGCTCATTAATAATTTATTCTATAGATTTTATTACAAATCATAATGATGAACTAAATTTAGATTATGAATCAATACAAAAATATATGACTCATTTCAAAGTTGATCCCAAAAGTTTAACAGCAGCCAGAGTGTCAGAAATAATTTGTGAGATAAGAAAAAATACATTACCAGACCCAAAAATAATTCCTAATGCCGGCAGTTTTTTTAAGAATACCAAAATGCATAAACAAGATATTAATGACAAAATATTTTCACTAGATAAATTGATTATTTGGGATTTAGAGGATGGGTTAGTAAAGGTCGGAGCGGCTAGATTAATCCAACTTATCAAAGATCAATTGCCTGCTAATAACAATGTAAAGTTATATGAAAAACATGCCTTAATCCTCGTTTCAAATTCTTTTGCAAGTCAGTCTGAAATAGTTGAGTATGCAAACTCAATTAAAAAATTAGTTTATGACAATTTTAATGTATCTCTAGAAATTGAACCTATTATTGTAAATTGATTATGTTTTTATGGTCCGCATTAGCGCATTTAATAGCTCTGACCAGCCCAGGACCCGATACAGCTATAGTTCTTAGACAAGTTTCATTGTATGGCAGAAGAGAGGGTTACAAAGCTGCTACTGGAATAGGAATAGGAATTTATATTCATTGCTTACTCGCAGTAAACGGAATTTCTTTAATAATTGTTTCAGATAACTTTTATAAGTTTTTGATTACCTTAATTGGTGGTCTTTACATCTTATATTTGGGAATAAGTATGATCACAAGCGATTTAAAAACCTTACCATCAATAAAAGGATCGTCTAACTCAAATGCTAATAGTTTTATCAATGGATTAGTTACAAACATATTTAATGTAAAAGCGTTTTTATTTTTTATTTCTCTTTTTACAATATTAATAGATGGTATAAGTGATTTTTATTTCTATGTTTATCCAATATATTTTGCTATTACTTCATGTTTGTGGTTCATGCTTTTAAGCTTCATTGTCACAGTGTCAAAAAATAAAAACTTTAATATATACTCAAATAAATATGTTTCTTTTTTGATGTCTTTTATCTTATGTTTTATTGCAATATTTATTTTAGTAAGATCTTTTTATGAGTATTTCTAAAATTACAGAAAATTTGAAAGGGTTTGAGAAGAAATTTCCTCCTGTTGAAAAATGGAATCCTGATTTGTGTAAAGGCCACGAATTTTTTATCAACAGAGAAGGGGAATGGTTTTATGATGGCTCTTCTATCAAAAATACTAAGTTAGTAAATTTATTTTCAAGTGTTTTAAAAAGAGAAGGTGAAATATACTATTTGGTAACTCCAATTGAAAAAATTTTAGTCAGGGTTGAACTGGCACCTTATAAAATAATTGATTTTGAAGAAATTGATGGCGACATTAAGTTAATAAGTAACTTAAATTATGATTTTTTTCTTGATAAAAACCATAGAACAAGATTGGTTGACTTTGATAAATCAAAAATACCACTTGTAAATGTAAGAAGTAATATTGAGGGATTTATAAACAGAAATACTTACTATAAATTAGTTGACTTAGCTTTAAGCAAAGACTACAAGTTAGAGGACGAGCTATATATTAAAAGTTTTAGTATCAATCACGTAATAGGAAAAATTGCATAAAAAATTAAATTTACCCAAAAAAATATGTCCTGTTTGTGGAAAGTCATTTAATTGGCGAAAGAAATGGAAGAAAGACTGGGAAAACGTAATATATTGTAGCGAAAAATGTAAGAGATCTAAGAATTAAGAGTCTCTTCAATCCATTCGTTGATATAAAATTCTAGTAACTCCAATGGTAGTGAGCCTCTTTTTAAAACTTCGTAATGAAAATCTTTGATATCGTATTTATCGCCTAATAATTCTTCAGACTTATTTCTTAGTTCAAGAATCTTAAGTTGACCAATTTTATAAGCAAGCGCTTGTCCTGGCCAAGCTATATATCTGTCAACTTCATTTTCAATATCGAGTTTAGATTTTGCAGAATTTTCTAAAAATAAATTTATAGCATCATCACGAGACCAATCCATATAATGCATTCCTGTATCAACAACCAGTCTTATTGCTCTCCACATATCGTATGTCAACTGTCCAAATTTATCGTAAGGATCATCATAAATGTTCATATATTCACCAAGTTCTTCGCTATATAGACCCCATCCTTCAACAAAAGCAGTTATGCCTTGATATTTTCTAAAAGTTGGGACATTTTCAAGCTCTTGCGCTATCGATATCTGAAAATGATGTCCTGGTACAGCTTCATGAACTGTTAAAACAGGTATTTCATACTTTGGTCGTGATTCAGGTTTATATAAGTTTGCATAAAAATAGCCAGGTCTGCCAGGACTAGGGCTATTATAGTATGCAGTAGTTGTAAAAGGAGCAGTCTCATCTGGTATAGCTATTACACCGTAAGGAGCTCTTGGGAAAGTTTTGAATATCTTTGGTAACAGCGGATCAATTGTCTTTGACATTATTAAATATGCATTAAATAGATCTTCAGAATTATCATAATAAAAACGTGGACTTGTTCTTAAGTAATTTAAAAAAGAATTAAAATCTCCGTCCCAGTTCACTTTCTGTATAATTTCATCCATTTCTGATCTAATTCTTTTAATTTCTTTGAGACCTATTTCATGAATCTCTTCTGGTGTTAGGTTTGTAGTTGTATAGAATTTTGCTAAAAATTCATAGTAATCTTTTCCGTTAGGGATGTCCTTAATTCCTATAGAGTTACGTGAGTTAGGAAGGTATTCATTTTTTAAAAAATTATTTAGCTCTACGTAAGCCGGATTAATTTTATTTTCAATTAATTTTTTTGCATCACTAATAAGATCTGCTTTTTCTGAGGTAGTTAAAATATTTTCATCAGCCTCTAAGAAAACTTTTAAATATGGATTTGATTCAATATCTGATGATGTAATGGATTCGATTTGAGAAATTACGCCCCTAGTTACAAGCTTTGGTTGGGTATGACCAGTTTCTAAACCCTCCTTATTAATTTCAAGGAAGTTATTAATATTATTGACAAATTGGTTCAGTCGTTCCAACCAATCATAATAATCTTGTTTGTTTGTATAGACCAATCTATTGCCAGTTTCGTAAAAGCTCTGTATTCCTCCTCTTTGATTTAGTCTTAGATAGTATGTTGGAAAGTTTTGAGTCCCAATACTATTTAAAAGGCCGAATTCTTTTAATTTATAATTAAGTTGATTTTCTTCAGAAAGTTTTGATGAATCAATTTCTCTTAAAAGTCTGAGAGATTCCTCGCTTGACCTTTTGTCAACTATAAACTGTTCAATGCTATTTGAATTAATTTTATTATTTAATCTTTTATCGCCGGTGTATGTGGCAAATAAAGGATTTTCAGAGAGAGTTTTTTCCCAATCATCTTCCAAGTATTTTTCAAAAATTCCGTCATAATCTATTTTAGCAGGTGCTAAATTTACATCTTGATAGTTTTGGGTCTCAACAGACGCACAAGACGAAATTATTAGAACCGATAGTGATATGGATAACGTATTTATATTCATTACATATTTGGATAATTTGGTCCCCCAGGACCCTCTGGACTAACCCAATTAATATTTTGTGATGGATCTTTTATATCACAGGTTTTGCAATGAACACAATTTTGTGCGTTTATAACAAATTTATTTTCATTATCTTTCTCAACTATCTCATATACTCCAGCTGGACAATATCTTTGTGCTGGCTCATCGTACATTGGTAAGTTTATGCTGATCGGTATCTTTGGATCTTTTAGCTGCAAGTGACAAGGCTGGTCTTCTTCGTGATTAGTGTTAGACAAATAAACAGAAGATAACTTATCAAATGAATATATCCCATCAGGTTTAGGGTACTCAATTTTTGGCATATCCTCCGCTTTCTTTAAACAAGCGTAATCGGGAGTAGGGTGATTAAGCGTAAATGGAAGATTTCCTCTAAATAGGAATTGATCAATAGCGTTAAATGCTGCACCAATTAGTGCACCATATTTATGAAAGATAGGACCAAAGTTTCTTGATTTATGCAATTCTGTATGAATCCAAGAATTAGCTATTTTCTCATCAAATGTCTCATTAGATTTTTCTTGAAGACACTCATAGATATGTTCTCCAGCAATTGCTCCAGATTTCATTGCTGTATGAGATCCTTTAATTTTAGAAAATACTAATGTTCCAGCATTGTCACCTATTAATAATCCACCTGGAAATTCCATTTTAGGTAAAGATTGAAGACCACCTTTAATAAGAGCTCTAGCCCCATACGTAAGCCGTTCTCCACCTTCTAGATATTTCTTGATGGATGGATGAGTCTTCCATTTTTGAAATTCATCAAAAGGACTTAAATGTGGATTTTTATAATCTAACGGAATTACATAGCCAATATAAGCCTCACCGTTTTCGCCATGATAAAAATAAGAACCTGAGGGCGTATCAACATTTGTTGGCCAACCATTAGTATGAATTACAAGACCTTCTTCATGAAGTTGTGGTTTTAATTTCCAGACTTCTTTAAAACCGATACCGTAATGTTGTGGATCTTTGTTATCACTTAAGTTAAATTTATGAATTACTTGCTTGCCTAAGTGTCCTCTGCAACCTTCGCCAAGAATTGTGTATTTAGCTCTTATATTTATGCCAGGCTCATGTCCTGGTTTAAGTTCACCAGATTCAGCTATACCCATATCACCTGTTTGTACTCCGACAACTTTATCATCTTCAATAAGAAGTTGACTCGCGGGAAAGCCTGGAAAAACTTCAACACCTAAATTTTCAGCTTGTTCCCCAAGCCATCTACAAAGATTACCTAAACTAATCACGTAATTACCATGATTATTCATCGGTGGCATCACAAACGCTGGAATAGGTATTCCAATTTTTTCAAGAAGAAATAATAATTTATCTTTTTTAACTGGTATATTTAAAGGCGCGCCTAAATCTTTCCAATCAGGTATAAGCTCATCAAGTGCATTTGGCTGAAAAACATTACCAGACAGTATATGAGCACCTATTTCTGAACCTTTTTCAAGTAGACAGATGCTATAGTCAGTACCGTTTTTTTGGTTTAATTGAGCAAATTTTATTGCAGTTGCAAGTCCAGAAGGGCCACCTCCGACTACTACAACGTCATACTCCATAGTTTCTCTGTGCATAAGATCTTATTTGTATTGTAATTGCATATCTAAATACATTATAATTATAGCCTATTATAAGTAGAATTTATAATTAATAAATAGATAAATAACTAATATTTATATTAAATATTCTAATTTATAAGTACAATTTAGACTAATTATAAGGATTTTAGCTAGCAATATGAAAATTTTAGTACCAATAAAAAGGGTTGTGGACTACAACGTAAAAGTAAGACCTTTAAGTGATAACTCTGATGTTGATCTTAATAATGTGAAAATGGCCGTAAATCCATTTTGTGAAATTGCTTTAGAAGAAGCAGTAAGATTAAAAGAATCAGGTCAAGCAAGTGAAGTTGTTGCTGTGTCAGTTGGCAAATCTGAATCTCAAGAACAATTAAGAACTGCACTAGCACTTGGTGCTGATCGAGCGACATTAGTAGAATCTGATTCAGTTCTCGAACCACTAGCAATATCAAAAGTACTAAAAAAAGTCGTTGAAGATGAAAATCCAGATTTAATAATTCTTGGTAAACAAGCAATTGACGGTGACAATAATCAAACAGGTCAAATGCTTGCAGCTTTGCTTGACTATCCTCAAGCTACAAATGCATCTGAAGTAAAACTAGACTCTACAAACGTAGAAGTTACAAGAGAAATTGATGGAGGTTTGCAAACTCTCAAACTAAATGTGCCAGCAATCATAACAACAGATCTAAGACTTAATGAACCAAGATATGCATCTTTACCGAATATAATGAAAGCTAAGAAAAAAGAGTTAAATGTAATTCCTCTAGCTGATCTTGGTTTAGACACAACATCAAGGACAGAATTATTATCAGTCGAGTTACCACCTTCAAGAGAAGCAGGCGTAATGGTTGAATCAGTTGATGAATTAATGGATAAACTTAAAAATGAGGCAAAAGTAATACAATGAGTATATTAGTAATAGCAGAACACGATAATAATAATCTTAAAGCATCAACTTTAAATACCGTAACTGCAGCATCTCAATTAGGAGGAGATGTTTCGCTTTTAGTAGCTGGTTGTAACATTGAAGGCGTCATAAATGAATCTCAAACAATAGATGGCGTTTCTAAAATCATCAAATGCGATAACGAAATATATAAGAATTTTATCGCAGAAGATTTATCAGCTTTAGTTATGGAAATTGCTGATCAACATACTCATATCTTAGCTCCAGCCACTACATTTGGAAAAAACTTGATGCCAAGAGTCGCTGCTAAAATTGACAGTCAACAAGTGTCAGATATTATCTCTGTTGAGGCTGATGATACTTATAAAAGACCGATTTACGCAGGTAGTTGCATCGCTACAGTTAAATCTAATGATGATATAAAAGTTATTACAGTAAGATCCACGGCTTTTGATGCTGCTGGAATGTCTAATTCGGGTGTACAGGTTGAAGAACTTCAAGGTACAGATTCACTTGGTATCTCAAGCTTTGTATCTGAAGAGCTTGCAAAAAGTGACAGACCTGAACTCACATCAGCAAATATTGTAATATCAGGCGGTAGAGGTATGCAGTCAGGTGATAATTTTCATTTACTAGATTCTATAGCCGATAAACTTGGTGCTGCTGTTGGAGCATCTCGAGCTGCAGTTGATGCTGGTTTTGTTCCCAACGATTATCAGGTAGGTCAAACAGGTAAAATAGTCGCACCAGATCTATATATTGCTGTTGGCATATCTGGTGCAATTCAACATTTAGCTGGAATGAAAGACTCTAAGGTTATAGTTGCTATTAACAAAGATGAGGATGCGCCCATTTTTCAAGTTGCAGATTATGGCTTAGTAGCGGATTTATTTACTGCATTACCAGAGCTAGAGTCATCAATCTAAGATTAAGCAGTTTATATTTTTATTAGTCCTAACACCTTTAAGTGTTAAAATTTCATGATGAGAAATTTATTTTTAGTATTTCTGTTTTTTCCACTAGCAATCAATTCTGCAACCATTATTTATACTTCTTCATTTATTGATGTTATTGAAGGTAAAGAGGTAGAAAAATCATCCATAATAATTAACAAAGAAACAATAACTTCTATTGAGCCAGGTTATATTCCTATTGGTGATAATGATACTTTAATTGATTTAAGAGGATTTACTGTAATGCCAGGGCTTATGGATATGCATGTTCATTTTGGTGGTGAATATCTATCTAAAGCTGAAAGACCTGAAAAAGTTGAAAGAGAGACAGAAGCTATCTTAGCAACTGCACATGCTGCTCTAACTTTAAAAGCCGGTTTTACAACTGTTAGACAAGTTGGTGATAGTGGATTTGTATCGATATCTCTCAGAGACGCTATTGCTGCTGGACATGTGATAGGACCAAGAATATTCACATCAGGTAAAAGTATTGCTACTACTGGAGGTCATGCAGATCCTACAAATGGAAAGTCTATAGACGATTATGATTTCCCTTCACCTGAACAAGGAGTAATCAATGGTCCATATGAAGCTTATGCTGCTGTAAGACAAAGATATAAAGATGGAGCTGATGGAATTAAATTAACTGTAACCGGTGGTGTATTAAGTGTGGCCAAATCAGGTGATAATCCTCAATTTACTGAAGAGGAAGTTTCAGCTGTAGTAAGTGCAGCAAATGACTATGGGATGTGGGTTGCTGTTCATGCTCATGGTTCCGAGGGAATGAAAAGAGCAGTTATCGCAGGAGTTGATTCTGTTGAACATGGAACATTTATGACAGAAGAGGTTATGGATTTAATGATTGATAGAGGCACTTATTATGTGCCCACTATTTCCGCTGGTGAATTTGTTGCTGAGAAATCAAAAATTGACAATTTCTTTCCTGATATTGTTAGGCCTAAAGCGGCAACTGTCGGACCTCAAATTGGAGCTACATTTGGAAAAGCTTTTAATAAAGGTGTAAAAATTGCATTCGGTACTGATGTAGGTGTTCAGGCGCATGGAACAAATTGGGAAGAATTTGTATATATGGTTAAATATGGCATGGATCCAATGTCAGCATTACAATCTGCTACCGTTGAAACAGCAAAATTGCTAGATGAATTTGATAATATTGGATCGATATCAGCTGGTAAAATTGCAGACATAATAGCTATTTCTGGCAATCCAATAACAAATATTAATAATATGGAAAATGTTGTTTTTGTTATGAAAGACGGCCAAATATTTTTTAATGAGATTAATTAATTGAATAATATCTTTGTTAAAGAAAACGCTTTTATAATTACCCTGGTTGTTAGCATTGCTTTTATGATAATTTTTTATCTGCTGAGTGCTTTTCAACTAATTCAATCAACAGAATCAATAGCTTTTATTGGAGAGGCTTCGAGATGGTGTGAGCGAGTAAGTGCCGGTGCCTTTAGAGAACCTGTAAACACTCTTAGTAATTTGGGCTTTATGTTGGCGGGCTTGTTCATTCTTTATAAGCTTACTAATGAAACATCATTTAATGAATTTTCAGGCTTAAACAAAATTACAATTTTGTATGGTGTTGCTGTTGTTTATTTAGGTCCAGGATCAATGATGATGCATGGAACAAATACAGAGTGGGGTGGCTGGGCTGATAATTTAAGTATGGTTATGTACATAATTCTGCCATGGCTTTATAACTGCTATAAGATGTCTAACTGGTCTCAAAATACGTTATTAAAAGTTTATTTTTCAGTTGTTATTTTTTATGCGCTAATGCGAGGTCTTTTCGGGAATGGTATGGGCATTGGATTAGATCTTTTTGGAGTATCAATTGGTTTATGGGTTATTAGTGAATTTCTGTATAAATTTTGGTCACACAGTATGAGATTTTTTTCTGGATTTGTTGGTTTCTTAGTTTTAATGCTATTTGGAATTTTTCCTGCTGAGGTTTATACAAATTTAGGTGAATATTGGTGGATAATATTCTTTTGGTTGCCTGGTATATTAGCAAATAAAAAACCACAAGGAGTTAGAACATATAGATGGTATTTTGCTGGAATGATTGCTTATATGTCAGCCTTTGCAATATGGCTCACTGGAGTGCCAGACAGTGAAACATGTAATCCTGATACATTATTTCAAGCACATGGAATTTGGCATCTATTAACAGCTGTTGCAACTATCTTCTTTTTTTATCATTACAGATCAGAAAAGCTAGCTTAAAATAATATTACAACCTGTATCCTTTAGAAATTCTTTAACTTTATTTTGATCTTTTTTATCAAGTTTCTTAAACTCTTCTTTTATCCATTTTAGACATTTCACTTGATAGGGAAATGTTTTTTGACTCCATGTAGATCCATTAATTATTGTTTGCCATTTTTTTTCACCTTTATCAAATGCTGCTGAATTAGCTACTAAGCAGGGTACATAGACTTTTCCAATCTCTTCAAAGATATTTTTTAGTGTATCCGGTAAACTTTCCTGATTAACCCATCCGGAATTATTGTCTTCGAAATAATCTAATTTAGTTTCAGTATTATTATTTTCAATACCAAAAAATTCTCCAACACCTCCATTATTATGAAGGCCTGAAAGATCAGACATAATATTAACCCATGATATGGTTCTTGGAGCATTTTTATAGGCAATATTACTTGGAGTTGGATCAAAAGATACTAGTTGCGTCAGTTGACCGTATAAACCAAAATCAGAAGAGGAGGGCCTATCTCCAAACATAAATGGTTGATTTGTAAAATGACTTTCCATCAAAGATAAATATCTTTTATAGCTATCATCAATTAATTGTGCCGTATCTTCATTTGAACCAACCACCCAAAGCCTATTAATTTGTCTTTCAGCAATTACATCTCCGAATTGCTTTAGTGAATCATTATCTATATTTAATTTATGTTGAAGAACAAGCATTTTTTTTGCATTTTGTGCATCTTCATCGAAATGCCACCGATAATGAAACATAAACTTAGTTGTCCACTCATCAGCAAAATCTTCCAATAAATAATTAAGAAAGCTTAATACAGGGGAACTAGGTATTACTGACTTTTTATCATATAACTCTTCAAGATATCGAATTATAGGAGTTGTATCTGTTTTGCATATATTTTTATTTTCTTCATCTTTAAAAATTAAGGTTGGAAGAAGTACTGGTTTTGGAGGCTCAATACCTAAAAGTGATAAGTTATGCACTACATCGCCCCATGAAATAGAGTAGGGTATATTCCTATATCTAAGAAGAGCTAAAATCTTTTGTGTATATGGAGAACCTACATTTCCAAATACTTTTATCTTCCTATCCATTGGAACTATCCAAGTGGATCACTATTATCATTTCCTAATTGGATTGCTTTTTGAAACGCTGGCCTAGATTCAATATTTTTTACATATTTTTTTATATTCCCCATTTCATCACTTACACTTCCAAATCTGTTAGCCATATAACATGAGTGACCTAACATACAATCAGCTGCAGAGAAGTCTCCTATTAGGTAGTCTTTATTTTCAAGAAATTGATTGACTGGATATAAGGATTTAGACAACAAGTTCATAGCTTGATTAAGAACAGTTTCATCTCTTCTTTCAGGGGGTAAAAGAACAGTTTGAACTACTATTTGATTCATAGGAGGCATAACCATACCTTCACAGTAATGAAACCACTGAAGATAGTATGGATAGTTATCAGAGTCCACACTTGGTTTTAATCCTTTATGATCATATTTATCTAATATGTACTGAATAATAGCTCCAGATTCAAAAATTGAAACTTCACCATCTTCGATAACTGGAACTCTTCCAAGTGCGTGTCTGGCTCGATGCTCAGGTGATTTAAGGCCTTCCTTAGTAAATGGAAGAATTTCCAATTCATAATCCATCTCTAGTTCTTCCAGCAACCATGCAACACGACCTGCTCTAGTGCTTGGTGTTAGATATAATTTAACCATAGATATCTCCTTATTTTTTGACAATTTTAGAAGAATTTTTAATGAACTCTTTTTCTTTATCTTTATCTTTTAGCAAGTTTTCTACCGGAATTGGAACTTTGATACCTGCTTTCATTCCTGGTTGATCATACATAGCATTTTTCCACCTTTCTAAATTATTAAGACCGTCAGTATTAACGCCTGACCAGTTATGTGTTCTTACCCAACACCAATTAGCAATATCTGCTATTGAATAATCCTCAGCCAGCCATTCATTTTTGGATAAATGTTTATCAAGAACCTCAAACAGCCTTCTAGTTTCATTTTGATATCTATCAATAGCAGGTTGTATTTTTTCAGGAAAATATCGAAAAAATACATTTGCTTGACCCATCATTGGACCAACACCACCCATTTGAAACATCAGCCACTCAAGAGTCTTTGCTTTTTTGTTTGATTCTTTTGACATTAATAATCCTGTTTTTTCAGATAGATAAATCATAATAGCGCCAGATTCAAACATATGAAGATTGTTATTAGACTTATCAATAATTGCAGGGATTCTTCCATTTGGACTTATCTTAAGAAATTCTGGCTTGTGTTGTTCTCCTTCTGAAAGATTAACCAAATGAGCTTCATATTCAAGATTCATGGCCTCTAATGTACAAGATACTTTATGACCATTTGGTGTAGGGGCTGTGTACAATTCAATCATAATTAATTTTTTATAAAGTCAATTAGTACTTTAGATAATTCTTTTGCTTTAGTCCATTGAAAAAAATGACCTCCACCAATGTTTTCAGCTTTGATTGCATTTGGAACCATATTCAATACGTCTTGTTCCATGTTATTTGTAATAGGGTCATTACCAGCAAAAACAGACAAAAATGGTTTTCCAGTTTTATTAAAAAATTCTCTTGCTTTCTTTTGAGCCTTTAATGATTTATCTGGAATAATTGGTACATGACTTGGCATAGCTCTACATGCCATTTTATATTTAGGAGATGGAAATGGTGCTTCATAAGCTTTCATTAAATCACTCATATAAGGTGATATTTTTGATAAACCTAATTGATGAAGAATATAATGATTTCTAATTTCTTTCATTGGCTTTCCTTCCATCATTGATGAGTTCAATAAGCCAACTGGAAGATTTTTGGTATCCCAACAAAACTTTTGCCAATACATGAATTTTAAAGCAGGATGAGTTTTACCAGAATCCATCATTCTAACTTCTTTTGACATACTAAGTGGAGTCAGCTTGAGTTTTGATTTTCTAAATTTTTTTACTTCATCTATAACACTTTGAGAAGTATTTGGCATATATGGCAATCCTGTGTTACCAATAGATATTTTTATAAATCTATCTTGATTATCTACAATCATTCTTAGACCAATTAATCCCCCCCAATCCTGACCAAAAAATATTAAATTATTTAAATCATTTTCAACAAGCCATTGATTCATCCAATCAACTTGATTTTGATAACTATAATCCTCTCTTGATGCTGGTTTATCAGATTTACCATATCCAACAAGGTCAGGAGCAATAACCCTTATACCTGATTCGTTCAGAATAGGTATCATTCTAGAATATAAATAACTCCATACTGGTTGACCATGCATAGCCAATAAAGTTGGACCATCGCTTGGACCTTCATCTATATGATGAACTCTTATTTTAGTACCATCTTCGGCAACAATATTTGTATAGATAGGATCAAAAGGATAATCCTTTATATTTTTAAAATACTTATCAGGTGTTCTTAATACCTTCATACAAAATCTGCAATTACTCCATCATTAATTAATTCAGTGATTAATTCTTCAAATGGATCATCTTGACCAAAATAATATTTATCTTTGTAAACATTCAATGGAACACCATGATGACCTGCATCTTTTTGATCTAATTGATTCATTTCAATTTCTTCAATTAATGTTTTTTCATTTGATTTAATAGACTCTCTTACTTCATCCAAATCTTCACCAAAATCTGCTAATAGATTTTTTAGTTTCTCATCAGTATTCCAATTTTTTGTGGTCCAAATTAAAGTTGATAATTCATATGCAAATTCTATTCCTTTACCTCTGTTGCTCATTAGTTGACCCATATGGCATACGTCGAATATATATGGCTGATTGTCAGATATTTTTCCAGTTAATGTGTTCTGTCTTATTGGATCTGGCTTTAAAGGCATATTTAAGGGCATATTTAATTTTTTTGCTTTCTTTTTGAAATCTCTAACAAAAGGGATAAAAAATAATATATTTTTATTATCAAACCACTCAGGCATTCTTATGGCTATTGGATATACAATTTTAAAATTAATATCTACCTTGTACTTATTTTTTAGCTTAAGCATCCTCGGGAGAATTAAGTATGAATATGGACTTCTGTATGAAAAATATAAATCAATCATGTTATGTATTTCCTTTTTTTAATGATAAATAAAACATTAACATAAAGTAGATAAGCATTGGTATATTGCCAATAACGCCTGGAGGTGTATTTATATAATAATCTTCAGTTAAAGGATGAAGAATGCCTGAAATCAACCTAAAACAATGATCGAAGAGGCATATCATGTATATTAGTGGCACTAGATTTTTATATTTAATAAATAAAATTAATAAAACTAAAGTTAATGATACTTGTGTTGCTCCCCAAAGTGATGCAAACAAATAAACTAGGCTATTAGGATCTATAGAATCTATAATTGGAAGCTCTTTAATAGTTGCAATTCCAATAAGACCTGCATTTTCTGATAAAAAATGTACAAGTGATCTGAATATATACAAAGCGAAAACAGGGTAAAGGCCATAAATTGCTATTTTTGAACCTTGATATTCATTATTTAGTTTATCGGGAAATAATGCCATTAATTTATTTTATCAATAATAATTTCATTATTATCAACTGGCATAATAACCCTTGTTCCATCATCAGAAAGTGTATAGTCTTTAAATACGCTCTCAATAGGCCTAAAAAATACTCTTTCCATAATATTATTTCGAGGTGTTGGTATGGAATGGTAAATAAGCAAGTGTTTTACATTTGCATCTCTGGCAATTTCACCTGCTTCCTCTATGCTGGTGTGATAATCTTGAATATCAAATAGAATTTTGTTCAATTGAGGTGTTGGGGAGACATTTCTCATTCTCTCAACAATATCTATTGATATAGCAGAATGAACTAATAAATCTATATCTTGTGAATACTTTAGAACACTACCGTCATGGATAGTATCACCACTAATAACAACTGTTCTTCCTTTGTAGGATATTTTAAAACCAAAAGCTGAATTTACTGGATAATGATCTACTACAAAAGGCAATATTTCTAATCCTGGAGTATCATTTGGAATTAATTCATTATCAATTATTTCAACTGCATTAAATCCCGATACACTCATTGGTAAAATTTCATCACCGTGATGTTCATTTCTATACTGATAGTCTGCTGAATATGCTAACTCAAATCCTTTAGTAACAAGATTTATGCCTTCTGGTCCGTATACCATTAATGGTGAATTTCTACCTTGAACCCAAGACTGAAGATGTGCATCTGGTAAATCTGCCACATGATCTGAATGCATATGAGTAATTAAGACTGCTTTAACATTAATCCATGGAACCTGAAATTCTTGAAGGTTAGTTGCACTACCATTGCCCATGTCAAAAATATATATATCATCACCAGCCTCAACAAGAACACATGATTCTGCTCGTCCAGGAGATGGAAGAGGTGATCTCGAACCACAAATAACAACTTTTAAGCTATCTTCCTTATCCAAAAATTCCTCACTATTGACAATATTTTGAAGACCGATATTTAAGAGTCTATCCTGGACAGTATGTGAATTTAAGGACAATTGGCCAATTAGATAAATCGTAGCAATAGAACCTAAAAATATTAATAATTTTTTCATAATAATTTGATCAAATAGTTTCTATATTTAACTGACCTTCTAATCCAGCATCCCTATGAACATGTATTTTTTGATATTCCGGATCCATAGTCATATCTAACATTGCTTTCCTATTTGGATACTTAGCAATTGCAACAGCATCCCATAAATCCTCAACTTCACCCAGCATTAATCTACTAACTTTACCTCCAAAAACAAATTCTCCACCATATTTTTCAATAAAATTTATAACTTCTATAGCATAAAGTTGATATGCTTCTTCACCGGTCAAATCAGTATCACGTTTATCCTCATAGCAAGCTTTTTCTTTAAATTTAAGTAAATTTACCATTGATATTGGTCCAATTTCAGAATTTTCTAAGAAACCATTTATCTGTTCTTCGTTAGGCATAATTTTATTTTCAACTTTCATATTTATTCACCATTAGAAATAATTAATTTTTTACAGTGTTCGTAAAGAGATTCAGCAATATTAGATTTACTTAGTCCTTGGAATTTTAATCGTTGATAAAATCCAAAAGATAAAGATGCATCTAAAAGCTCCTGATTTGCAGACTTAAGATTTAATATTTCAGGAATGATTCGCTCAGTTCTTTTTCTTAAAAGTTTCTGATATTCGGGATATCTTTTTTGAAGAATTTTATATTTTGGTAATTGAGTTATTGTTGCAATCATAATATTTTCATATTTATTATAATAATAAAGCCTTTCTTCAATAATTAGACCTAACCTCTCAGTTAATGGAGAATCTAATCTTATTTCTTTTTCATCATTCAGAAGCTTATGGTTAATAGATTCATCGACTTTCATTAACAAAGTCTCCATATCATCAAAGTGTCTAAATACTGTTCTTATAGCTATCCCAGATTCTTTTGCTACCTCTTCCGCAGTAGGATATAAATTACCTTTATTTATGAGATTAATAATGGATTCTAAAATAATATTTTGACTTTTTTTGCTTCTAAGTATTCTTCCATCGACTTGAGCCATTTCAAAATTATAACTATTGACATACTTTATGACAATATATTATTGTTTCAGAATGATAAAATTTTTGATATTAGCTCAATTAGTATTCTCAATAGCAACAAACGCCATTGAAGAAAATCAAAGTTCTAATGTATTACGGACACCCGATTCAAGATTTATTAATTTAGAGGATTATCCATTTAAGCCCAATTACATTTATATAGACAATATTAGAATTCATTACATTGATGAAGGCCCAAAGAATGCTGATCCAATTTTATTACTTCATGGACTTCCAACATGGAGTTATTTATATAGAAAAATGATTCCAATCTTTGTTGATGCAGGGCATCGCGTCATAGTTCCTGACATGGTCGGATTTGGTAAATCTGATAAGTTCATTAAAAAAAATGATTACAGTTTTTTAATGCATGTTAATTTTATGAAAAAATTAGTAATTGATCTTGATTTGAATAATATAGTTTTAATGGGTCAGGACTGGGGAGGTCCTGTTGGAATGAGAATGGCAGCCGAGATACCTGATAGATTTTCTGCGATTGTTATGTCTAACGGAGGTTTGCCCAGTATGCCAAATCCACAGGCTTGGCTTGCTAGAAATATCATGAATTTTAATGTTTGGTTAAATAAACCAATATCAATGAGTGAATTAATAAATGAGCTTAATAATGTATCAACAACAGCAGAACCATCAGCAACTGATTTCATAGGAGCATTTTCGAAATGGATTGCACATAGTTATTATACTGAAGATCTTGATATTGTTGCTGTTATGGAGAACTTGGGAAGAATAAAAGATTTATCTAAATCAACAAAGCTTGCATATGAGGCACCTTATCCATCTTCAAAATATAAAGCTGGTGCAAATACATTTGCATCATTTGCAGTTGATGAACTAGCAAATAATGAAAAATATATGGTAGACGTATATGAAAAATGGGAAAAACCTTTTTTAATAGCTTTTGGAGCAAATGAAAGAATTACTTATCGATTTAAGGGTGAACTAGCAAGAAGAATTCCTAATCCCACAATAATTGATGATATAAAAGACGCTGGACATTTTATTCAAGAAGATGCAGGAGAGGAATTAGCGATTTTAATAAATAATTTTATTTCTGAAGAAGTTCAAAACAAATAATCTAATTGAAGCTACAATATTTAAATGAATAGAGTTATTCAACATACTGGTTCTAAATATCCAATAATTCAAGCTCCCATGGGATGGATTGCAAGAAGTAGGCTAGCATCTGCTGTTTGCGAAGCAGGAGGTATGGGAATTATAGAGACCTCTTCAGGCGAGATAGATAATTGTAAAAAAGAAATTAAATTAATGTCTGAAATCACTGATAAACCTTTTGGAGTAAATCTTCCTTTATTATTTTTAAGAGATGACTCAATGGTAAATTTTTGTGTTGAAGCTGGTGTTAAATTTGTAACAACTTCAGCTGGAGATCCTACAAAATATGTTGGAGTTTTAAAAGATGCAGGAATAACAGTTTATCATGCAGTTCCCAGTCTTGAAGGTGCTTTAAAAGCAGCCAATGCAGGAGTTGATGGTTTGGTAGTTGAAGGAACAGAAGGGGGTGGCTTTAAAAGCCCTGTAGAAGTAGGGCTTTTAGTATTAATCCAATCAATAAAACAAAATATAGATCTTCCAATAATTGCTGCAGGGGGGATTGTAGATGGTGCTGGTATGGCAGCTGTATTTGCAGCTGGAGCTGAGGGAATTCAAATGGGAACAAGATTTGTATCTAGCTTGGAAAGCCCTGTTCATGACAATTTTAAAAATAAAATTATTGATTCCGGCATTGATGACACTTTCATTTTAAATAAAAAGTCTAAACCGGTGATAAGAGCTCTAAAAACTAACTTAACAAAAGACATAGATGAGATTGGTAAAATGGACATGACTGCTTTAATGAATATACAAGATCTATATTTTGGAGGCGATATGGAGGCAGCTCCAGCTCTATCAGGTCAATCTACAGGGCTTATAAAAGAAATCAAACCTGTAAAACAAATTATTGATGAGACTATAAATGAGTTTAATGAAACTTGTAAAAAACTTGGAAATTTAAAATTTTAATTATGCCAGTAAGCTCAGACACAGATTTAAGAAATCAAGATATTAAAATATATATTAATGGCAAATTTTATGATAGAAGCGAAGCTAAAATTTCTGTTTTTGATAGTGGATTTCTACTTGGCGATGGCATTTGGGAGGGTATAAGGCTTGTTAATAACAAATGGTTATTTCTTGATGAACATTTAGATAGACTTTATGAAGGCTGTAAAGCGATAGATCTAAATCTTGATATAACACCCGAAGATATCAAGATTGCTATTAATGAAACTCAGAAAATAAACAAAATGCACGATGCTGCTCATGCAAGATTAATGATAACAAGAGGAGATAAGATAAAGCCATTTCAACAACCATCATTATCAAATAAAGGAATTAACTTTGTGATAATCATGGAACATTCTGAGGAAAGCCCTAATTCTGAGGGTATTGCTTTAGTTACCGTCCCTCAAGTTCGAGGAATGCCGACGTCTCAAGATCCTAAATTAAATAGCCATTCAAAATTAAATTGTGTGATAGCTTGTATTCAGGCAAATAAAGCTGGAGGAGATGAAGCTTTAATGTTGGATCCATATGGTTTTGTTAATACTACTAATTCATGTAACTTTTTTATTGTAAAAAATAAACAGGTTTGGACGAGCTCTGGAGATTACTGCATGAACGGCATAACACGATCTAAAATTATCCTCTTATGTAAACAAAATAAAATTGAAGTCCATGAAAAAAATTTTTCACTTGTAGATGTGTATTCCGCACAAGAAGCATTTATTACAGGTACTCTTGGTTCTCTTACCCAAGTAGTTTCTATTGATGATAGATACATAGGAAATAAAGAAGAAGGTTGGCCAGTTACTGAAAAATTAAGAAATTTATATATAGAACTCATTCATGCCTAATAATCTTATTATTGGTATGTGGTCAGGTCCACGCAATCTATCGACAGCTCTTATGAGAAGTTTTGGTAATAGAAAAGATGTTACTGATGTGCTTGATGAACCTTTTTATGCATCATATTTGGTAAAGTCAAATAAAGACCATCCTATGAAGGATGAAGTTATTAAAAGTCAATCGCATAATATTGATGAGGTCAAAGATCTATGTCAGCAAGTTAACAAAGGTATTACTTATCAAAAACATATGACACAGCATATTTTAGATAAAGATTATAGATGGATGAAAAAAATAAAAAATTGTTTTTTAATTAGAGATCCTAACTTAGTTGTCAAAAGTTTTATGAAGTCATGGAATGATGGTGATTATGAAGATATAGGCTTTGAACAACAATACGATATATTTAAATTTGTCGTTAATAATATTGACGAAAAACCACCGATCATCGATGCATCAAAGTTAAGAAATGATCCAAAAAATACATTAGTTAAATTTTGTATGAAAGTTAATATTAAATGGGATGAAAAGATGTTGAATTGGGAACCTGGATTAAAAAGTTATGATGGAATATGGGCTTCTCACTGGTATCCATCAGTTATGAAATCTGACTCTTTTAAACCCGAAGATGAGATAGATCTTTCTTTAAATGATAACGAAAAAAGAATTGTAGAAAAGGCAATGCCAATATATGAAGAACTTTATAAAAACTCTATTTAATTTTATTTATCAGATTCTTCTATTTTTTCTCTCATTAAAATCTTTTGAAGACTAATTTTATCCTTAAGCGTCATAATGTATGCAGATACGGCAAGTATTAGTATCCCTGATGCTTCGAAAATTATATTAATAGCATTAAGATCTTTACTCTGAAGGATTATCATTCTTGTTAAAGCTGTCATTGCAATTATCAATGGTAGGGTTACAGGAATTCTATTATTTGCATAAAAAGAAGCTACCATTCCAAGAACTTCAGCATATATAAATAACAAAAATAGATCACTTAAATTGACAATTTGAACATCTATAATCCTAACGACCTCAGCAGCTGTAGCAAAAAGTGTTGCAAAAGCTATCAATAACAAAATACCTCTCTCAGAGATCCAAATAAATTTCTGTACTATATTAGGTTCAGTCATATCTAAGATTTTACATATAGTATTAAGATAATTCCAATTAAGTTTTTGGCGGCAATAATAATAATTGAGATGTTTTCTTCATATAATCTTCATAATCAGATCTATTTTTTAAGCTTCTTTCATCCATCATTGGGCATGATGCAAATACAAATAATGCTAACATTGCAGTAGGACATATTATTGTCCAAATGGGCATTAAGCCCGATGACAATCCCATTAAATAAATACCATACCAGAACAATATTTCACCTAGATAATTTGGGTGTCTTGAATATTTCCATAATTTATACTTCATTGTCTTACCCTTGTTATCAGGATTAACTCTAAAAGTTCGCATTTGTTCATCTGCTATTGTTTCAAGCACTACAGCAGAAAAAGTAAAAAATGATGCAAATATTAATAAACTGTTTACTGATATATTATTTGTTAAAACATATAAGAGCGGATACAGTCCTAAATTAACAATTAATGTTGGAAAAAGATGTATACCAAATAAATTATTAAATTCTGCTTTAATTTTGTTGGTATTTTTAAGATCTATATATCTAAAATCCTCATGTTCAAAACCTTGCCAACTAATCAACCAATTTCTTGTTAATCTAAGAGCCCAAAATATAATTGGCACTAATACAAGAACTTTTAGGCTGATAGAATTTTGATAAAAAAATGCTAAATAAACTACTATTGGAATAGGGGCCACTGACCAAAAAGGATCATATAAACTTGAGTTTTTTAATAAAACGCTGCCTATATATATTAGTAATGTCGCATATAAATGCCATATCGTTATTTTCAACCAAATACTTGTAGCTGATTCGGGTAACAAAATAAATGATATATAAAATGCAAGTGTGTATATAAATACACAAAGCAACTGGCTATATAATTTATTTTTTACCATGAAATTGGGGCCATTAAGACCCCGCTTAATTTATTTTTTATTCCACACAATTGCTAATTGAAATATTAATATAAATAAAACAAAAGCAGTTTGAAGAGGAGATCCCACAACAAGCGGAAAATCCAAATAAGCAGCCATTCTTTCTGCTGATGGTGCGCCAACTTCGTTAAGTTGCATTACAGCTGACTCTAAAATAGAACCACCTATTTGATTAACTCCAAACATGAAAGCTGCAACAAAGACACAAAATATTGATGTAAAAACTTTTCCGAGCATGTTTGCATCAGGATTATTGTATATATTATTTGCCATTCTAAAACCCAACCAAGTAAATAGAACCATTCCTACAAAGTACATAGAATTTTGAATAAATCCTACTTGCATTAGATTTAATATCTGATATTCAGCCATATTATTCTCCCTTAATAATTAATAACATCATAATAATATATATTTAATCACTTATAGAAATATATATATAAATTTTTTGTATACATAAATTTTCTTTTAACTAGATAATAACTTTATAATAATAATTCAAATTAATAGGAGGTTTTTGTATGTTTAGAAAAATAACATTCACTTTTTTATTTATGTCTTTCTTATCTATAAATTTAATGTCAGATGGACATGAAGTTAACATGGATAGCGATGGAACTATTCACGAATTTAATTATTTAACCGTTACTGATCCTACAAACTTTATGATGGCGCTTGATAGGTTCGATAAATCAAAGTGTGCTCAAAAATGGAGAGATGAATCAAATGTTAATGTAAGTTTGTGGTCTCTTAGAGGCACTGGATCTTCACATTTTATCTTGGTTGTATATGAAAATGCTGACATGATGCAAAAGGGTAGAAATGTTTTTAATTCATGTAAAGAATCTGCTGATATGATAAAGACTTTCCAAAAAAATACTGACACTGATAGATCATGGAACTGGGTATCACAAAATGTTGTAACAGGAAGAAGTTGGACTAGTAATTCTGTTTTTGCAAAATATAACTTTAATGTAGAAGAAGGTCATGAAGGCCATTACCTAAAAGCTTGGAAAAAAATGATGAAATCACAAATGGATACAATAACTCAATCTTTTGGATTGAATAGAGTTGTATTTGGAAACAGATATGTAACACATATGGTTTATGTTGGACATGACTCATTGGACGCATTACTTAAGTCTCAAGAAACTGTTTTGTCATCTGATGAATTTTCAGAATTTTATGAAGACGTTAAAGACATCAGAACAAATGTTAATACTGAACTTGTTCAATTAGTTAAATACTATACAGGCGAGTAATATGAAAAATACTATGCAAAATATTATTAATGCCTGTTTGGCAATAATAGTTACGTTGCTTATATATAACGTATTTGAGCTAAAAGAAAAGGTTGATAATCTAGATCAAGTCTCCAATTCTAGTGCTATTGATGTAGTTAAATCTGCATATGAAACATTTGGAAGTGGTGATATGGAGGGTTGGAAAAAACTTCATTCAGAAGATCTAACTTTTACAGTGTTAGGAAATATTGCTACAACAGGAGTTCATGTTGGACCTGATAATGTCATTAAAGACGTCTTTAATGTTATTCCTGGTACCTGGCCGAATTTTAGTATTGTTCACAAAGAAATATATTCAGATGGTGATAATGTGTTTGTTCACTCAGATATGACCGCTGATAATTTAAAAACTGAAACCATGCATATGTTCAAAGTAAAAAATGGAATTATTACTTCATTTGTAGCTTTTGATGATACTGGTTCAATGGCAGATGCTGCCAAAAAATAATGGAGTAAAATTATGATTAAAATTTCAAAAATATTTATTATCTTGTTTCTAGCAATAAATATTACTGCAGGACATCATGAATCAGGACATGATCATGAAAAAGACGAAATCTCTTTTCCAGGGTTAGTTTCTTCAGAAATATTTAAACTTAGTAACGGAATGGATTTGCATGTGGAAAGAAGAAAGACATGTAATCAAGGAACTGTACCTAAACATTTCCATCCTGCAGCTGGAACACTTGTATATGTTTTAGATGGAAAATCTCAATCTAAATCAACAGGCAAATGGAAAACTTATTCAAATAATGACTACTGGTTTGAAAGATCTGACTGGGTTCATGGTGGAGAAGCTGATGCACCAGACTTAGGTGAAGTATGCTCAGACTTATTAGTCGTAAGGGTTGCAGAAGCTGGTAAAGAGCACACAGTTTTTATTGAATAATAATACTTATAAAGACCCGTCTTAATGGCGGGTTTTTTCTTTTATTTTAAATTCAACTAAAATATCTTTATTGGATTAGTTTACTAATGAAGCATAAGAAACCAAATATAACGGAAGTTGTTCTAAGAGATGGACAACAATCTCTTATTGCTACAAGAATGAAGACGGAAGATATGCTTCCCATCTTAAACAAAATGGATAAAGTTGGTTTTTCATCAGTGGAAGTTTGGGGAGGTGCAACATACGATTGTTGTTTGAGATTTTTAGATGAGAATCCGTGGGAGAGATTAAAAACTTTTAAAAAACATTTCACAAAAACTCCACTGCAAATGTTACTTAGAGGTAAAAATCTAGTTGGTTATAAAGAATATGATAATTCTGTAATTTCGTTATTCATTAAAAACTCTATTAGTGAGGGTGTGAATATTTTTAGAATATTTGATGCCCTGAATGATATTAATAATATCAATCACTCTATTCAATGTGTAAAGAAAGGTAAGCAAAATGCACAAGGAACAATTTGTTATACAACAAGTCCTGTTCATAACGAAAAGTATTGGTTAAATCTTGCAAAAAATATTGAGGATGTTGGAGCAACTTCAATAGCTATTAAAGATATGGCAGGACTTCTTAGACCA
Source organism: uncultured SAR86 cluster bacterium (assembly GCA_902626385.1). Lineage (GTDB taxonomy): Bacteria > Pseudomonadota > Gammaproteobacteria > Magnimaribacterales > D2472 > SAR86A. The sequence continues at coordinate 62,171 of CACOEZ010000004.1, forward strand.
AATACATGTTATGAGTTGATTAAAAAACTTAAAAAGAATTTAAAGGTACCAATTCATCTTCATACTCATTCAACCACAGGTCTGTCTGATGCTACAAATTTTAAAGCTTTTGAGGCCGGTGTTGATAATATCGACACAAGTATTTCATCTTTCAGTAATTTATACGCTCATACAGCTACAGAAAGTCTTATATCAATGATTTATCCGGATCATGAAAATCCTTTCGACATGCATTTACTTACAGAGATTTCTGAATACTTTAATAATGTTAGAAAGAAATATAAAAAATATGAAGGTTCAATGAGGGGAGTGGATGTAAATATGCTTACTAATCAAGTTCCAGGTGGAATGCTTAGCATATTAGAAAAACAATTACTTGATCTAAATAAAAGTGACAAATTAAGATTATTGATAGATGAAATACCAAAAATTAGAAAAGATGTTGGATATGTTCCGCTAGTTACACCTTCATCTCAAATTGTCGGCGCACAGGCACTTATGAATGTTCTTGATAATAAAAGATATCAAACTCTAAACAAAGAATTTATTGATATGGTTAATGGTTATTATGGAGAAATACCAGGTGATATTTGTCCAAAATTAAGAAAGAAAATTGATAAAGCCTCAAGTGGCCATAAAGAAAACACAAATATTCAAGATGTCAGTTTTTACAAAGAAGAATTTAAAATATTTTGCGATGAAAATAATTTAAAAAAATTATATAAAAATGATACTGATTTACTAAACTTTATTTTATTCCCAAAAGAAGCTAAGGATTTCTATCTTCTCAAAAATAAAAGTTCATTGAATGACATAATAGGCTTGCAAGAAGGTTTTGGATTATACGTTGAATAATTCAATTAATAATAATTTATGGTTAACAATTAAGGATGAAGTAAGTCTCAGAATTGATGCTGAACCATCTCTTTCTCCATATTTAAATTTACTTATCCTTTCACAAGACAGTTTGATAAGTGCTATTGCATCTGTCATTGCCTCAAAGCTCAATAGTGATGCACTATCATCTAAAGATATAAAAAATTTTATTTTAGATGTTTATAAGAATTGTGAAGGTATCGCAGAGTCCTTGGAAAAAGATTTAATTTTTTTTAAAGAAAATGATCCAGCGTGTAAATATTTTTCAACACCAATTTTATTTTATAAGGGATTTCAGGGACTTGCTGCGTATAGAGCTGCTAACTGTTTATGGAAAAATGAGAGGCACACGATGGCTTTATTTATACAAAATAGAGCATCAGAAGTTTTTGGAGTGGATATTCATCCAGCAGCACAAATTTTAGGTGGTGTCATGATTGATCATGCAACGGGTGTAGTTATTGGTGAAACAACACAAATTGAAGAAAATGTATCTATATTTCAAGGTGTTACGTTAGGTGGCAAAGGTAATGAAAGGGGTGACAGGCATCCAAAAATTAAAAAAGGCGTCTCCATTTATGCATCAAGCACAATTTTAGGTAATATAACTATTGGTGAGAATTCAACCGTAGCAGCAGGAAGTCTAGTTTTAAAGGATGTTGATCCCAATACGACAGTGGCTGGTATTCCAGCGAAGGAATTAAATAATTAACAAGAATTAAAAATATTTATTTCATCATCATTCATTTCTGAATTTATTCCATCAAAAAGTATGCTGGACATGTAACGTTCAGCTGTATCAGGTAACATACATAAAATATTTGAGTTAGGTTTAGCTTTTTTTGCAACTTTTACAGCCACAGCAAAAGTAGCACCGCCGGAGACGCCTGTAATGATGCCTTCTTTTTTTGCTAATTCGTTTGCCCAATAAATACCATCATCTCCTGAAACAGGAATTAAATCATCTATATATTTGTTATCAATAGATTCTTGAAGAACATGAGGTATGAAATCAGTCGTCCATCCTTGAATAGGATGAGGGTTCCAATTTGGATGACTTGTTGATGCTGAATTATCGCTATTTCTTTGTTGTTTAACTTCGCTTTTAACAAGCTGTGCAACATCTGGTTCGGTAAGAATAAGCTTTGTATTAGGCATTTTCTGTTTTAAGTATCTTGATACACCGGTGAAAGTTCCTCCTGTTCCGTATCCAGAAACCCAATAATCTAGTCCAATGTCTTTAAAGTCGTTATATATTTCAAGAGCTGTAGTATCCTCATGTATTTTAGGGTTATCCTCAGTTTCAAACTGTCTTGCAAAAAACCAATCATTTTTTTTAACTAATTCCTTTGCTTTGTTATATGCAGCTGTTCCTCCTTCAGAAGCAGGAGTTAATAGCACTTTAGCACCAAGATAACGCATCAATTTTCTTCTTTCTATTGATGCACTATCTGGCATAGTAACAATTAATTTATAATTCTTAGCTGCACATACCATTGCGAGTCCAATGCCAGTATTTCCACTAGTAGCTTCAACTACTGTATCTCCTTTTTTAAGATATCCATTTTTTTCAGCATTTTCTATAATGCTTACAGCCAATCTATCTTTTACAGAGCTAGCTGGATTAAAATATTCAGCTTTTACATAAATATTTGTATCATTAATTGAAATATTTTGGATGCCAAATGATGGTGTGTTACCAATTGTATTTAGGATATTTTTATAAATCATTTTTAAGCAAATACTTCTTTTGATAGGTCTTCTAGATTAGCCGTTAGACTTTTGTTATTTAGGTGAAATAATGAAATTTCTTTCTTTAAATTTAAATCTTTAAATCTATTAAATCCTGAAGTAAACCAATTATCTGATAGGTAATCATCTTCATTCTTATTTTTGATATCAATATTAATTAACCACTCTCTAAATGTGTATTCATTAATTTTGTCAAAAATTTCTTCACATTTTTCATAATTCTTATCAAGATAATAAGCTAGAAATAATTCTTTATTCATTCTGTCCGTATTAATATCACTCATTGGTATTGGTTCTCTTTCATATAGCTTTTCCAGTATCTTAATTCCGCTATCTAAATTTCCATATCTCATTAAAACTCGTCCATATATCCACAAAACAAAAGGGTGATTAGGATTTGCATTATATGCTTTATTTGCATAAACCATTGCACCTTCAAAATCTTGTAATGTTAAATGTGCTTCTGCAATAATTCTTAGAGCATTCCAATCGTTATCATTAAGTTCATTTGCTTTACTTAAGGCGCTCATAAAATCAGACATAGTTTTATCATTATTTTCTCTGAATCCAAGAGCCATTGATTGACCTATCGTGCATGCTTTCCAAGAGTAAGGCAGAGGATTTGTTTTATCTGCTTCAATTGCAGCATCTAGCATTTTAATTGCTTCTGCATTTGCATTTTTTTCATATTGCTGATTTAAGGCACGACCTTTTAATGTGTATTCATAGGAAGTCATATTATCTGTTGGTTTTCTATTAGCTCTTTTAAGACTTGATATTTCAATTTCACCAACAATACATGTAACTATTTTTGTAACTATTTCATCTTGAATTTCAAAAATATCTTTGTTTTCTATGTCGAATTTGTTGCTCCAAATTACTTTATCATCATTCATATCACTTAGTTCTATTGAAATACGCAACCTATTATCAGAAGCCCTTATACTTCCTGTAACAACATAATCAAATCCATAAGCATCCTTGAAATCTTGAGAAGTAATATCTTTTTCACGAAGACCAAAACATGTCTTTCTTGTAGCAACAGAAATTTCTTTAACCATAGATAACTCAGTTAAAAGATCTTCAGCGATACCATCAACAAGAAATTGACCATCATCATCTTTGTTAAGATTTTCAAAGGGTATAACAGCTATTTTTGGTCTTTGATCATCTATTTGTTCAAGATTTTTATCCAATGATTTCAATATATCTTTGTTGATTGATTTACGTTTATTAATAATTGTAAAAATTAAGAAAACAGGAAACAAAAATAATAAACTGATAAAAAGATATTGCATAAATAATTCTTTAGATATTCCAATGCTTTGTACCATATCAATATTATCTGCAACAATGCTAGAAACCTGGATCAAACCAAAAGATGCAATAATATAGGCGGTAGATCCTTTGACTAATGCACTTCCAATATTTTTCAGTCTTATTTTTATAAAACTTAAAGCGATCTTTAATTTATCCATATTTAGATAATAATTTAATTTTTTTTATTTGCGCAACACAAAAACTAGTTATTTTTGTTATATTGAAATTATATATTTTGGAGCAAATTAATGAAATCAAAGAATCTATTTTTATCGTACATAATTTTTTTTACATCGTTAAATATAATTGCTAATGATGAAGTGACTATCGATCTGGGCGATAAAAATAATGAATGTAAAGATATAACCAGAGAAACTCTTACTGAAAGATACTATTCAAATAATTTTGTGGGTACTTTTAATGGTAAAAAAATTGAATACACTGCTAGCCTTAAAGAAAAAATTATTTATGAAAAAGATGATCCAAACCTTCCAATGGCATCTTTTTTTTACACAGAATATATCTCAAAAGACTCTGATCAAAGACCTATAATATTCAGTTTTAATGGTGGACCAGGTTCAGCCTCTTTATGGCTCCATATGGGAGTTCTTGGTCCAAAAGTGATTAAAGTTCCAAGTGACGCAAGTGATGATGGTTCACCACCTTACAATATAATTGATAACAAGCTATCACCTTTAAGTGACGCAGATTTAGTTTTTATAGACCCAATTGGCACAGGGTATAGTAGGGCAATCGGCTGCCATGAAGGTGAAGAGTTTTGGGGTGTAAGCGAAGATCCTAAAATTATTGCAGAATTTATCAGAAGGTGGATTACTGATAATAAGAGATGGAATTCACCAAGATATATTTTAGGCGAGAGTTATGGTGGTATCAGAGGTCCTTTATTAGTATCTGAATTAAGATCTGGTAGCATCACACCAATTGAAGTTAATGGCTTACTCCTTGTAGCTCCAGCATCTGATTACCAGTATTTAGTTTTTCATCCAGGTAATAATAGCCCTCATTATGGTTTTCTGCCTTCATATGCAGCTACGGCTTATTATCATGGCAAAATTGAAACTAACAAATCACTTCAAGATTTTTATCTAGAATCAAAACGATTTAGTTTAAATGAATATGGGCCAGCGCTACTTAAAGGATCTAGAATAAGTCAAACAGAAAAAAATAATGTTATGCAAAAATATTCTTATTTCACAGGATTAAGCAAAAGATTTGTTGAAGATTTTGATATGAGAGTTGATGCATCAAGTTTTAGAAAAGAATTGCTTAGAGATGAGGGATATTCAGTTGGTAGACTTGATTCACGATATAAAAATAGTGATTATATGTCAGGCGGTCAATATCCTGATACAGATGTTTCTAGTGAAGGATTTATGTCAGCTTATGTCACGGCTATACATACATGGTTTGCAGAAATTGGAGTTGAGTTAGATATGCTCTATCAAAGTGGTGACTCAGATGTTTATTTTAGCTGGAAACATCCTCAAGAATGGAAAGGTAATGACTTTGGATACGTAAATACTGTTCCTCATATAGCCCGGGCACAGAGATACAATAAAGACTTTAAAGTATATGTTTCATGTGGATTATATGATTTAGCAACACCATGTTTTACAGCTGAAAATTTTATGAATGATAACTCTGTTGATATGGATCGCGTAATATTTTCAGAATTTGAAGCTGGTCATATGATGTACAATCATCAACCATCTTTTGATAGGTTTCTTAAGGAAGTAACAGAATTTATTAAATAATCGAAATACAGAATTATCTTTATGGATTTACTCTTGAGTTTGTTCCAAGCCCACTTCCATATATCACTGCATTTAACCATAATCTATTAGTTCCTCTTGCAGAACCTCTATAATTTGGTTCGCCAGAAAACAATATTATCTGTCCTTTACCTATTTTTTCACGAGTAAGATAAGCAGAGTTTGCTATGCGCTGACTTGCTTCAGGCCAAACCAATCCACTCATTCTCACATTCATGTCATAACCTGAAGGAATTTGTGACCAATTAATTGTCCTATTTTCCAAAATTTCGTTATTTTGAATAAGTTCACCAATTCTTAAAACTGCTTCCGAGTTTCCACCAGTCATTAATATTGGATAATTTCCATAAAGTACTGGAAGTACTTTTCCGGTTCCAAAGGTTAACCAATGTTTATCATCAACTCTAGCACTTACAATTGCACCTGATGGCATCAACAATGACTGCCATTTATCTCGACTTTCGAGTTGTTCCTGTGAGTATTTTTTATCAGTCGTTTCCCATGGATATGTGACGTTTAAATTTACTTCATTATTATTTACATCTGTAATATCTATATTTTCTTGAGCAGAATATATCTCTCTCATAAGGTCAATATTAAAATCTTTAGTTTTTTCATATGTTTTATTTAAAGGTTTAACATTTCCAAAATTTCCAGATGAAATTAGAGATCTTGTTGCTCTATTATTAGAAATAAGAGTGCCGCCTTGTTTTACCCAGTCAAGAAGCATTTTTTTTGAATAATCACTCATATCAGGACTTCCACTTGGAACTATAATAGTGTTATATCTTCTTAGATCAGCATAGCCCGTTAAAGATGAATTTATCTGACTATGTCTTATTCCAAGATTTTGATCTATAGACCACCAACTTACACCGACATCATAAGAGCTAAAACCTTCATGACTCAAAATAGCAATTTGAGGTTTATTTAATAATCTAAAGTGTCTTCCACCCCAGTCTGGTAGTTCTTTATCACCAAAACCGGATTCTATTGATACAACAGAGATATCTAAATCTGTGGCAACTTTTTTTATCTGTGAGATCAAGTTATTGTTATTTGGATTATCCATAGCAATAACAGCGACACTTCCTCTAGAAAGATTATGCTCAGATAATAATGATTCCTTATCAATTATTCTTACTTCAATATTTTGTTCTAATAATCTTGCTGCAAATGCTACAGATCTATCATCATTGCCATCAACAGCCCACATTACAGCATTTTCATTGATTTCTAATTTAGGTGAAGAGGGCATCCAAACACTCAAATTTGTTGAAATATTTTCTGGCACCGTAACTGCTGGCAAACCAAACATCATTGTAAAATTAAAAGCGGTCGTGTCGTACATTATTGAAGAGCCATTCTTTATACTTTTTTGTTTTTCCTCAATCAAGACTGCATCATCTATTTCAGCATCAAATTCTAAAATTGCTGATATCAATGGAGCCTCAGGTTGTTTATTTGGAATAATCATACTACCCGAAGGAATTATGTAATTTGATTCTATTTCGCTATTTTGTTTTAAGACTTCTTTAACTGTTATATCTTTATCATTTTGAAATATCTCAATATTTTGAATTTTGAGTTTCTCAGCCAGTATATTTAATCTTCCATGATTATTATTTGCTAATATTACGTATGTTCTGTTGGAATATTTACCATTATTTGAAACATTATATTTTCTTCCGTCCCAATAATCCTTGTACATATCCTTGGAATGTTTTTGAAGAGTATTTAAATTTACCATAGTGCTAATAAATTGGTGATGAACAGATTCTTTATAGCTTTGAATTGTTCCCTCAGGCCTTCTTACACCATCTTCTGCCATTCTTGATTGCTCATACAAAATTCCCAAGGTTCCTCTGAAAGCAGCATAAAATGAATAACCAGGATATAAATCTTCGTGCCATTCGCCTGTATAGAAACGCCAATTGCGTTTATCAAATTCATTTCCCTGATCTTTAGCAAAAACATTTCCCCATTTGATGAGGTCATAATCAACATTTTTATTTATAGGTTCTCTAGCTGGACCTGTCATAAATGTATCTTGAGAACCCATCTCATGTGCATCTACTAAAATTTGAGGTTTCCATTTATTGATGAGGGAAACTCTTCCAATTGTTTCAGGTTGAGTCAAATAAACAAAGTCTCTATTTAAATCAAAAAAGTAGTGATTTGTTCTACCATATGGCCAGTCACCTGTATGTATTAATGATTGATCATCATAGTTAGGAGCAGTACCACGATATTGTTCTAAATTTTTTGCAAATCTAGCTCTACCATCTGGATTCATTAGAGGATCTATAATAATTATCATGTTATCAAGCATGTCTAATATATCTTGATCTGTGCTTGAGATGAGATGATATATTACTCCAAGTGCTGCATCAGCTCCTGAGGTTTCATTTCCATGAATTGAATAAGCCATCCAAGCCACAGCAGGTAACTCATTAATTAAAGATTTTGCAGCTCGATCACTTAATGACCTTGCATCACTTAGTTTTGAAATTTTTTTATTAATTTCATCAAGATTACTTAAGTTATTTGGTGATGAGATAAATACAGCGTGTAATGGTCTGTTCTCATGTGTTTTAGCATATTCAACAACTTTTAACCTATCAGATTGTTTTGACCAAGTTTGTAAGGCAGAGGTTATTTGTTCTGGTGTTGCTACTCTAGTAGCATATTCAAATCCTAAAAAAATATCAGGTTTATTAATAGCATTTTTATAATTACCATCTAGGATTACCTCTTTATAAAGATCTTCAGATTTTGTTGTAGGCTCCATCAATTCTGAACCATTTACATTCAATGATAAGAAAAAAGTAATTAAGAATTTTTTATACATTTTGAAACCCTCAAGCTATAAATATTGTTAATTGATAATATAATAAATTAAAGAAATTATGGAGTTAATATGAAAAATTTAGTAATAGTTTCATTTCCCGCTAAAGACGGCATGATGGATGATCTTAAAGATACATTAAAAAGTGCTTTGCCTGACACCAGATCATTTGATGGCTGTATATCGGTGAATACATTTGTCGAAGAATCATCAAATACAATTCATCTGATTGAGGATTGGGAGACTTTAGACCATCAAGCTAAATATTTAAATTGGAGAGTTGAAACTGGTTTGTTAGATATTTTAGAGCCTTTGTTGGAAGGTGGAGCTGCTGGTTTAAAGGCAACAATTTGTGGAGCACCTCATAATGATATTTAAATTTCAAAAACATATAAATAAAATATTAATTTTAAATATAACATTCATTATGTTATCTATTTCTGCTGATAATTTTTCTGATCAAAGAGGAATGACAAATCTATTAGGTATAGAAACATATCAGAGATGTTCTGAGCAAATGAGTCACCCTAATGCAAAAGTTTACGAACTTTCATATGAGCGCACGTCTTCAATGCCTTTGTCTCCATTTGCAGGTGAATATAAGCCAAAATTTCTTCCAGAAATACCATGGGCAGGTTCAAGACAAGTTTTTACTATGGATGTTTTAAATGAAAACGTAAATGATGGTAACCAAGGAACTCAAATGGATGCATTAGGACATTTTGGATATACAGACGAAATCTGGAGCGGAGAGGGCGAAGCAGATTTATCCTCATTAAAATATTTTGGTAATTTAAATGGTAAGGAAGTTAAACCCACCCCAGAAGCACCATTAAATAAACTTGGAATTGAGACAGTCCCTCCAATAATTACATCAGCTATTTTTTTAGATGTGAGGAAACATATTTTTAATGGAGAGTCTATGAAAGCTGGCGAATATGTTACTGTCAAACATATTGAGGATACTCTTAAAAAAATGAATCTGAAAGATAGAGGTATATTACCCGGCGATGTAGTATTAATAAATACTGGTTGGAGTGATTATTATCAAGACCCTGATGAATTGGGCATATATTATACAAAAGCACCAGGCGTATCATACAATTTAGTTAAATATCTTTCTGAAAAACAAGTAGTTGGCGTAGGACTTGATACATGGGGCGTTGATTCATTTGCAGATGAGAGTGAATACGGGCCTGAAAGGTCTCAAAATCCAAAAGGGATTGCCAATCCTGCCCATCACCATTTTCTTACTCAAGCAGGTGTGCATACACTTGAAAACTTTAATCTCAAAGGTCTTGCAAAAGACAATGTTGAGTTATCCTGTGTGATCATTCTTCCCTTACTGACAAAAGGTAGTTCTGCATCTCCAATAAGACCTGTAGCTATAGGTGTATCAGCTGGTATTTAATTAAATCTACGATGTCAGGAATGCTAAAAAACCTAAGGATTATAACTTTTTTAGTTTCAATAAATGCCATTGCTGATTATCAAATTACTGTATTAGCAACAAATATTTCAAATTATGGAGGTTTTGGTGAATGGAGTTTTTCAGCGTTGTATGAAAGTGAGAAAGAATCTATTTTATTTGATACTGGATTTCATGAGGATACTGTTTTGCATAATGCAACGATATTAGGAAAAGATTTATCCAGAGTAAATAAAGTTGTTCTAAGCCATTTTCATAGCGATCATACTGGTGGGTTAATAAAACTCAGAAAAACCTATAAAGAATTAAATGAAAATGCCTTTTCTGAAGTTTATGTTGCTAGAGGTTTTTTTGATCAAAGATTCTACAAAGATGGATCAAAAGAAGGACCAGGAAATTTTAAAGATTCATCAAGATTTAGAAGAGTTGCTGAAGAAGAGGGTATTAAATTTATAATTTTAGATGAACACAAAATGATTTCTGAAAATCTATACGCCACCGGTACTGTTAAAAGAACAGTTGAATCATATAATGGCCCATTAGGTTATTATCTTGATGACCAGTTAACAATTCCAGATCTAATCAAAGATGATCAATCAGTTGGAATGTTAACTGACAAAGGTTGGATTATGATGTCTGGATGTGGACATTCGGGGATAATTAATACAGCTAAAAAACTTCAATCTATTAAAGATGTTCCAGTTTATGGTGCGATAGGTGGATTTCATTTATTTAAAGCTAATGATGAAACTATATTTAAAACTGCTAATTGGTTAGGAAATAATGGTTTAACTAAGTTTATGGGTGGACACTGCACTGGTATATACGCGGCCGAGACTATTGCAGAAATTATAGGCATAACAAGAAATAATTTATCACATACAGCAATAGGCAGTGTTCTTACTAAAGATCTTAATATAATTAGAAGTTCTGTTGAATGAGTATACGTTGGGGTAGTATAGTCATATTCCCATATATATATTCGCATAATATATATTATGTTAAATAATATATGTGTTCATTTAGATATGTATAAACTTAGAAATAGTTTAGAATAGCCAAATATGTCGAAAGAAGATCAATTAGAATTTGATGGTGAGGTTATAGAAACTCTACCTAACACAAAATTTAAAGTTAAATTAGAAAATGACCACATCATTACAGCGCATATTTCAGGTAAAATGAGAAAGCATTACATTCGAATACTTACCGGTGATAAGGTAAAAGTTGAAATGACTCCTTATGATTTAACAGTCGGAAGAATTACTTTTAGAGGAAGATAATTAGGCCTTAATTTTTGATTTTTCTTCTACGAACTTTAATTTACCTTTTTCTATATCTACCTTAATTAATCCGCCGCCCTTAAGATTCCCAAATAGTAATTTATCTACAAGCGGTTTTTTAATATTTTGTGAGATAAATCTTTCCATAGGTCTTGCGCCCATTTCTTTATCATAACCGTTGTCAGCTATCCAACTAACTACTTTGTTAGAAACAACAATCTCTACATTTCTTTTATCTAATTGTGCTTGAAGTTTTGTTAGAAACTTATCAACAATGGATAAAATTACAGATTTACCAAGATAATTAAATTGAATAGTTTCATCTAGTCTGTTTCTAAATTCAGGTGAGAATAACTTATTAAGTGAATTCATAGCATCAGATTCGTTAGATGATTCAGCAAAACCTATATTTCTTTTACTTAGTAACTCTGCTCCAATATTTGTTGTCATTATTAGAATAACGTTTCTAAAATCTGATTTTCTTCCATTGTTATCAGTTAAAACACCTGCATCCATCACTTGTAACAAGATATTAAAAATATCTGGGTGAGCTTTTTCAATTTCATCTAACAACAAGACACAATGAGGTGATTTCACTATAGCTTCAGTAAGAAGTCCACCCTGATCAAAACCAACATATCCAGGAGGAGCACCGATTAACCTTGAAACAGTATGTCTCTCCATATATTCACTCATATCAAACCTTATTAACTCGATGCCCATAATTTCAGATAATTGTTTTGATATTTCTGTCTTCCCTACCCCTGTTGGACCAGTAAATAGGAAGGATCCAATTGTTTTGTTTTCGTCCCGAAGACCTACTCTAGATAACTTAATGGCATTAGAAAGTGTTTCGACAGCTTTATCTTGACCAAAAATCACCCTTTTTAAGTTCTCTTCAATATTTTTTAAATTCTTTTTATCTTTTGTAGTAATAGATTGTTCAGGTATTTTTGTAATTTTTGAAATAGTTCTTTCTATGTGGGATTTATTAACTTTAATGATATTTTTATTTTTTCTATTTATATTTAACAATGCGCCAGTCTCATCAATTACATCAATTGCTTTATCAGGTAAAAATCTATCGTTAATATATTTTGATGATAACTCTATAGCTGATTTAATAGATTCATTTGTAAATTTCACATTATGATATTCTTCATAGATATCTTTAATACCAATTAGAATTTCCTCGCACTCATCAAAGGTTGGCTCAATTACATCAATCTTTTGAAATCTTCTTGATAGTGCCTGATTTTGATTAAAGATTCCTCTGTATTCTTGAAATGTTGTTGATCCGATACATCTTATCTGTCCTTTACCGAGTGCAGGTTTAAGTAGATTAGAAACATCCAAAGAACCTCCTGACGCTGAGCCTGCTCCAATAATAGTATGTATCTCATCGATAAATAGAATTGGGTTATTTTCTTTAGAAAGAAAATTTAGAACATTCTTTAGTCTTTTTTCAAAATCTCCTCTATATTTTGTTCCCGCAATCAATGCAGCAATGTCAAGTGAGTAAACAATTGTATTGTGCATGATAGTTGGTACGTTTTTCTTAGAGATTAAATATGCAAGTCCCTCAGCTATAGCAGTTTTACCAACACCAGACTCGCCAACTAGTAAGGGATTATTTTTATTTCTCCTTGATAGTATTTGTATTAGTCTTTCAATTTCCTTTTTACGACCAATTATTTTATCGATTTTATTTTCGGTAACTAAATTGTTTAAGTTTATTAGATAGTCATTTGATTTCTCTGTTAATTCTTCAGGAGAATCATCAACATCATTCTTTTGATCGATATCTTTTTTCTTTGTTGGCTTTCCATGTGATAGATAAGTAACTACATCCAATCTTGTTAATTTATATTTATTTAACAAGAAGACTGAGTGTGATTCTTTTTCAGAAAAAATTGCAACAAGGATATTAATTGGTTTGACTACACCCTTCCCTGAAGATTGAATATGAAATACAGCTCTCTGTAAAACTCTTTGAAATCCTAAAGTTGGTTGAACTGGTTTTTGTTGATCTACTTTTGCAACAACATTCTTTTTAAGATGTTCATTGAGATCGTGTTTAAGACTATCAGTTTGTATGTTTTTTGATTTAAAAAATTCTTTTACCTCAAAATCACTTAATATCATCAATAGAAGATGTTCAACTGTAATATATTGAATATTAGAATCATGAGCTCTATCAAAAAGGCTTGCTATAGACAATTCTAAATCTTTACTAAACATATTAATCAGTTAAAGGTTCTATTTCACTTAAAAGTGGATGACCATGATCTTTTGCCATAGTATTTACTTCATATGACATCATTTCTGCGATCTCTTTAGAGAATATACCACAAACACCCTTACCTTTTGTATGAACAGTCATCATTATTTCTGTAGATTTTTGGTGATTATGACCAAATACAGTTTGTAATACAAAGACAACAAACTCCATTGGAGTAAAATCATCATTAATTAAAATAACTTGATAGGAAGGAGGTTCTTTGACTTCCGGTTCTTTTTCAAGAACTACGGCACCGAGATCTGTTGATGAATTATCTTTGTCATCGTTTGATAATTTGAACATTACATTCTTTTTATCATTTCGTCTGCAAATCCTGATGAAGTTACTTTATCAGCGCCTTCCATCATTCTAGCAAAATCATAAGTCACTTTTTTAGCTCCAATAGTCCTTTCCATAGATGAAATTATGAGATCAGCAGCTTCTATCCATCCCATATGTCTTAACATCATTTCCGCAGATAACATCAAGCTACCCGGATTAACCTGATTTTTACCAGCATATTTTGGCGCTGTTCCATGAGTTGCTTCAAACACTGCATATTCATCTGAAATATTGGCACCTGGTGCAATACCAATGCCCCCTACCATTGCAGCAAGAGCATCAGAAATATAATCACCATTTAAGTTCATGGTAGCAATGACATCATACTCTGTAGGCCTTAAAAGAATTTGTTGTAAAAATGCATCACAGATAACATCTTTTATAACTATTTTTTGACCATTATTAGGATTTATAATTTCTTGCCATGGGCCCTCATCAATTAAGATCCCGCTATAATCTTTTTGCGCAACCTCATAACCCCAATCTCTAAATGCACCTTCAGTGAATTTCATAATGTTACCTTTATGAACAAGTGTTACAGATGATCTATTATTATCAATTGCATAATCAATTGCTTTTTTTACCAACCTTCTAGTTCCGGTTTCCGATATAGGTTTAACACCTATTCCAACATTATCTTCGAATCTTATTTTTGTAACATCAAAATCTTTTTTTAGAGTTTTTACTAATTTATTAGCTTCTTTTGAGTTTCCTTCAAACTCAACACCACAATATATATCTTCTGAATTTTCTCTGAAGATAACCATATCAACATCTTGGGGTCTTTTAACAGGCGATGGGACACCGTTAAAATAGCGAATTGGTCTGAGACACACATAAAGGTCTAATATCTGTCTAAGTGAAACATTGAGAGATCTGATGCCTCCTCCAACAGGAGTTGTTAATGGACCTTTTATACTTATAACATATTCTTTTAATGCATCAATTGTTTCATCTGGTAACCACGTGTCCTTATCATAAATATTTGTTGCTTTTTCACCACAGTAAACCTCCATCCATTCGATTTTTCTTTTACCAGAATATGCAATTTTCACTGCTTCATTAACAACTTCAATCATTGGCGGGGTAATATCAACACCTATACCGTCACCTTCGATGAATGGAATTATAGGGTTGTCAGGTATTATCAACTTACTATCTTTGTATGATATTTTGTTTCCTTTTTTTGGAATTTTGATTTTTTTATAACTCATAGACAATTTAGCCTCTTAAATAGATGATTGCTGTAAAATCGGTGATAATTATACTCCAATTAATCAATTATTAAATGAATTTAATAGGCTCATGAATAACGAAAATAAAACTGTTGTTGTAGGCATGTCAGGCGGCGTCGACTCCTCTGTCAGTGCCTATCTTTTGAAAAAACAAAAATATAAAGTTATAGGGTTGTTTATGAAAAATTGGCAAAGTGAGCCTGGAGAAGTATGCACATCTGAAATAGACTTTGAAGATGCATCCAAAGTATGTGATTTACTTGACATACCTCTTCATAAAGCAAATTTCTCAGATGAATATTGGGAAATGGTTTTTGAAGAATATTTAAAAGAACATAGAAATGGTAGAACACCTAATCCAGATATATTGTGTAACAGAGAAATTAAATTCAAGTCTTTTCTAAAATATGCTCTTTCAATAGGTGCAGATCATATTGCTACTGGGCACTATGCATCCTTAAAAGATACTGATATGGGATTGTCACTATGCAGAGCTAGAGATTTTAACAAAGATCAAACATATTTCTTGCATGAAGTTAAATCAAAAGATTTTGAAAAGTGTATATTTCCATTAAGTGATCTTTACAAAGAGGATGTTAGAAAAATTGCCAATGAGATAGGCTTACCTAATTCTGAAAAAAAAGATTCAGTAGGTATCTGTTTTATTGGTGAGAGAAATCTTAAAGATTTCTTAGGAAGATTCATTGATCTACAAGAAGGAGCTATTATTGATGAATACGGTAATCAAGTCGGTAAACATAATGGAGCTACCTTATTTACAAAAGGCCAAAGACAAGGCCTAAAAGTTGGTGGTATTAAAGATAGAGATGAACTACCTTGGTATGTTTTTCATAAAGACATTAAAAAAAATGAAATTCATGTGTGCCAGGGAATAGATAATGATTTGTTGTTCGATGATGGGGCTATATTAAATTATATTTCATGGATTAATGATTTTGATTTCAAGTATCCAAAAAAATGTGCTATTCAAGTTAGACATCAACATAAGCCAGTTGAATGTGAAATAAATTATTCTGATAAAAAGTTTAAAGTACAATTTGCTGAAAAAATTAGAGGTGTTGCCACTGGTCAGTCAGCAGTTTTTTATGATAAAAATGTGTGTCTGGGTGGTGGAATAATCACGGACACATTTTAAAAAAATGATAAGATAAGTCATGAATTACAGTCACAATAATATATCTCCTCTTGACAATAGATATATTGATAAAGTTGATGAATTAAGAAAAATTTTTTCTGAACACGCATTAATAAAGACAAGGTTTATTATTGAGATAGATTGGTTAATATTTCTTTGTAGAAATTATCAAACGCACTTTAAATCAATTTCAAAATCTTCATTAAAAAAACTCAATAGTTTTAAGGATGATTTCGGAGATAGAGATGTTCAAAAAATTAAAAAAATCGAGAAAAGAACAAATCATGACGTTAAAGCTGTTGAATACTATATTAGGAGTTTTTTTAAATCAGATAAAATTCTTAAAAATTACATACATTTAATTCATTTTGGTTTAACTAGTGAAGATGTAAATTCTTTGTCATATGCATTAATGATTAAAAATGGAACTGCATATCAAATTGAAAAAGCTTCAGAATGTAAAAAAATAATTTCAAAACTCTCAAACAAATGGAAAAACATATCTTTTCTATCAAGAACTCATGGTCAACCTGCTTCACCATCAACAATTGGCAAGGAACTAAAAGTTTTTTCGTCACGTCTTGATAGAGAGATTGGAATTTTAAAAAAAATTATACCAATGGCAAAGTTCAGTGGTGCTACTGGTAATTATCATACTTTTGATATTGCTGTAGACAAAATTGACTGGCCCAAGGCTTCTAAAAAATTTATTCAATCATATAGAGTTAATCAAAACGAATTGACAACACAAATAGAACCCCATGATTGGATTGCAGAGACATTAGATTCTTTAACAAGGATTAATAATATTTTATTAGATTTATCTCAAGATGTTTGGATTTATATATCAAATGATATTTTTGTCTTAAAGCTTATTAAGGGTGAGGTTGGATCATCAACAATGCCTCACAAGGTAAATCCTATTGATTTTGAGAATGCTGAAGGTAACCTTGGTTTGTCTAATGCAATGAATAGTTATTTTTCAAATAAGCTTACCAAATCAAGATTACAACGAGATCTATCTGATAGTACGGTTCTAAGAAATGTTGGAACTTCATATGGATATTCGTGCTTAGCTATTAACTCATTATGTAAAGGTCTAAATAAAATTACCCCAAACAGAAAGGTTATTAATGAGGAACTTGATAATAATTGGGAAGTCTTGACTGAAGCTGTTCAGACTATAATGAGACTAGAAGGTATTAATGATGCTTATGAACAATTAAAAAGATTATCAAGAGGAAAAAGACTAGATAAAACGTCGTACATTAAATTTGTTAAAACACTTGATATTTCAACAAAAAGTAAGGAAAAACTATTAAAACTTACTCCACATAGCTACGTTGGATTAGCTAAAAAACTATAAAAAACACATAATTTTGTAGTCAAACTACATAAAATTTGTTGAATTAACAACATTTATAAGATTATTGACATATTTTTATATATCATATTTACTTCACTACATAACAGGGGTAAATAATGTCAAAATTAAATAAAAATATTCAAACTGCTTCGAAAATACCTGATATGGGCTCAAGTAACTGGAAATCCATAAATCCAGAGTATGTTGCTCGAATGAGATTGCAAAATCAATTCAAAACAGGAATTGACATAGCAAAATATACAGCTTCTATCATGCGTAAAGATATGGATGAATATGATAAAGATCCGTCATCATACACTCAATCTCTTGGATGTTGGCATGGTTTTATAGGACAACAGAAGTTGATATCAATTAAAAAACATTTTGGCACTAACAAGAAAAAGTATCTTTATTTATCTGGATGGATGATAGCTGCATTAAGATCAGAATTTGGACCTCTACCCGACCAATCTATGCATGAGAAAACTTCTGTCGCCAGCCTTATCAATGAACTTTATACATTTTTAAAACAGGCTGATGCTCGAGAACTTGGTGGCCTATTTAGAGAATTAGATGACGCTAAAGATGATAACGAAAAAAATATAATTGTAGATAAGATAAATAATTTTGAAACACATATAGTTCCAATTATTGCTGATATAGATGCTGGTTTTGGTAATGAAGAAGCAACTTATTTAATGGCTAAGCAAATGATTGAAGCAGGAGCTTGTGCAATTCAAATTGAAAATCAAGTATCAGATGAGAAACAGTGTGGTCATCAAGATGGAAAAGTAACTGTACCTCATGCTGACTTTTTAGCAAAAATCAATGCCGTAAGATATGCATTCTTAGAATTGGGTGTGGATGATGGAATTATTGTTGCAAGAACTGATTCATTAGGAGCAGGACTAACAAAACAAATTGCAATAACGAATGAAGAAGGAGATCTTGGTGATCAATATAATTCATTCCTTGATGTTGAAGAGATTACTGATGGAAATATGAAACACGGTGATGTGATGATTAGTCAAAATGGCAAGATAGTTAGACCAAAAAGACTTCCATCAAATTTATATCAGTTTAGAAAAGGAACAGGAGAAGCCAGATGCATACTTGACTCTATAACAAGCTTACAAAACGGTGCAGATTTAATTTGGATAGAAACTGAAAAACCACATATTGGTCAGATTGCAGAAATGATGAATGAAATCAAAAAAACAATTCCTAATGCAAAGTTAGTTTATAACAACAGTCCCTCATTTAATTGGACTTTAAATTTTAGACAACAAGTTTATGACTCAATGGTTGAATCAGGCGATGATGTATCAAGTTATGTTAGAGATGATCTAATGGATGAATCATATGATACATCGGATTTAGCAAAAGAAGCTGATGAAAAAATTAGAACATTTCAGGCTGATGCATCAAAAGAGGCTGGAATCTTCCATCATCTAATAACACTTCCTACTTATCACACAGCAGCTTTATCAACAGATAATTTAGCTAAAGAATATTTTGGATCTGAAGGAATGCTTGGATATGTTGCTAACGTTCAACGAAAAGAAATACGTGAAGGAATTGCATGTGTTAAACATCAAAATATGTCTGGTTCAGACATGGGTGATGATCATAAAGAGTACTTTGCTGGAGATGCAGCATTAAAGGCTGCAGGTGAAGATAACACAATGAATCAATTCTAATCTAATAACTCGTATAAGGCCTTTGTTAATAAATTAGAAGTTTTATACAAATTTGATGTCTTTTGTTGCCTATTACAAACAAATGAATATCCAATCTTGTTTTTTAAATCACCAAACGCTACGGACCCCCCTATTCCCGCATGACCGAAAGTTTCAGTTTTAAATATAGGTGCAAAATTTAATTTATCACTGAATGACTGTTCAACCATAAAACAGTATCCAAAATTTAACTTTGATCCAAATAATACAGTATCTGGTCCTTTAGAATGAATTCTAGTTGCTTCTGTAAGTATCTTTTGGTCAATTAATTTATTGCCATTTATCTCGCATCCATTTGAAAGAATGCCAAATAGTTTGGCTAAACTATAAGCTGTTCCATGTCCATTAGCTGATGGTACTTCTGCAGTTCTCCAGTCCACTGAATTAGGACCATTTTTATCAAAATGTTTAGAATTAAAAGCCTTTAAAAAATCTTTTGATATTACAGTTTCTTTATAATTTATAAGATCTTTGTTTAAAAGAAAACTTGGGACATATTTTATAAAATCTAAGGGTGGTTTAAGGTTATCTAGCCTTTTATATGAAACTTCAGCACATCTGTGAAGATCTTTTTTATCAAGACCTATATGAAAATCCAAATTTAGTGGCTTAGAAAATTCTTCTTTAAAGTATTCGCCAACTGTTCTTCCATCAATTTTTTTTATTAATTCGCCAACCAGCCAAGCAAAAGTAACTGCATGATAACCTTGAGATGATCCAGGAGGCCTAAATGGTTTTTGTTCTTCAAGAGCTTTTACATATGCATGCCAATCGTTCCAATTTGTTTGTGGATAGTCATTTTGAAACCCGAACATTCCTGCTCTATGCGTTAATAAATCCTTTACAGTGGTGTTTTCTTTTCCATTATTTCCATACTCAGGCCAATAACTTGTAACAAGATTATTTACATCTAATTTACCATCATTAATTAATTTAACAATGCAGATCCCTGTAATAGCTTTTGTAACAGACCAAACATTAACAATTGTCTCCTCAGTCCACTCTTGATCTTTTTTTTCATTTGTATAGCCACCCCAAAGGTTTACTATATTTTTTCCATTATGCTCAATAGAAATACCAGCACCTAATTCATAATTTGATTCTAGTGAATCAGAAAATATGTCATATAATTTTTGAAACTTTGGCTGATAAGTGCCTTTAACCATCGATTTATATTAATTGCAGCTTGAAGTATCTGATCTTCCGCAAATATCACAAGTGGAGCCATCGTTAAGATTAGCTATGCCGCCACATGAGCCTTTTATGGGTTGATTTCTTAAAATCAAACCAATTGCTAAACCCATAAAGGCAATTGAAATAACTATAAATCCTAGGATAAACTCATTCATAACTGTAAATCATACCATTTTTTAGAGAAAATAATTTCTCCATTATCCAGTAAAAACATAGCAGCGATACCAAGATTTTCTGCTTTATTGATAGCTCTTTTAAAGCCCATGACGTTAAATGATGTTGCATAGGCATCTGCATATGCTGCAGAGCTTTCATGTATCACAGTAACGGAAACAATTTCATTATTGATAGATCTAAGAGTATTAGGATTAATTGAATGTGAGATTTTATTACCAGAATTATCTAGTTTAAAATTTCGATACTCTCCAGAAGTAGCTATTGCAAGAAAATTTGAATCTTTATTCGATAATATTTCAATTGATTTGTTGACTAAAGATGATGGATCTTGAATTCCTACCCTCCATGCATCATTGTAAT
Source organism: uncultured SAR86 cluster bacterium (assembly GCA_902626385.1). Classification (GTDB taxonomy): domain Bacteria; phylum Pseudomonadota; class Gammaproteobacteria; order Magnimaribacterales; family D2472; genus SAR86A. The sequence continues at coordinate 83,322 of CACOEZ010000004.1, forward strand.
TACTTCCATTGATAATAATTTCACCACCAATATCGATTAAGTGATCAGTTAAATTATTACTCATCAGGTAATCGTGAATTTTCTGAACAGCATATCCTTTAGCAACTGATGATAAATCAAACCAATTAGAAGAATCTTTATATAAGATAAGAGAATTATCATTAAGGTTGTAAGTTGAAATAGTTAGTTGTATATCTTTAGAACCAAAATCAGGTGAAAATCCCAACTCTCCAGATTTTTTTGCCATCATAATGTTATAAAATCCGTCAGAATTATTTTCTACTGTTTTAGCAATTTCTAATATATTAAAGAGATCCTGAGATATTTTATATTCTGTTTTGTTATCCTGATTTATGATTGAAATTTCTGAATCAGCTTTATAATTTGATGCAACATAATCAATGTCGTTGATGATAGATGTAATTTTATTTTTATAATGATCTCCAATATATGAAGTTGATGTAACTGACCATGTCGTTCCATATGCATTTCCAGAAATTACATAAAGAGACTGATTGTTATGATTGTATGCGACTATTACTAAAACAACTCCAGAGACGAGAGCTATAAGTTTTGAAAAAAAATTACGTGTCACAGTAGATTTTATTAGCCGCCAAAATCATCAAGGGCAATATTTTCAGGCTCAACTCCCAAATTTATTAGCATATCAATTACTGCTTTATTCATCATTGGTGGCCCACACATATAATATTCACAATCTTCTGGTGCTTCGTGAGCTTTGAGATAATTTTCGTAAAGTACATTATGGATGAAGCCAGTATCGCCGTCCCAATTATCTTCAGGCAAAGGATCTGACAAGGCAACGTGCCAATTAAAGTTTTCATATTTATTTGCAAGTTCATTAAACTCATCAACATAAAACATCTCTTTTAAACTTCTTGCACCATACCAAAATGTAATTTTTCTATTGGTATTAATCCTTAAAAGCTGATCAAAGATATGTGATCTCATAGGAGCCATCCCTGCACCACCGCCAACAAAAACCATTTCAGCTTCTGTTTCTTTTGCAAAAAATTCTCCAAAAGGTCCAAACACTTTTACTTTATCACCAGGTTTTAAGTTAAAAGTCCATGATGACATTAATCCAGGCGGGACATCTTGGCCCGGAGGTGGAGATGCTATCCTAATATTAAATTTTATAATACCTTTTTCTTCAGGATAGTTAGCCATTGAATAAGCTCTTATGACAGGTTCTTTTGTAATTGATTTATTATCCCAAATTTTAAATCTATCCCAATCTTCATGATATTCTTTGGAAATATCAAAATTTTTGTAATCAACTTCATATGCAGGAGCTTCTAATTGGACATAACCACCGGCTCTGAAATCAACATTTTCTCCCTCTGGAAGCTTTAATACTAATTCTTTAATAAAAGTAGCAACATTGTCATTTGACAATACTTCACATTCCCACTCTTTCACTCCAAAAACATCCTCAGGAACACTTATTTTTAAATCATTTTTGACTGGAACTTGACATGAAAGTCTCCAACCATCTTTTCTTTGAGTTGAATTAAAATGTGATTCTTCAGCTGCAAGAATTGATCCTCCACCTTCAAATACCTGACATTTACATTGACTACATGTCCCACCCCCACCGCATGCGGACGCCAGGAAAATATTATTGTCTGCAAGAGTTGTTAAGAGTTTAGATCCAGCTGGAACAACTATAGGATTATCAGCATCACCATTTATTTCAATGGATACATTTCCAGTAGAGACTAATTGAGATCTTGCAAGGATAATTACTACTACTAACAATAGTATTATTCCGCTGAAAGAAATTACACCTAATATTAAATCTATACTCATGTTATAAAGATATACCTCCAAATGACATAAAGCCAAAACTCATTAGACCAACTATTATAAAAGTAGTACCAAGACCCTTTAGACCCTCTGGAATATCTGAGTATTTTAATTTTTCTCTTATTCCAGCAAGCACAACAATAGCTAAAGCCCAGCCAAATCCCGCACCAAAACCATAAACAATACTTTCTGTAAATAATAAATCTTTTTCAACCATAAATAATGATGCACCTAAAATTGCACAATTTACTGTGATGAGTGGAAGAAATTGACCAAGTGCATTATACAGAGCTGGAACATATTTATCCAAGAACATTTCTAAAATTTGAACTGAGGCAGCAATAACACCTATGTAGCTAATAAGTTCAACAAATTCTAAATTAGTGCCTTCAATTCCTAGCCAAGTAAGTGCATCCTCTCTTAATATGTAATTATAAATTAAATTATTTAGTGGGACCGTTAATACACATACAACTATTACGGCTACACCAAGACCAAATGCAGCATCTATTTTTTTTGATATAGCTATAAAGGTACACATTCCAAGGAACAAAGATAAAGCAATATTTTCAATAAAAACTGTTGTAATAAATATGTTTAAATAATGTTCAAACATTTAACTCTCTCTTTGATAAATCTGGCATTGTTGAATGTTTTGATACCTCGAAATCATCTTCTTCAATTTGATCTTTTTGTAAAGATCTTATTAACCAAATAAATAAACCAATAATTATGAATGAACTTGGAGGAAGTAATAGTAAATTGTTACCCATATACCAACCACCATTAGAGACCAATGGAAGAATTTCATAACCAAATAGTGTTCCTGCCCCAAATAACTCTCTTATAAATGCAACTCCGATCAAAATTATGCTATAGCCTATTCCATTACCCAATCCATCAAAAAAACTAACTAAAGGCTTCTGCTTCATTGCAAAAGCCTCTGCTCTTCCCATAACAATACAATTAGTAATGATTAATCCAACAAACACTGATAATTTTTTACTTGTTTCATAATCATAGGCTTTTAATAATTCATCAACGACAATAACAAGTGACGCAATGATCGTCATTTGAACAATGATTCTGATACTTGAGGGTATGTAGTTCCTTATCAAAGATATAAAAAGATTAGAAAAAGATACTACGCTTGTTACAGCAACGCACATAACCAAAGTAACAGATAGATTATTTGTTACAGCTAATGCCGAGCATATACCCAATATCTGCAATGTGATTGGATTTTCTTTTATCAGAGGATTGATTATGACCTCTTGGTATTGCTTAAGACTCATAGTCAAGCTCTCTAAATAAATTTGCATAACCAGAGTCGCTGAACCAATATGCAACCATATTTGTAACTCCTCTGCTGGTTAATGTAGCTCCAGATAAGCCATCTATCTTATAAATACCATTTGTATCGCTTGATTCAACCTTACCTTTAATAACTTCTAAAGCTACTTCATTATTGTTATATATTTTTTTCCCTTTCCAGGAAGATTTCCATTTTGGGTTATCTACCTCAGCACCCAACCCAGGTGTCTCTTTATGTTCATAAAATTCAATACCTGATACTGTATTAAAATCATTCTCAACTGCTATATAGCCATAGAGCGTTCCCCACAAACCATAGCCCCTTATAGGTAAGATAAGTTTTTCAATTTTATTTATATCATCTCTTAAGATATAAATTTTACCTACATTTTCTCTATTTTTAATTATTGCAATATCCTCTGAAGCGGGAACAGAGGTAGACAGATTCGGATCTTTTGTTGCAACAATCTGATCATATTCTTCAATATTAAAATTTTGGTATTCATTAAAAATTCTTCCAGATTCAAAATCTATATATTTTGATTCAAGTTGAGAAAATTGTTCAGATATTGATATTGATGGATCATAAATATTGGCAACTTGTAAAACTTTGAGTCTTCTGTCATTCAGCTTATTTTCTTTTTGTAAATCTCTAAGACTGACTGCAGATGAAGAAACTACCAATGAACATACTAAGCACACTGAAAATGCAACTGCAATTGTTTTTATAATTGAATCATTCATTAGTCAAAGCCTTTCTTTTCTTGATATTAGACATAACAACCATATGATCTATGACCGGGGCTAACAAGTTAGCGAATAGGATTGCAAGCATCATGCCCTCTGGAAACGCTGGATTAATTACACGTATTAATATTACCGTTACACCAATAACAAAACCATATATCCATCTACCAGTATTAGTACCAGATCCCGAAACAGGTTCTGTTGCCATAAAAACAAGACCGAAAGCAAAACTACCTATTACTGCATGCCAATACCATGGGATATAAAACATTTGATTTGTTTCAGAACCAACTATATTTAATAAAGATGACATTAATATCATTCCAATTAAAGTTCCTAAGATGATTCTATATGATGCAACTTTTGTAATTAGTAGTATTGCTAAACCAATTAATATAGCAATTATAGATGTTTCACCAACAGATCCTGGTATATTGCCAAGAAATGCATCCATCCAAGTATATGCATTTGTTATACCAGCCATACCGTTTTCAGCAGCCATTCCAAGTGCTGTTGCCCCACTATATCCCTCTGGGACGATATTATAATCAGATAATCCAGCTACCCAAACTTTGTCTCCTGATATTTGAGCTGGATAAGCAAAATATAGAAAAGCTCTTCCTGTTAAAGCAGGATTTAAGAAATTCTTTCCAGTACCACCAAATATCTCTTTACCAATAACCAAACCAAAAGAAATACCCATTGCTGCCTGCCATAGAGGTATATCTGGAGGACAACTAAGAGAAAAGAGAACGGTTGATACAAATGCACCTTCATTTATTTCATGTTTTCTTACAATTGCAAATAAAGCCTCCCAAGCTATTCCTACTGTAAAAACAACGAAATATATAGGTACAAAATAGCAAGCACCAAACCATAATTTGGCAATAAAGCTTGATGAATCATAGCCTACAATACTAACAAAATAATGATGCCAATCACCTGTATTCTGTTGTCCAATTGAGTCAAGATACTCTAAAGAATTTGCTCCCAGATTGTACATTCCAAAAAACATCGCTGGAAATGTTGCAAGCCAAACAGTTACCATTACTTTTTGAATATCTACAGCGTCTCTGACATGAATTGGATTTTTTGTTTTCTTTCCATATGAGAAAATAAGATTTTCGATTGCATCAAATAATGGGAACCAAGAAGTGTATTTACCTTCACCAACAAAATTTGGCTTGACGTTATTTAAGTAATTTCTCAAAACCTTCATAATTCTGCAAAAATTTTATTTAAATTATCCATTAATATTGATGAATAATCATACTTACTAGGACAAACATATGAACACAAGGCTAGATCTTCAGGAACAAGCTCTAACATTCCAAGGTCTATTGCCATTTCTGTATCAGAGACAACCAAAGATTTAAGAAGTTGAGTTGCTAATATATCCATAGGCATTACTTCTTCATAAGAACTTATTGGAACGATAGCTCTATTACCCCCACCAATAGAAGTATTAAAAATATAATTCTTAGGTTTAATAAATGAAGATATAAAAACATTCAGTTTTGAGTGTAAGTTTGATCCTGGCATTAACCAATTCAAAAAAATTTCATTAACTTCATCAGGAATTGCGGATATTTGCGAATCATAAAAACCTAAATAATTCATTACCCCTTCAGAATGATGCCCATGTAAAACAGAACCAGATATTATTCGTGCTTTTGGATCAACTTTTCCAGCAGTAATTTCATCTATATTTCCACCAATTCTGGCTCTTATCAATGAAGGCTCATAAACTGAAGGTCCTCCTAAGCTTATAATCTTTGAGGTTCTTAAAGTCTTATTCTTAATAAGATGTCCTATAGAAATAATGTCTTGATAATTGATGGTCCACACAACTTTGTTTAGATTCACAGGGTTCAATTTTGAAATATGAGTACCACTTAGACCGGCAGGATGAGGACCAGAAAATTGGTTATAAATTACATCACTATTTATTTTCTCAAAATTATTGTTTTGATATGAAACATAAATACTACAATCAAATTCTTTTGAAACTGCATCAAGACCAATGTCAAAATAATCTTGATCAACATCTATAATAAAATGTGGATCTACTGATAGCGGGTTTGTGTCACAACAATTTACAAAAATTGCATCCGGAAGACTATCTAGTGATGGAGTTCTATTAAAAGGTCTTGTTCTAAATGAATTCCATAGCCCTGTTTCAATTAAAACAGATACCAAGGATTGATTTACATTAAATTCAATGTGATCTTCATTATCTATTTCTATTTCAATGGATAAGAATTTTCTTTTGTCACCACGATTAATTGACTTAATAGTGCCAGAACCTGGAGATGTAAAAATAACACCTGGGTTTTTTTTATCCTCAAATATTTTTTCACCTGTTTTAACACGATCACCTTCTTTAAAAAACATTGTTGGCTTCATACCTACAAAATCATTAGACAATAGTCCAACATTTGAGACCTTTGGCTCATCACTAATATTTAAAGACGGCGATCCTGATATTGGTAAATCAAGACCTTTTGAAATTCTAATCACTTTTCTACGTGTGCCTTTGTAAAGTTACTTCGAAATAGTTAAAAAACAATAGAATTATAAGGCTAAAAAGCCTTTGTTTCTATGGTTTTAATCAATTGGTTTAGGTAATCTGGGTAATTGAATATTTGCTACTTTCTTAGCTAAACCTAGTACTTGTTTTGAATAGCCATATTCGTTGTCATACCAACAATATAAAGTAAGACTTTTACCGCTCGCTATTGTTGCATGTGAGTCAATAACTGAAGCAAATGAACTTGAATAAAAGTCTGTTGAAACTATCTCTGAGGAATTAACATATCCGATGATTTCTCTGTATT
>CACOEZ010000005.1 GCA_902626385.1 uncultured SAR86 cluster bacterium
TTGCTTCAGAAGGTGTTAAAAATAAAAAAGGTAAATTTCTTGCGGAATCTGACACAAAAGATGCCTTTGGACATACTCAACTTGGTGGAGTAGCTCCATACTTAGCAAATCTTGTTAGTAGTAAGTTAAGCCTTAAAAATCACTGGGCTGTGTCTGATTATCTACAGAGAAGTGCAAGGCATATTGCTTCAAAAACAGATCTGATGCATGCGGAAGCAGTTGGTATTTATGCAGTAAGATATGCCGTGAAAGGAATGAATGGCGTAATGCCTTGCATTAAAAGAGGAACTGGGAAAAGTTACTCTTGGAAAATAGAACCTGCGTATTTATCAAAGATTGCGAATGTAGAAAAAAAGCTACCAAAATCATATATTTCTAATGATGGTTTTAATGTTACAAAAAAAGCATTAGATTATCTAAAACCTTTAATCATTGGTGAAGCTTTTCCTAAATTTAAATACGGAATACCAGCAATAAAAAAATTAAAGCTCGAAATGGTTGAAAAAAAATTACCTAAATGGAGAGGTTAGGGAATTTGAGAATTCAGTTCTTGAATGATAAATCTAACTTCGTCTTTTAATTTTTTTTTATCATCGTCATTTAAAAAATCTCCGACAAATACATCTTCACCCTTGGAACGAAAACTTAATCTAGTGATCTCATTGGCATCTTTTTTAATCTGAAATGAAGTAAAAGTTCGAAATTCTTCCCACAAGTAATCAGCTCTATTTACACCTTTTTCAATTTTGACCATTTCTTGAGAAATATATATTTTCTCTTTCTTACTACTCCATCTAAAACTCAAATAAAAAGCAATAAATAAAATTGTGAGCTCAATGCCTGCAAAAGGAAGTATCATAAAAGCTCCAAAAAAATAGAACATAATCGCTATTCCGCCACATACAAAAGTGATACTTGCTAAAAAAATTATCCTAGCAATACCTTCAAGAGAGCTATTAGGACTTAAAGATATTAGATAGTTAGATTTATTCTTTTTTTCTACAGAAACCAATTTTATATTATCCTGATACTTATTAATTTTCTTGCTGATCTTTTCTTTCTTCGATCAGCCTTTCAATATTTACTAATTTGCCAACTTTTTTACCGCGTTTTGCTCTTTTTAGAATGTATGCAAACCAGTCTTTTGGCTTTAAAGTGACGAATCTTTTACCTACTTCGATTCTTAGAGAGCTATCAGATGCTAAAAGTTGAGCATGGGCCATAAACTCTTCACCAGATGCAAGTTTATCTTTTGGAATATTTATAATTTTATTTCCTTTACCTTTACCAAGTGTTGGTAACTCATTAATTTCAAAAATTAGCAACTTTCCAATATTTGAAACAGCAGCAATATGCGAGTGGTCTTCTCTGACTGGAATTGCTCTCAGCATTTCTGCATGTTCTGGAAGTCTCATAAATGCACGCCCAGATTTTTTATTTGATGTCATATTTTGATACTCAGCAATATATCCGTAACCAGCAGTATTCATTATCATAAATCTATCATTATCTTTTCCGACTACCGTTGATATAAATTTCACACCAGAGTCTGCGTTTATTCTTCCTGTTATTGGCTCACCCATTCCTCTTGCGGAGGGCAAAGAGTGACTGGGAATAGAATATGCTTTTCCGTTTGAATCAAGAAATATCGCAAGTTGGTTACTTTTGCCCCTAGAAAAATCTTGAACAGAGTCATCGCCTCTATATGACAACGAAGTTGGATCAATATCGTGCCCTTTTGCACTCCTTATCCAACCCGCCCTGGAAAGAACAACTGTTATAGATTCTGTTACAAGAGTTTCTTCCTCAGAAAAAACTTTTGCATCTGATTCTGACAAAATTGGCGATTTTCTTTCATCGCCAAATTTTTCTTTTATATCAAGAAGTTCATTTTTAATAAGTGTCTTGAGTCTTGATTTAGATTTAAGAATTTTTTCTATCTCATCTTGCTCAGCGACTAACTCACTTCTCTCGTTTTCCAGTTTAATTTGCTCCAATTTTGCAAGTTGCCTTAATTTAATCTCTAAAATTGCATTAGCCTGTATTTCGGACAACTTAAATTTTTTTATAAGATCTTTTTTTGGTTCCTCTGAATTTCTTATAATTTTTATAACTTTGTCTATATCGATAAATATAGTTAAAAGGCCTTCTAATATATGAAGTCTGTCATTTACCTGATCAAGCCTATGTTCTAACTTACGTCTTACAGTATCTTTTCTAAAAGTAAGCCATTCTTTCAACAGATCAACCAAAGAGAACACCTTAGGCCCACCTTTTAATGATATTAAATTCATATTCATACGATAAGATTTTTGTAAATCAGTTGAGGCAAACAAATGATTCATTAGATCAGTTGCGTTTACTCTGTTAGATTTCAAAGTTAACACCAGTCTGACAGGCTCTTCATGATCTCCTTCATCAGCAAGGTCAACGACCATCGGTAATTTTTTATTCACCATTTGATCAGCTATTTGTTCAAGTATCTTTGACCCAGATGCTTGATATGGCAATGCATTAATTACTATTTGATTTTTTTCTTGCTCCCAGTGTGCCTGAATTTTAAATCCACCTCTTCCAGTCGAATACATTTCATGAAGTTCATCATCACTTGCAATGATAGAAGCATGATTAGAAAAATCTGGTCCATTAATAATTTTTAAGACATCTTTCAATTCCGATTTTGGCTTATCTATCAATTTGATAGTTGCATCTATAACTTCATTAATATTATGGGATGGTATGTCCGTAGCCATACCAACGGCAATTCCGGATGTTCCATTTAAAAGAATCATTGGAATTTTTGAGGGAAAAATTATTGGTTCAAGTAATGATCCATCAAAATTTGGTTGCCAATCTACAGTGCCTGACTTAAGTTCTGAGATCAATAAATTTGCAAATGCAGTTAACTTAGATTCGGTATACCTCATCGCAGCAAATGATTTTGGATCATCTTGTGATCCCCAGTTACCTTGGCCATCTACTAGTGGATATTTGAAAGAGAAGTTTTGAGCCATCAAAACCATAGCCTCATATGCCGCACTATCTCCATGAGGATGAAATTTACCAATAACATCCCCAACTGTTCTTGCAGATTTTTTATACTTTGCAGTTGCATCAAGACCAAGCTCAGACATTGCATAAAGTATTCTTCTTTGAACAGGTTTTAAGCCATCGCCAACATTCGGAAGAGCGCGATCAAGGATCACGTACATTGCGTAATTTAAATATGATTCTTCTGCATACTTTTTAAGACTTATTGATTCAAACTGATCTTTTGCCATGTTATATCCTCACCAATGATCCCTTTTTTTCAAGCCACTCTTTTCGAGCTGGTGCATTTTTTTTAGAGAGTAGTAAATCCATCATTGCATTTGCATTATCAGTCGCTGTTATAGACAGCCTTACTAGTTGTCTTGTTTTAGGATCCATTACTGTTTCTCTAAGTTGTGATGGATTCATCTCACCCAACCCTTTAAATCTCTGAATATTAATCTTTGGTTTACCTTTTTTTGATTTAAATAATTTCACAACTTCATCTTTTTGAGATTCATCTAATGCATACTCAACATCTTTTCCGCAATCAATCCTGTATAAAGGAGGCATAGCTATAAAAATTCTGCCATCTTGGACAAGATTTTTATAATGTCGCAAAAATAATGCGCACAACAATGTCGCAATGTGAAGTCCATCAGAGTCTGCATCAGCTAATATGCATATTTTCCCATATCGCAATCCTGAAATATCTGAGTTTCCAGGCAGAACACCAATTGCAGTCGAAAGATTTTTAATTTCTTGAGACTTAATTATCTCTGCACTTTCCAAATCCCAAGTGTTTAAAATCTTTCCTCTAAGGGGCATGATTGCTTGGAATGATCTCTCTCGAGCTTGTTTTGCTGATCCTCCGGCTGAGTCTCCCTCAACTAAAAACAATTCAGTTTCATTTAAGTCCTCACTATTACAGTCAGATAACTTTCCAGGCAATGCAGGTCCTTTAAATGTTTTTTTCCTTTCAACAGTGTTAGAGGCTTTGGCGCGACTCTGTGCTGAAAGAATTGCCAGTTCTGCAATTTTCTCGCCCTCTTCTGTATGCGTATTAAACCAAATACTTAAGATATCTTTTGTTGTGCTGCTAACAAAAGACATATGATCTTTTGAGTCTAATCTCTCCTTTGTCTGTCCAGCAAATTGAGGATTTTGTAGTTTTGATGAAATTACAAATGTTGCATTATTTATCACATCATCAGCATTAATTTTTAAGCCTTTTGGTAATAAACTTCTAATTTCACAGAATTCTTTCATTGCTTCCAGCAACCCTGATTTAAAGCCATTTAAATGAGAACCGCCTTGAGCTGTAGGTATAAGATTCACATATGTTTCATCTAGTTTATTTTTGTTATTTTTACTAAGCCAATTTATTACAAAATCAACCTCCTGAGTATCAGAGTTTTTTGAAGAGACAATTGATTCATTTAAAATTAAATCGAGCCCCTCTGAGGAGTCTTCTAGATAACTTTTGAGACCATCTTCGAAAAACCATTTAATTTTTTCTGATTTTTTTTCATGATGGAAATCTATAGTAAGTCCTGGACATAAAACAGCTTTTGCTTTGAGCACATGTTTTAATTCTTTTAATTTAATTTCTTCTGATTCAAAATATTTTTGATTTGGTTTAAAAGTGATTGTTGTCCCACTATTTCTAGCACCGACATCACCAATTTCTTTAAGTTCCTTCTTCTTATCTCCATTATTAAAGTGCATTTCATATTCTTTAGAGTCTCTTTTAATATTGACTTTTAGAGACTCTGATAAGGCATTAACAACTGAAACACCTACACCATGAAGACCTCCAGAGAAGTTATATTCTTCACCAGAGAACTTTGCACCTGCATGGAGCTTACATAGAATTAGTTCCACTCCAGAAACTTTATGTTCTGGATGAATATCAACCGGCATTCCTCTCCCATCATCAGAAACCTGAATTTTTCCGTCTTTATGTATTTTTACTTTAATGTTGGAACAATGCCCTGCAATTGCTTCATCAACTGAATTATCAAGCACCTCTTGAATTAGATGGTTTGGACATGATGTATCAGTGTACATGCCGGGCCTTTTTCTAACAGGATCTAATCCTGATAAAACTTCAATTGCTTTTGAGTCGTAGGTATTCTTGGCCAATTTAGTTTGCCTTTGAGATTATTTTTAAAAAACTTTTCTTAATTTTATATTTCATAAAAGTTTTTGAATTATTCGATATTCTACTCTAATCAGCAGAAAAAAACGTTAGAATTTACTTTTCATAACAATTAGTTATATAGAAAAAGATAAATATAATATAAATTATTATAATGTTTACACTGCACACATTAAATGAGTTAAAATAACAATATGCCTATAAATTTATACAGCAAACTACTTTTTATAATTTTTTCATGTGGATATCTTTCATCAGAAAACTTATTAGATATTTATAATGAAGCCCTCAAAAACGATCCAACATTTCGTGCAGCAGAATATTCCTATCTTGCTGATAAGGAAATAGTTGTTCAAGGTCGAGCTGCTTTGTTACCAAGTATCACTTTAAGTGGGTCAACAAATTGGAATGAATATTATCAAAATGACAAACTTCAACAAAATTATAATTCGTTCTCCAAATCTGCAAGAGTTTCGCAACCCTTGTTCAGACTTGATAGCTGGTTTAATTTTAAAAGATCAAAATCTCTTACCGACGCCTCTGAAGCAGAATTTGCATATGAGCAACAAAATCTTTTAGTAAGAACTGCGGAATTATATTTTGGAGTTTTAAGAGCTATAGATAATTTAAATGCGTCAATTTCTGAAGAAAAAGCGATAAAAAAACAATTAGATCAAGCGCAACAAAGATACGAAGTAGGTTTGTCTGCTATAACTGGTGTTCAAGAAGCACAACTTGCATATGACTTAAGTAAAGCGGCAAGAATAAATAATGAAGGTAATTTATTTTCTGCAAGAGAAGCCTTAAATGCTTTAATTGGAAGAGAGATATTTTCTCTTGATGAGCTTGGCGAAAATCTTCAAATATCCTCGCCTTTTCCTAATTCTAAGGAGGATTGGGTTGAGCTTGCATTAAAAAATAATTATCAATTAAAAGCATCATATTTAAGAAAAGATGCTGCAAAAAGCAATGCAAGAAGCGCTGCTTCGAATCATTTACCTAAAATTGATATAGTAGGCTCTGGCTCCGAATCAGAAACTAATCAATTTAATTACGAAGGCTTCAGTATTAATGGTCAAGGAATTCCTGTTCCTGCAGTAACGGGTAGAAGAAATTATGCAATACAGTTGAGTGTTCCAATTTTTCAAGGTGGTGCAGTAAGTTCAAGACGAAAGCAAGCTTATTCTCAATATAATCAAGCTGATGAAAATACACTATTTACTGAGAGAAGGATAATCCAAGAAGTTAGATCACAGTTTTCTAACGTAAATACTTTAGTTGCAAATGTAACCGCACAGCAACAAGCTGTGATTTCTGCAACAAGCGCTTTAGAGGCTACTCAAGTAGGATATAAAGTTGGAACAAGAAATGTTGTTGACTTGCTTCAAGCTGAAAAAAATCTTTATAGCGCTGAAAAAAATCTTGCAAATGCAAAATATGACTACATTCTTGCAAATTTAAGATTAGCCCTAGCAGCGGGAACTATTGATCCGAGTGATATTGTAGAAGTTAATAATTTGCTGAATTAATTCATGCCTGAATTACCAGAGGTTGAAACCACCGTAAGAGCTATTAGCTCTTTTAAAAATAAAAAACTAGAGAAAGTTATAATTCATAACAGAAATCTTAGATGGAAAATTGAAAAGGATCTTGAAGATTTATCTGCGAATAAAAAGATCTTAAATATCTCAAGAAGGGCAAAATATATATTGATGCAACTTAGTGATCACTGTTTAATGATTCACCTTGGGATGTCTGGAAAATTAAGAATCCAAAAAAGAAAAGACAATTTTTTTAAAAAACATGATCATGTTGAATTTATCTTTAAAAATGAAAAAATAATTTTTAATGATGTCAGAAGATTTGGATCAATTCATATTACAAAAGATGTTAATAAGCATCCTTTAATAGAAAATTTAGGCATTGAACCATTATCAAAAAACTTTAACAAAAATTATTTATACAAATTATGCAATCATAGCGATCTTGATATAAAAAAATTAATTATGGATCAGAAAAAAATTGTTGGTGTAGGAAATATATACGCTTCAGAAAGCTTATTCATTTCATCAATAAGTCCTCTAAGAAAGGCAAAAAAAATTAAATTAGAGGATTGTGACAAATTAGTCAAAGCAATAAAGAAAATTCTTCGATACGCAATAAAAATGGGTGGCACAACCCTAAGAGACTTTTACTCAGCAGATGGCAGTGAAGGATATTTTAAACTTAAGCTAAATGTATATGGCCTTGAAAATGAAGCATGTAAAAGATGTGGTCAAAAGATAAAAAAAATTGTTGTTGGACAACGGTCAACTTTTTACTGCAGTAGCTGTCAGAGTTAAGAGCCTAATTTTGCTTTCAGGGCTTGCTCAACTGATGGATGAACAAATTTAGAAATATCACCTTTCAAGTCGCAAATCTCTTTAATTAGACTTGAAGAAACATATATTAAGCTCTCTTTGGGAGTAAGAAATATACTTTCAATATCCGGTGCAAGTGACCTATTCATTGTGGCTAATTGAAACTCATATTCAAAGTCTGAAACTGCTCTAAGGCCTCTAATGATTGCACAAGCGTTCTGCTCCTTTGCTACATCAACAGTTAATTGCCTTGGAAAATCTACAATTTCAACTTTGGCGTTATCTTTATATATATTTTTGGCGAGCTTAACTCTGTCTTCAAGACTAAATAGTGTATTTTTTGCTTCGCTTGCAGCAACAGCAACAACTATTTTGTCAAACAATCCACTCGCTCTATCAATGATATCCATATGTCCATAAGTAATAGGATCAAAAGAACCTGGATATATAGCCACTTTCATATGGAAATAATACCTAAATTAGAAAGGTATTGGAAATATCCGTTATATGCTTGAGACTGAAACTTCTCCAGAATCAATCAATTTACTAATTTTTGAGCTGTCCCATCCAAGTTCTTGTAAAATTTCTTTACTATGTTCGCCCAACAAAGGACTAGGCTCAGCGTGAGATGTTGATTTGCCTTCAAATAAAATTGGTGGTGTAGTGACAGTTAGTTCGCCCATAGCTTGGGTAACATATGTTTCAAGTGCTCCAATGGCTTTAATCTGTTCAACTGTTTCAATTTCGTCTCTCCTGGTACATGGCGAACAAGGTATGTCAGCAGCAGTTAAAATTTCGATTGCTTTTTCAACACCTATATCTTTCCGAGGCTCTTTGTGTGTTTTCATGACTTCCTTCATATTTGTCATTCTTGAGGCAATAGACGCAAATAGAGGTGTTCCAACTAATTCAGGATATCCAAGCATGGGCAAGACAACTTCGTAGTGCTCATCTGTCAAAGCTGCAACTGCGACACCTCCATCGCTATAATTAATAGTTTGAAAATAATCTGATCCTGGTGACATTTCAAATTTATCTTGATCTTTCAAGGTTCTGTGCATCATGCCATCTGGCCACATAAATGATAAACAAGCATGAAGCATTGAGATATCAATATGCTGTCCTACCTTGGTATTAGTCCTGGCTAATAGAGCTGCTGTTGCTGCTTGGCAAACTGTATATGCCGTTACTTTGTCACATATAAATGTCTTAATATAATCAAATGAGTTTTCATCAGATGACTGCAAATCAGTAAATCCAGCAAAGCCTTGAATAACATGATCAAAAGCAGGAAGATCAGCCATAGGTCCTTCAGTTCCAAATCCACTCACAGCTATAAATATTAAATTTGGATTCAAAGCTCTTAAATTTTCTGATCCCAAATTAAGTTTTTCCATTACGCCGGGTCTATAGTTGTGCATTAGCACATCGGCGTTTGAGACTAAATCTTTTACTGCATTTACGCCTGCCTCAGATTTAAGATCAATAGCAAGAGATCTTTTACCTCTATTACAATTGTGAAAAAATCCGGACACACCATTTTTTTGAGTTCCCAATGGTCTCATTTTGTCGCCACCGATCGGTGGCTCTATCTTTATTACATCTGCGCCCTGAGATGCCATGGTCATTGCTGCTAAAGAGCAAGTAATCATATTAGATAGCTCTATTACTTTTATACCCTTTAAAGGTTGAGAAGATGAAATATTTTTCATAATAACTGTTTAATTAATTATATTATCACAGCTATCTAATCTTATTTTGAACCCATTAAAAGCTTAAAATAGTCAAATTACATCTAAAAACGATATATTTCTATCTGAATAATCATAAATAACAGTTATTTATAATACATTCCTCAAATTTGCTACCTTTTTATATTTTGGTATCATAGACCTTGTATATTAACGGGGGGGAGTATTTTTTACTCCTAACTACTTATAAGGAGTTATATATGAAATTTTTATTAATGATGGTTGGTGCAGTTGCACTACCTGCATTTGCTGCTGATCTGCAGACAAGTGACGTAACAGGAGTAACATTCTGGCTGGTAACAGCTGCTATGCTTGCTGCTACTGTATTCTTCTTTGTTGAAAGAGACAGAGTTCACGGCAAATGGAAAACATCATTATCAGTGGCTGGATTAGTTACTGGTGTGGCGTTTTGGCACTATCTTTATATGAGAGGTGTTTGGGTTGAAACTGGATCATCACCTACGGTATACAGATACATTGACTGGTTAATTACAGTACCACTTCAAATTATTGAGTTCTACTTAATTCTTAAAGTATGTACTAACGTTAGCTCAAGCGTTTTCTGGAAGCTTCTAGGAGCTTCACTAGTTATGCTTGTTGTTGGTTTCATGGGTGAAACTGGCTCTAACGCACTAGTTTGTGGAATCGTAGCAACCGCTGCATGGTTATACATTATCTATGAAGTATTCTCTGGCGAAGCTGGACAATTAAATGCTTCAAGTGGTAATGCTGCTGCACAAAGCGCTTTTGGAACAATCAGATTGATTGTTACTTTTGGTTGGGCTATTTATCCAATAGGATATTGGCTTGGTGCTATGGGTGGCGGTGATATGGCCGGTGCAAATACTATCTACAACCTTGCTGATTTTATTAACAAAATCGCATTTGGTTTAGCTATTTATGTGGCTGCTGTAAGCGACTCAGAATAATTCAATTTTATTCAGAAAACCCAGCCTAGTGCTGGGTTTTTTTATGGCTGAATTTCTTCACCATCCCATGCGTATACTTTTCCAGTATCCTCTAAGCTAAGATTGTCGATAACTTCTAGCATCTTTGTAGCACTGTATTCAGGAGTAAATAAATTCCCAGGTCTTACATTTTTTTCAAATGGCTTGCTAAGAAAACTTTTAACCGTTCCTGGCTGAAGACCTATAAAGATTGCATTTGGGTTTGAGCGCCTTACTTCAATACTAAAATTCTTAATTATTTGGTTAAGAGCTGTTTTACTTGCGCGATAAGAATACCAGCCACCAAGTTTGTTGTCTGAAATGCTTCCAACTCTAGCACTTAAGAAAGCAAAAATACTTTTTGAATCCTTTCTAAGATAGGGAATAAAATATTTACCAACTAAGGCCGGGCCAATTGTATTGACTAATAAAACCTTCTCTAACTTTGATTTGCTAATGTCCCTAATACTTTTTTCAGGAAAAATATCATTGTCATTATGAAGTATGCCAGTCGCTACAAACACTAAATCAAATTTGATGTCTTTGGATAAGTTTTTAATACAGTCCTTTATTGATTCTTCGTCTTCAATATCAATATATAAATTTTTTACCCTATCAGAATTTTCATTAGAATCGTTTCTTGAAAATCTATATATAGCTTCTACCCCATCATCATCAAGAAGAATTTCTGCAACTGCATTTCCAATAGCGCCACTGGAGCCAATTATGGCAACTGTTTTTTTCATAATTTACGGTTTTCTTATTTCATCTATCATCTGATAGATTTCGCTAGGTGGTCTACTATAAAAATTTGAAACAATTAATGCAACTATAAAATTCATTATCATTCCGAGAAAGCCTATTCCTTCAGGAGAGATTCCAAAAATCCAAAATTCAGAATTATTAAAAGATGGATTTAGGAACTTAAAGTAAATTATGTAAGATGAAGTAGTTAATAAACCTGTTATCATTCCTGCAATTGCTCCTTCCTTATTTAGTCTTTTATAAAAAATGCCCAAAAATAAAGCTGGAAAAATTGTAGATGCTGCTAAGCCAAATGCAAAAGCCACTACTTGTGCTACAAATCCTGGTGGATAAATCCCAAATAATCCTGCTATAAATATAGCTACAGCAGCGGCACATCTTGCAAAAATAAGTTCTTGCTTTTCAGTGATTTTGGGCATAAGCATCTTCTTCATTAAGTCATGTGAAATTGATGCTGAGATTACTAACAAAAGACCAGCTGCAGTGGATAATGCTGCGGCAAGAGCTCCAGCAGCAACTAAGGCAATTACCCAGTTAGGTAGTTGTGCAATTTCTGGATTCGCAAGAACCATAATGTCATTATCAATGTAGACTTCATTTTTATTGCTTTGATTTGGTTCATTCTCAACCACTCTCTGACCATGCTTTCCTAATTGATCTGTATATATGGGTTTTACGCCCTCCAATGCATTTCCAGATGAATAATTTATTATTCCATCGTCGTTTTTATCCTTCCATGCTATTAATCCAATACTTTCCCAGTTCTTAAACCAATTAGGTGCTGATTGATATTCCACTTTTTGAACTGAATCAATAAAGTTAATTTTTGCAAAAGCTGCGACTGCGGGAGCAGTCGTATATAAAAGAGCTATAAAAACTAGAGCATAGCCTGCGGACTTCCTAGCATCACTAACTTTTGGAACAGTAAAAAATCTTACAATCACATGCGGTAGTCCGGCAGTACCAAACATTAAGGCTGCAGTTATAAAAAAAACATCTATGTTGCTTTTTGTATTTTCAGTATAAGCATTAAAGCCAAGTTCTAATGATAGCTGATCTAGTTTGTCTAAAAGGTAAACTGATGATCCAGCAATTTTGTCTCCAAACCCAAGTTGAGGTATTGGATTATTTGTAATTAACAAAGAAATAAAAATAGCAGGAACTAGATAAGCAAATATGAGAACACAATATTGAGCAACTTGAGTGTATGTAATTCCTTTCATGCCGCCCAACACGGCATAGAAAAAAACAATTAACATGCCAATTATTACTCCAGTGTTAATGTCTACTTCAAGAAATCTTGAAAAAACAATTCCAACTCCTCTCATTTGACCAGCAACATATGTAAAAGAAATAAATATCAAACATATTATTGCTACAAGTCTTGCTGCCTTTGAGTAATACCTGGTTCCAATAAAATCAGGAACTGTATATTGGCCAAATTTACGTAAATATGGCGCCAATAAAAGTGCTAGCAAAACATAACCACCAGTCCAACCCATTAAATAAACAGAGCCGTCTTTTCCAAGAAAAGCAATTAAGCCCGCCATTGATATAAACGAAGCTGCTGACATCCAATCTGCAGCGGTAGCCATTCCATTTGCAATTGGGCTAACTCCTTTACCTGCAATATAAAAATCATTGGTTGATCTTGCTCTAGACCAGATAGCTATTCCTATGTAAAGAGCAAATGAAATACCAACAAATAAATAAGTTAAGGTCTGAAGCTCCATCAATCTTTTTCTTTAATTTCAGATTTTTCTGAACTGTTAAAATATTTTTTGTCCAGTTTATTTAAAAGATAAACATACGTAAAAATTATTATTACAAAAAAATAGATACTGCCCTGTTGTGAAAACCAAAAACCTAATTTGAATCCACCAATTTTCAAGTTATCTAATTCGTCAGACCAAATTATTCCAAAACCATAAGAAACAATGAACCATACAAAAAGAAGTGAGGTAACAATAATTAAATTGGATTTCCAATATGATGATTTCATTTATTAATTATAAAACTAATCAGGATGAAAATTTATTCCATCCTGATCATAAAAATGATTTATTTTTTATACTTTGCTGCTTCTTCTGAGCCGTCAGTAGCAGTACCTTTGGTATATGAATGTGCTCCCATGCCTGCTAAATCACCATTTTGAACAATTAGGTATGGCTCTCTAATAGGCTTACCTTCAAAGAAGCATTCTAAAATTTCTCTAACCCCAGCAGCATATCTTGCTTGAGCAGATAATGAAGTTCCTGATGTATGCGGAGTCATTCCATGATTGGGCATTGATCTCCAAACATGATCATTAGGAGCTGGTTGTGGAAACCATACGTCGCCGGCATAACCACTTAGCTGACCAGATTCTAACGCCCTTGCAATAGCATCTTTGTCACAAATTTTACCCCTTGCAGTATTTACTATGTAAGCTCCTCGCTTCATCTTACTAATTAATTCATCATTGAATAAATGTTCAGTTTTTGGATGCAGAGGACAGCTAATATTCACAACATCACATACTGAAACAAGGGACTCTACTGAATCATGATAAGTAAGGTTTAATTCCGCTTCGACTTCGTCTGGTAATTTATGAATATCAAAGTAATGCAAATGCACATCGAAAGGTTTCATTTTTCTAAGCATATCAATGCCTATCCTGCCAGCTGCAACTGTTCCGACGTGCATACCCTCTACATCGTATGAGCGTTGAACAGCATCAGCAATATTCCATCCACCTTCTTTAACAATTCTGTGTTGATTATGATAGTCCCTCACCATAGAAAGAATCATCATGACAATATGTTCAGCAACTGATCTCGAATTACAATATGTAACTTCTACAACATCAACATTATTGTCCATTGCTGCTTGCAAATCTACGTGATCAGAACCAATACCAGCAGTAATGGCCATCTTCAAATTAGGAGCAGATTCCATCTTGTCTCTAGTTAAATAGTAAGGCCAGAAAGGTTGAGATATAACAATGTCTGCATCAACTAGTTCTTTGTCAGCTGTACAACCTTCTCCGTCTTTATCTGAAGTTACAACCAAAGTATGACCAGCATCTTCTAAAAACTTTCTTAGACCTAGCTCACCTGATACGCAACCTAAAAGTTCACCGGGATTGAAATCCACAGAACTAGGAGATGGTAAAGTCATTCCATCAGGATACTTATCAAGCTTAGGTAAATCATCTCTAGCATAACTCTCTGGCATCCCAGAAATAGGATCATCGTATAAAACACATAATATTTTCATATAGTTACTCCCCAAATAATTTGTGAATACTAATGTTAAAACAAAAAAAATTAAACACAACAACTAAATATACTAATAGCAATAATAGTTAAAATATAAAATATACTCAAAAAAAAACTTATATAAGTGAAAATACAAGATATTATGAGTACAAATTGGAAAAAAAATAGTAAAAAAGAAAAAAATGGGTACAAAAGATTGCAAATTTAAAATTAATTGTTTAACATTGTGAGTACATTATGAGTACAAAAAACGAAAAATACTTAGTACTTAGGGGTAAAAATAAAGATATTTACTTCATTCAAAAAAGACTTTCTAAAGAGCAATCGAAGATAATTGGTAAAAATTTTATAAAGAAATCTCTTGAAACTACTAATCTAACCGAAGCAATAATAAAAAGAGACAAAATTCTGTCTGATTTAAATAAAATTACATTAAATAGTTCAGAAGCAGAAAGTGTTCAGGATGAAAAGGAGAAAGTCTTTGAAAATCCAATTAAAGAAGATTTTAATCTAAATAGTGAAGAAATTGCTAAAAGAGAGCACATATCTGAGCATATTGATATAGAATTGGATGAAAGTATAGATGAAAAAGATAATATGATTAAAGTGAATGTACCCATGAGTACAGATCGTAACATTTCAAGTTATGAGTACAAAGAAGACGAACGATATACTATTTTTTCTTTAAAATTGCCAAAATTCCCTGAAAAAGACGATATTGTTATAAAAATTGATAAAATTGTACCCATAGTTATTGTAATTTTTACATTATTTATTGCCTTTATTGCTTAATTTCTTTATTTACTTACACAAAAAAAATTAATTCAGGTTCATTTTTGACTTATATTTATAATCTTTTTTTTATAAAAATTTATCTATTGATGTAATTAGTAATATTTAAATTTTTAATTTAGTTAATTACTAGAGTGACTTTAAAATCATCTCACTCCAAATTTTATCTACAAGAGTATTTATATTTGTCCATATTTCTATTTGATCCATTACATCTTTTGAATTTTGAATACCATAGCTATTTGTAAGAATATTTATTTCTGCATTATTAAGTGAGTACTCTTGGATTACTCGGGTTAAATCACAAAAAATATTATTTAAAGATGCATACTCATAATCAATGAAATAAATTTCTTTGTTGTGAATAATGTTATCTCTGTTTAGATCATTATGTGAAAAACAGATTTTAGATTTGTATTTCTTTGCTCTAGTAATTAATTTATGTAGTCTTTGAAATTCTTTATCTAACTTTTTACCTAAAATACTTTTGTACTTTTCTATTTGTTCATCAAAACAACTAAAATCTTTCTCTACTTTTACGCCATGTATTTTTTTAATCTGATTGCCAAGCATTGAAATAAATTTCTTATTTTTTTTATATGAGAGAGGTTCAACATATTCATAAATTAGAATACCTAATTCTTGGTTGTGTGTAATAACCTTTGGAAAAATTTTATTCTGAATTAACTGTTCAAGTACATTAATTTCTAAATAAGAATTGATGTTAATTTTTAGGTAATTTTTTTTGAAAATTTTTAAAACAATTTTTTTATCATTCTGTTTGGCTAGGTACGTATTTGAGGTTTCACCATTTCTTAAAATAAATAAATCTTCAACATAAACTTTATGTTTTTTAAGCTCCTTTAAAATTTTATCCATTTGATTCTAGTAATTTTTTTCTCCAAGATTTATATCCAAAAATTATTATTATTAAATATATTAAGAATAGAAAAGCAGTTAAATAAAGTTCTCTAGAAATAAATAAATAAATTGAGATCGAATCTATGACAAACCAATAAATCCAATTCTCTATTATTTTTTTTGCAACCATGTATGTAGTTATTATTGCTCCCCATGTTGTAAATGCATCCAAAAAGGGTAATGCTGCTTTAGTATATTTTTCTAATAAAATTCCAGATATTACCGCCAAAATTATTGCTGAAAAAAGAGAATATAAATGATAAATTTTTTTCCATCTTCTAATCCTAAGTGTTGAATTTTTATTTATAAGATTGTTCCACTGCAACCATCCGTAAATTGCCATTACTACATAAAATATTTGTAAGAATGATTCCATTATCAAGCCAGCTTGATACAAAATATATATATAAAGCAAAGAGCTAAATATAGCCGCATACCAGCACTTTACATCTTCTTTTCCTGCTAAAATCAGATACAATATTGCAGAAATGACTGCTACACTTTCTAGAATAAATAGAGTCATGTAATTTTAAAAATCATATCTTAAAGAGATGCCAATATTTTTTGGATCACCTTGTCTTCTATACAAAGTATCAACGAAATTTGGAGCCTCATTTCCGAAGAAAAAACCTCTAGTAGAGTAATATTCATCAAATAGATTTCTTACCCATATATCTGTTGAAAAATTTGATTTTGTATAGCCTAATGAAAGGTTTACAAGCTTATAACTTTTAGATTTATTATTATGTGAATCAGAGTAAAAAAAGCTACTCTTCCCATTAATATCCATCTTTAAATAAAAATTATTCTTAAATAATAGGTTTGCGCCTAATGAAAAGTTTCTTTCTGGTGCATGAGCTTGTGCTCTATTTTCTAGGTCACTTCTAGATTCCCAATTTTTTATTTTTGTTTTAAGCAGGCCGAAATTAGCATACAGATTTAGATTATCTCTAACAAAATAATTTGAGCTAATTTCTAATCCATAATTTTCACCCTCTGCTGCATTTTGGGTCAAATATGAAAAAGTATTTGGGTCAGTTGGATCTACTTGCCTTGAAATTAAAACTTGCTGATCTTCTCTTTTTGAAAAGAAAAAAACTGCTGAATAATTCAGGATTGAGTTATTGTTATTTGAGCTTAATCCGATTTCGTAGTTAGTCAAAAATTCTGGATCATATATTAAAGAGTCTTTTATTGAATTATCAGTTGCATCTAAACCAAGATTAAACCCACCTTGTTTATATCCTCGTGCAATTGAAAAATAAATATTTGAATTATCATTATTTTTAATCAGAGAAATTTTTCCTCCATTCATGTTGTCAGATGGATTGAATGATTCTTGATTTGAATCATTATATTTTGAGTCCCAATTTTCCCATCTTAATCCAAAAGCTAACTTATAATTTTCTGAAAGGAAGTAATCAATGTTTCCGAACAATGATAAATTTTCAGCTTCATAATTTCTTGAAACTACTGATTCACTTTCATAAGGGCCGTATGGATCAGATGGATCACCATAAATTCCATCATCTCTTGTTACATTTGTTTCTTCTAATTCACTAAAATCAAAACCAAAAACCCACTCAAACGGATTTTTTTGTGAAAAATCTGTATTTTTGGACAGAAAACGTATTTCTTGGCTAAAAGTATCCCTTTTTCTGAGTGTTTCAGAAAAATAATCGTAAATATATGGAAAATGTGACTCGGAATTACCCCAATCAGCATCGTAACTAAAATTTACATCTGTATTGGTCACACTTGTAAAACTTTGTAGATCAAAATTGTTAAAGTTTTTTGTAATTTTTATTCCATAAGAGTCTGTTTCTTGCGAATCCATTCCTGGACGATCTGATAAAGTGTTTAAACTGCCATCTATTGTCCATATGTCTGCTGGATCATCCATATCAACTTTTGAAATAAGAAAATTAATTTCTGTAGTCTCATTAAGATCCCAATTTAATTTATATCGCAATGTCAGCTCGTCTTTTTTAGAAGTGTCTGACTTGTTTAAAAAAATATTTTTTCTAAAGCCATCTGCATAATCTGTTCTTAATACGAGACGATATTTAAGTTTTTCATTTTTCATAGGGCCGCCAAAAGCGATACCTAAATTTTGGGTTCCATAATCTCCAAGAGTAATTTCAGAAGTTCCCTCAAATTGATTTGTTGGATCTTTTGTTTTTATATAAATTAATCCTGCTAAGGCATTTGCTCCTGTTCTCGATCCTTGTGGCCCACGAAAAACTTCAACCTGATCCACATCAAATAAAGTTGCAATTCCACCTTGTCCAGAATAATCAATATCATCTATCAAAAATCCTACTGAAGAATTTGGCGTGCCTTGATATCCAGATCTTTCCCCTATTCCTCTAATTTGAAAATACCTAGCTCTAGAATCTGAGGCGGCATAATTTAAATTCGGAACAAGGTAAGAAAGTTGTTGAAAATGTTTTATGGCTTGTGATTTTATTTTTTCTGATTGAATAATAGAAATACTAGAATCTTCATCACTAATAGATTTTTCTCTATATTCGCCCTTAACAATTATCTCTTCAATATCATTAGATAAAACTGATAAAGAAAAAATTAAAGGTAATAAAAATAAAATTCTTTTTCTGATATACATATGCAATTCCTCCGCAACTATTGTGTTGATCAGGTTCAAAGAGTTTCTTATGATCTCAGGCAAAATTAGCCACCCCTTTGCATCTATTTATTATATTAATAAATATTTTATTAATTTGGTAGCAAAGATTTATATTTTAAAATTTAGATTTTTTGAAATTAAATATATAACCCTATATCAGTTATTTATAGTATTTAAAGCAAATCCATAGATTTCTGAAATTTGATTTATTCTTTTATCTTTCGGCGTACCTGCGCCATGCCCGGCTCTGTCCTCTACTCTTATGAGAATTGGATTATTGCACGACTGATATTCCTGAAGTTTAGCTGCAAATTTAAAAGAATGTGAAGGCACTACTCTATCATCTCGACTAGCTGTAGTAATAAGAGTAGTTGGGTAGCAAACATCAGATTTAATATTGTGTAGCGGCGAATAAGCTAACAAATTTTCAAACTCATCTTTTTTATCTGATGAACCATAATCACTTTCCCAAGCCCAACCAATTGTAAATTTATTAAATCTAAGCATATCTAAAACTCCAACCTGTGGAATAGCAACTCTAAATAGATCAGGATTTTGCAACATGGTAGCTGCAACCAAAAGTCCACCATTTGATCTTCCATCAATAGCTGTAGTTTTTGGTGAGCCTATATTTTTTGAATGTAAAAATTTTGCTGCGTATGCAAAATCATCAAACACATTTTGTTTATTTAATAACATGCCGGCCTCGTGCCAGGCATCTCCATATTCTGCTCCGCCTCTTAAGTTTGCAACTGCATAAACTCCATTTTGATTTTTCCATGCCGTATGACTTTTACTAAAGTTTGGAAGAATGGAAATATTGAAACCGCCGTAACCATAAATTAGTAAAGGTGTATTCTCATCAATCTTTAAATCTTTTTTATGACTTATGTGAATTGGGATTTGTGTTCCATCTTTTGATGGATAAAATTCTAGTCTTGAAACATAATCAGATGACTTATAGTCTGCTAGTTCCTCTTTCCAAAATAATTTAAAAGATAAATCTGTTAAATCTATTTCGTAAATTTCTCTGGGAGTAACATAATTCGTAATTGCAAAGTACGAACTGGTGTCTTCAATACCACCACCGAAGCCACTTATGGTTCCTTGTTTGGGAAGAGATAATTTAGAAACGAATTCACCCGAAAGATTGAAAACACTAATTTGTGAAAAAGTATCCTCTAAATAATTTATAACAAATGAATTATTAATAATATTGACAGATCTAATAGCATTTTCAGACTCAGAAATGACTTCATTCCAAATAAATGAACCGTTTTTTACCTCTAAATTTACAATTTTGCCATTTGGAGCGCCTTCAGTAGTGTAGAACCATAAAATATTATCTTTACTATCAATAAAGCTATATGTGCCAATTAAATCATCGATAATAGGCATAAATTCGCTGTTATTGTCCATTTTCAGATAAATTCTATTTCTATCATCTGTTCCCTCAGAAATAGACAATAATTTCATTTCACTGTCTTTTATTACGGTTATTCCAAATCCCCATCTAGGATTTTCAAGATTTTCATAAATTAATTCATCCTCAGATTGATCTGTTCCAATTTTATGAAACATTAGTTTTGGAGCCTCATTTAATTCTTTCAAGAGTTCGCCATCTGGTTCCTCATATCTTCTGTAGTAAAAACCACTATTATCATTCTCCCAAGATGCGCCTGAAAACTTAGCCCATTTCAGCTCGTCCTCTAATACCACTCCAGTTTCTATATTCATTACTTTCCAAGTTCTCCAATCAGAACCTCCATCTGAAATTGAAAAAGCTATATGAGTTGCATCATTACTGACGCTTGTTCCGCCTAAAGAGACTGTTCCATCTTCTGAAAAAAGATTTGGATCAATAAGGACTCTTGCCTCACATTCATCACAATCTTGAATCATCAACTTACTTTGTTGAAAAGAACCATCATTAAAATAAAAAAAAGTTTTATCTTCTACTTTATAGGGAGTGGAAATCGATTCACTCTCCCATATCTGATTTAAATAATTCTCTAGGTTTCTTTTGTATTTATTTTTTTTTATAAATTTTTTAGTAAATGCATTTTGTCTTTCTATCCAATCAACCGACTCATCACTTGTAAAGTCCTCCAACCATCTATAGTCATCACTGACCTCATATCCATGCAAATTTTCTTTAAAACTGACTTTGTTTGTTTGAGGATAATTTAAGTCGCCTTCTGGTGAGCTGCATGAAATTATGGAAATTAAAAGAACTAGATTTAGATGATATTTATACATAAAGTGCATATTACTTTACAATTCACATATGAATCAATTCAAAGATGCTTGGAAATTCTCATTTGAGAATTGGAAATATTTTCTTTTGCTAGCTCTCCCGCTGATAGCTATTGAATCGACTGTCGGTTATTTATTAATACCATTGGGTGATATGACACAGCCTGAAGATTTTATGGAGTTTTTAAGCTCTAACTCTGCTGTAATTGGATTAGTATCAATTACGGGCCTAGTTCTTCAAATGGCGTTTCTTGGTGGTCTTTATCTGAGTTATATGGCTATTGATAGTAAAAAAGAGATTAATCCAATTGGAGCACTACAAGCTGGATTAGCTAAATTCTTTCCATTATTTGGTACCTTTATTCTGGTAACTATTGTTTCAGCCCTTGGTTATTTATTGTTAATTCTTCCTGGTATTTATATTACTGCGAGGCTTGCTTTATTTCCATTTTATATAATGCTGGAAAATCAAAAAGTCTCTCAATCCATAAGTTCATCTTGGGAGAACACAGATGAGTATGGATCTAAACTTTTTATGTTTACTTTAGTCTTTATTTCGCTAACGTTATTATCTGCTCTTTCTATTTCGAGCATAGTCCCAGAAGGTATTATTCAAACGGTAATGCTTGCCTGTACAGAATATATATTAATTATTCCTTTGGGATATATTTATTACACTCTCTATAAATCTTTAAAAGTTAATTAGATTAATTGTCGAAACTATAATTCAAAGGTAGAATGCTCATTCGTTTATAGGGCCTGTAGCTCAGTTTTGGTTAGAGCGTTCGACTGATAATCGAGAGGTCGGAAGTTCGAGTCTTCCCAGGCCCACCATTCTTAAGCGTCGATTGCTAGAAGCTCAATCTCAAAAATTAAAATAGAATTTGAAGGAATGCCAGGTCGACCTTCTTCTCCGTATGCCATTGTTGGATCTATAAATACTCGCCATTTATCACCTTCTTTCATTAAGGAAATAACTTTTTGGCAGCCTTCAATTAATTTTGATAACTCTATCTCTAAAGGCTCAGTCTCAAGTGATGTCCAGAATACTTCTCCATTTGTAAGTGTGCCATGAAAATGTGCGGTAATTATCTGATTCATAGATGGGCTTAGGCCTTTAGGATCACCACTCTCTAATACAGAATATTGAAGGCCTTTTTCTATTTCAATTATGCTGTCATCTTTTTTGTTATCGATAAAGAACTGTAAATTTTCTATTTGTTTAATATTAGGACTATCTTGAACGCATGCGCTGATAATAAATAACGAAAAAAATAAATATAAATACTTCATGGTTAGACTTTTACTTTTAAAAATTTTCTCTTACCTACCTGATAAATATTTTCAGAATTTTTGCGTATCTCTAACTTTGGATCTTCTACTTTCTCAGAATTTATTTTAATTCCACCTTGGCTAACCAACCTGTTACCCTCTGAAATACTCGAAATCATATCAACCTCTTTTAAAAGGTTTACTAGCAAAATTGAATCTCCATCTATTTTTATTTCTACTGACTTTATATCATCTGGTATTTGGCCTTTTTGAAATCTTTTCAGAAAAGATTCTTTACACTTTTGTCCATCACCATTTTTATGAAATCTATCAACTAATTCCTCAGCTAATAAAAATTTTATATCTCTTGGATTTTTGCCATCTTTCATTTCTTTTTTTAACTTTTCAATTTTTTCTTCAGGCATAAAACTTAATAATTCAAACCATCTCCACATTAGATCATCTGAAATTGACATTATCTTTCCAAACATTTCCTGAGGCTCTTCATCAATGGCAACAAAATTATTTAGCGATTTAGACATCTTTTTAACTCCGTCTAGGCCCTCCAATATAGGAACAGTGATTACCACTTGAGGCTCTTGCTCGTAATCTCTTTGAAGCTCTCTTCCTACTAGTAAATTAAATTTTTGGTCAGTCCCACCAAGTTCTATATCTGCCTTTAACTCTACAGAATCATATCCTTGAACCAATGGATATAAAAATTCATGAATTGCTATGCTTTTATTTGATGAAAATCTTTTACTAAAATCATCCCGTTCTAACATTCTTGCAACATTATATTTAGATGCCAGACGAATTAATCCATCGGCTCCTAATTTTTCGCACCACTCAGAATTAAAACGCACTTCGGTAAGATCTTTTTTGAGAATTTTAAAAACTTGCTTTTCATAGGTTTTGGCATTTTTTTCTAAGTCTTTTGCATCTAGCGTTGGTCTGGTTTTATTTGTGCCAGATGGATCACCAATTCGACCAGTAAAATCTCCAATTAAAAAAACAACCTTATGTCCTAAATCTTGAAAATGTCTCATCTTATTCAATAAGACAGTGTGGCCTAGATGTAAATCTGGCGCCGTTGGATCAAATCCAGCTTTTACAATAAGCTGTCTTCCTGACTTAAGTTTCTTTTTTAAATCCGATTCTGTTAAAACCTCATCAGTTCCTCTTTTTATGAGCTTTAATGCCTCTTTCATATTACTATCATAGTATTTTTGAATGATTAATAGAATCACAATGTTGCTAGTTAATCACTAACGATTAAAATAATGGCTATGTTAAGTACAAAAAATAAATTCCAGTGTGAGAAGGAATTACTTGATGGTCTTTTAGATAGATCAAAATTTTTAGAGGAAAAATCAATAAGTGCCAACGCTACTTCAATAATTGAGCTATGCCGAAAAAATAAAAGTGATAGAACAATGCTAGATGCATTTTTGAATGAATATGGATTAGACAATCAAGAAGGTGTTGCTCTTATGTGTCTCGCAGAATCTGTTTTGAGGATACCTGATAAAAAAACGAGAGATTTAATAATTTCTGAAAAATTATCTGAGGGAAGCTGGATCAATCATCTAAATAAAGCAGACAGTATATTTGTAAATGCGTCTACATGGGGACTTCTCTTGGCGGGCAAAGTTGTTTCAACTCCTTCAGAGTGGTCAAACGATCCTAATAGTTTTTTATCAACGTTAATATCTAAATCAGGTGAATTGCCAATAAGACAGGCGGTTTTAACTGCCATGCAAATATTAAGTCAGGAATTTGTAATAGGAAGAGATTTTCAGGATATCGAAAAACTTTCAAATCTTGAAACGGATACTTTTTCTTTTGACATGCTTGGTGAAGCTGCAAGAACAATGGATCAAGCAGAAAACTATTTCAATTCCTATATGGATGCTATTGATCAGGTTGGAAAGTTAAATCTGATAAAAAATCTAAATAATGGCGTCTCAATTAAAATTTCAGCACTTCATCCTCGCTACGAGATGAGAAAAATAAAAGATCTTGAAAAAGAGCTAATTCCAAAATTAATCGACCTTGTGAGCTTTGCTCGTTCTAAAGATGTTGAAATTACAATTGATGCTGAGGAGCAAGACAGACTTTCTTTGAGTCTTCAAATAATTGAAAATCTTGCTTTAAACAAAAAGTTGCAAAATTGGCCTGGCTTCGGCATTGCTCTGCAGGCATACGGAAAAAGGTCAATTGATGTTATTCACTGGTTAAATCAAATTTTAAAGAAAAGAGAAAAAATGCACTTGCGTTTAGTTAAGGGAGCTTACTGGGATTATGAAATAAAACATGCGCAAGTTTCAGGGTATGATGGTTATCCAGTATTTTCAAAAAAATCAATAACTGATATTTCCTTTCTTACGTGTGCTCAAGAGATTCTCAAGAATGAGAAGATATATGCAAAGTTTGCGACTCACAACGCGCATACTATTGCATCAATCTATCATCTTGCAAAAAATAAGGAGTACGAATTCCAGAGACTATATGGGATGGGAGAGCTTCTATATAAAAGTGCAGCTGAAGTCATAAATTTAAAAAAGAAACCATCGATATATGCTCCTATTGGTAGCTACAAAGATCTATTACCATATCTGGTTCGACGTCTGCTTGAAAACGGAGCAAATAGCTCATTTATTAATAGGCTGTTAGATCCTGAAACAGATGCAGCTTGGTTAGCTGAAAATCCTGCGCTCAGAATCAAAAAAGAAACAAAAGATATACCGTTGCCAAAAGAAATTTTTGAAAAACGAAAAAACTCTTCAGGTTTTGATATTTCAGAAAACTATAATCTTCAAGAACTTGAAAAAGATCTAAATACTTTTGTTTCTAAAAAGATTTCTGCAGAATCCATATATGTTGGAAGACAGAATGAAAAATCGGTATCTCAAAAAGTCCTCTCTATATCTACTGGCTCAGAAATTGGTTCAGTTGTTTTTGATGATCCAATGTTCATAAAAAACATTTTGGAAAAAGATGATGATAAGACATGGAGCAAAAAGTCAGTTGAAGAAAGATCAAAAATTTTATCAAACATAGCCGATGACATTGAAAAAGAACCATATGAGTTAATTTATTTTTTAATAAACGAGGCAGGAAAAACACTTCAGAATGCAATAGATGAAATCAGAGAAGCCATAGATTTTTTGAGGTACTATTCTGAGCAAATTAAAACAATAGACTCTAAAGCATTTCTAGAGGGGCCAACTGGAGAAAAGAATAATATTTCATATTCTCCAAAAGGAAGATTTTTATGCATAAGTCCCTGGAATTTTCCTGTAGCTATTCTAACCGGGCAGATTTCTGCTGCACTTGCATGTGGTAATAATGTTATTGTCAAACCTTCTGAAAATACATCAATACTAGGGTACTTGGTAATTAAGAAATTTCATGAAAACGGCGTGCCTCTCTCCGCTCTTCAACTAATACTTGGAGATGGAATGTATGGAGATGTTTTGACAAAAATACCTAATATTCATGGTGTCGCATTTACAGGATCACTGCCGACAGCAAAAAAAATACAAAAAAACTTAATAGATAGTCAAAATGAGATAACACCACTAATTGCAGAGACCGGCGGGATTAATGTAATGATTGTCGATTCAAGTGCTCTATTGGAGCAGGTCACTGATGACGTTATTCGATCAGCATTTGATAGTTCAGGTCAACGATGTTCAGCATTGCGTGTTTTATGTATACAGGAAGAAATTTATGATGACTTAATTGAGATGATCAAAGGTAATATGATTACTCAAGAAATTGGTGACCCAAATAATTTTTCTACAGACATTGGTCCAATTATAAATAGCAAAGCACATAAAAAATTGAGCCAATATATTGAAAATTGTAAAGAAAAAAATATGAGTGTATTTCAGTGCGAATCTAGCTTAAAAGAAAAATATATTCCTCCAACACTTATAGAAATCGGTTTAATTTCTGATATTAAAGAAGAGCAATTTGGACCGATCCTGCACGTTTTGAAATATGAATTTAATGAAATGGATAAACTAATTAACCAAATTAATAATAGTGGTTATGGTTTAACCATGGGCATTCATTCAAGAATAGAATCAAGGGCTGATTTTATAGGTGAACAGTCTAATGTAGGAAACATATATATAAATAGAGATATGGTTGGAGCTGTTGTTGGTTCACAACCTTTTGGTGGTCTGGGTTTATCTGGAAGCGGCTTTAAAGCCGGGGGTCCAAACTATTTATTACAATTCTTAAATGAAAAAGTAGTTTCAAAGAATTCGGTTGCTTTTGGAGGAAATACTGAATTGTTAAATATGCAAGAAGATATATGATCGGTTTTAAAAACTCGCCAGTAAAGCTTGTTCTTTCATGTTTCTTAATTTCTATAATTTTCATTTTGCTTATCTACACAGACTCTGTCCTAAATAAACCTTTGCCAATTGAGGATGTAACTATTTCGGAAAATTTTGATGAAAAGCTTCCAAAAATAAAAAATAAGACAATGCATAAGGTTGAAAAAGGTGAAAGTTTATCAGTCATATTTGAAGAAAAAAAAGTTCCCTTAAATACTGCTTATAAAATTTTTAATGCTGATAAAAAAAATATTCTCTCAACTATAAATCCTGAAGACATAATGGAGTTTAATTACTATGGCGAAATATTAGATAGTATTGAAATTAAAAAAGATAAAATAAATTCGATTCTTATAGAAATTAATGATGAGATCTCTATCTCAAAATTGAAGAAAAATACTCAAACGATTGAATCATTTGGTACTGGGCTAATATCAACATCATTTTATATTGATGCTTTAAAACAAGGCATACCAGACAGTATTATTATGGACTTTGCATATATTTTTGGTTGGGATGTTGATTTCATTTTTGATGTCAGAAGAGGAGATCAATTTTCTGTAATTTTTGAAACTGAATATTCTGAAGGTGAAAAGATAGATTCAGGTGACATTATTTACGCAGAATTTATAAATAATAATGAGCGATATGTAGCACAAAGATTTATTGATAAGGCACAGGGCAAACAATACTTTAATGAAAAGGGAGAAAATGTAAAAAAAGCATTTTTAAGAGCTCCTTTAGATTTCGCCTATATTAGCTCACATTTTAACCCTAATAGAATGCATCCAATTCTTCATAAAATAAAAGCTCACAATGGAGTCGATTATGCTGCAAAAAGAAATACACCTGTTCAGGCTTCAGGTGATGGCGTCATTTCCTATGTTGGATATAAAGGCGGTTACGGAAGAACTGTTGAAATTAAACACGGAGGAAATATAAAAACTTTATATGCTCATTTAGAAAAATTTAATAAGAGGTCTCAAGTAGGATCAAAAGTAAAACAAGGCGAAATAATCGCATATGTTGGTGATTCAGGAAGGGCTACTGGCCCACATTTACATTTTGAATTTTGGCAAGGCACAAAGAGAACTGATCCAGTTAAAGTTCAACTTCCCTCAGCAAAACCAGTTAATCCTGATGAATTTAACGAATTTATTTCTGCTTTGCAAAGCAGCCTTCAAAAACAAAAAGAATATAATTCCAAGAATAATGCGTAATCTTTACATAGGAGTAATGACTGGGACAAGTGCAGATTCATTAGATGGCTGCATTGTCAGTTTTGATGAAAATTTTCAACTTTTAGAAAAAGAAAGCATCGAGTTAGGAAAAAACTATAAAAAAAAATATGAAGATTGCATAAAGGCTGGTTATAAAACCTCCAGCGAATCTCCAGACTTACTTGAGGTTGAGAATGTCCTTAATTTTAAAACGATAGAATTATTAGATCGACTCGTATCAAAATCCATTATAAAAAAAGAAGATATAAATCTAGTGGCTTTATCAGGCCAAACAGTATTTCATACATATGAAAAAAGTTATCAAATAGGAAATTACCAAGAAATTGCAAATATTTCAGGTATGAATATTTGTGCTGATTTTCGTAATTACGATATAAAAAAAGGTGGAATGGGTGCTCCATTAATACCAATGTTCCATAAATACCTATATGCGAGAAAGAGCCTTAATAGAATAGTATTTAATATAGGGGGGATATCAAATGGCACTCATCTGAATCAAAATCAAATATCTGTTGCGTCTGATGTGGGACCAGGTAATTGCTTGCTAGATCTATGTTGTGAAAATTTTTTAAATATGCCGTTTGATGATAAGGGAAAAATCGCAGCTACAGGGAAAATTGAACATGCATTATTAAAAAAGTTTTTATCAGGCACAAAGGATATGGACTATCCAAGAGCTGACGATAAAAATGATTATTACAGATTGATGGACGAATCTATCAGTGACGTTTGTGTAGAGGATTTATTACGAACATTAATTGAATTCACAGCATTTAAAATTCAAGAATTCTATAAATTTTGTGGATCTCCTAGAGAGGTGATTTTTCATGGAGGTGGGACGAAAAATACTTATTTAATGCAAGTAATAGAAGAAAAATTAAATTGCGATGTTAGGACGACAGATAACGAAATAGACTCTAAGTATGTTGAAGCAGCAGGTTTTGCTTATCTCGCTTATAAAAATTTAGGAGAAATTTTTTCACCTAAATAGTGAAAGATTCTCCACATCCGCATGTGGTTTTTGCATTTGGATTCTTAATAACAAACTTTGAGCCTGATAAATCCTCAATGAAATCTAATGTTGATCCATACAAATATGGATAAGACATTGAATCAAGTAAAACTGAAAACTTATCAAAATCAATTACGTCGTCATCAAAGGCAATTTCTGAGTCGAATTTAAAGCCATATTGAAAGCCTGAGCAACCTCCTCCGGTAACATATACCCTAAATTTTGTTCCTAGTTCTTTATTCGCATTCATAACGTTTGCGATTCTTGCTAAAGCGTTTTCTGTTAGGTTAAGAGATTGGAGAACATTATCCGACATTAGGATATCCTCTTTACTTTTATCTTCACATTTGAAACCTTGTTGATCATCCAGAAACCACCCATATTTGCTTCTTCAATGATAACTTGGTTCTTGGTTCTAAAATTATTAGACTTTATGGATGATAGAACTGCTTGAGATTCCCATAACTGATTGTTTGATAATTTGAAGCGGGTTTTACCACCGAATGTTTTTGATATTGAAGATATTGAAGAAGCTAAAGAATTTTTAGTAACTACTGCTCCTGATTCCTCAATTTTCTTTTTTGATAATCCGAAATTAGATGATCCACTATCTATAGTTTCAGCAGATGTGCCTTGATTCTCTTTTGAAGCTTCTACAAGTTCATTCGACGTTTTAGAAATCCCCGTAACTAAATAATCATAACAAGCGAGCCTTTTTACATCAGACTCGATTGAGGCACAGTCTTCTATTTTTACTTCAGCATGTATCGCAAAAATAAAAAAAACATTTGATAACAATAAAAATTTTTTCATATCAAAACATTATAATTTTAATATCAGTATAAAATATAGTTATGCTTAAAAAAAAATTTTTCAAGCAACCATAAAATATAATACTTACAAATGCGAAAATCTATTATTGTATTCTCATCTGTTGATGGACACACCAGAGAAATATGTGAATATATCGCCAACTATTTGGATGAAAATATTGATGTTATTTCACTTGATGAATTACCCGATCTTGAAAAATATCAAAAAATCATAATTGGTGCGAGTATAAGATATGGCACATATAGAAAAGATCTTTTTGATTTTATCAAAAAAAATCAAAATTTAATTGAAAGTAAGGACAATGCTTTCTTTTCAGTTAATGTTGTTGCTAGGAAGAATGAAAAAAATACCGCAGAAACTAATCCCTACGTTATAAAATTTTTGAATAGCACAAGCTGGATTCCGAAAAACATTGACGTATTTGCTGGAAAAATTGACTATCCAAGATATAAATTTCTTGATAAATACGCAATAAAATTTATCATGTGGATCACAAATGGCCCAACAGATACATCTCAAACATATGAATTTACAGATTGGGAGAGAGTTAAAAGCTTTGCAAATAAAATTAAATAATGAATAAAATTAAAAAATCCATGCAGCTCTTCGAAGAAGCTAAGTTGCATATGCCAGGTGGGGTAAATTCACCTGTGAGAGCATTTAAAAATATAGGTGGTAATCCTATTTTTTTTAAAAAAGCAAAAGGTGCATATGTTTTTGATGCAGACAACAATCAATATATAGATTACATAGGTTCGTGGGGCCCGATGATCATGGGTCATTCAAATCCAAATATAATCAAAGCTATATCAAAACAACTTGAACTGGGCACAAGTTATGGAGCTCCTACAAGTTTGGAATCTAAGACAGCAGAACTGATAAAAAAGTGTATGCCATCAATTGAAAGAATTAGAATGGTCAATTCAGGTACTGAAGCAACTATGAGCGCTATTAGATTGGCCAGAGGATATACAGGTAAAAACAAAATAATTAAATTTGATGGTTGCTACCATGGGCATGTAGATTCACTTTTAGTTAAAGCAGGATCTGGAGTATCAACATTTGGTTTGCCAGACTCACCTGGAGTGCCCTCTCAATTGGCAAAACAAACCATTAGTTGTGAATTTAATAATGAAGATGCATTTTTAAAATCGTATGAAAAAGTAAAAAATGATCTAGCAGCAGTAATTATTGAACCAATTGCAGGGAATATGGGTTTTGTTCCAGCAAAAAAATCATTTTTAAAGTTACTGAAGAAAAAAACAAAAGAAAATAATTCAATTTTGATTTTTGATGAAGTAATGACTGGCTTCAGAGTCTCTCTTGGTGGAGCTCAAGAAATTTACGGAATCAAGCCAGATATAACTGCACTTGGGAAAGTTATAGGCGGTGGATTGCCCGTTGGAGCATTTGGAGGAAAAAAAGAAATTATGGATTGCCTTGCACCAAATGGGCCAGTATATCAGGCAGGAACTTTATCCGGAAATCCATTGGCAATGGCTGCTGGTCAAGAATTGATAAAAATGTTAATAAAAAGTAATCCTTATAACTTGCTAGAAGATAAAGCTAAAAAACTACTCTCAGAAATGAAAGAAATGTTTAATAGAAAAAATATTCCTTTTTCAACAAATCAAATTGGTGGGATGTTTGGCTTCTTTTTTTCAAACAAACTACCTAAAAATTTTAAAGATGTTGTTGCGACAAATGACGAACATTTTAAAAGTTTTTTAAATGCTTGTATCAAAAATGGTATTTACTTTGCTCCATCAAAATTTGAAGCAGGTTTTATTTCATCAAAGCATACTAATAAAGAAATAAATAATACAATTAAAGTAGTAAATAAAATTCTAAATGAAGGAATATAAATATGAAATATGATATCAGCGCTCTAGGTAATGCCTTAGTGGACACACAATACATGGTTGATCATGAATTTTTATCTGAAATTGGTCTTGAAGCTGATTCTATGACATTAGCTACTCCTGAGGAACATGCGCCTATTATAAAAAAACTTGAAGAAATGGGTGCAGAATCTGTTTCTGATTGTGGTGGCTCAGCTACAAACTCACTTGTTGCAGCTGCTAATTATGGTTCGAATTGCCATCATGTATGTAGAGTTGCAGATGATAAAGATGGAAATAAATATTTAGAAAGCCTTCAAATTGCAGGAGTAAAGCACATAGGAGTGAGCAAAGAAGAATCAGATTTGCCAACAGGAAAGTGCTTAATTTTTGTCACTCCTGATGCCAAAAGAACAATGAGTAGTATGTTAGGAATAAGTGCTTTTCTTGGACCAAAAGATATTGATTATGATGCCGTGCAAAATTCTAAAATTTTTTACATCGAAGGATATATGGTAACAAGTGATGAAAACTTTAGCGCAGTCACTTCTGTTTTAGAAAACATTGGCGGAGACACCTTAAAGGCACTTTCTTTGTCTGATGCAGGAATCGTAAATGGCTTCAAAGATAAGTTTAAAGAAATCGAATCTTTCGGTATTGATATGATATTTTGCAATGATGATGAGGCAGTAGCTTTTGCAGGTACAGAAAATCTAGAAAAAGCAATTGATTTTTATAAAAACCAATCCTATATGATAGCTATTACAAAGGGTTCTGAGGGAAGTATTATCATCAAAGATGGGCAAGAAATATTTTCACCTGCGATATCCATTACGCCTGTAGATACAAATGGGGCTGGAGATATGTATGCTGGGTCATTTATGCATGCATATTTAAAAGGACATAGTCTTCAAGAGTGTGCAGAGTTTAGTAACTATGCTTCTTCAAAAGTAGTTGAGACTTTTGGACCAAGACTTACACCTGATGGTTATGCTGCAGTTTCAAATAAATTGAGAAAAAGCTAGCATATTTCCTTAGTATCTGATATTTTCTCCACCCTAAAAAATTTCTAATAATAATATGCCTGTAAAAAAAGCTACAAAGAAAATAACAACGGTAAAAAAAGCTAAAAAAACTGTTGCAAAAAAATCAACAATTAAAAAAGTTGTTAAAAAAGTCTCTAACGTTAAAAAAATAAATAAAAAGAAAACTGTTGCAACGATAGCTAATAATAAATCTAAAATTGCGCCCTACAAGCCGAAAAAAAATGAAAAATATATGAGTGCTGCAATGAAGAAGCATTTCATAGCGGTTCTACTTTTATGGAAAGAACATTTAAAAGAAGAAATGCAAAAAACTTTCGACCACCTAAAAACAAAAGGTGAGACTTATGCCGACCCCATTGATAGAGCATCGCAAGAAGAAGAATTTGCTTTTGAGCTTCGAACTAGAGATAGGGAAAGAAAATTAATTAATAAAATAGCTGTTTCAATTGAACAGATTAAACAAGATGATTATGGATGGTGTGAGTCATGCGGTGATGAGATTGGAATTAAAAGACTTGAGGCTCGTCCAACAGCGACACACTGTATTCATTGTAAAACATTAGATGAAATTAAAGAGAAGCAACTAAGTGGATAGTTGTTGCTCTGATCTAAAAAAATTTGATAGATAATAAAAACATAAGTAAATTTGCAATATCTATTGTAGAAGAACTTCAAAAAAATAATTACCAAGCATTTTTAGTAGGAGGATGTGTTCGAGACCTTCTTTGTAGCATTGTTCCTAAAGATTTTGATATAGCGACAAATGCAACGCCAAACGAAATTAGAAAAATATTCAAAGCATCCAGAATTATTGGTAGAAGATTTAAGTTAGTTCACATATTCAATAGATCTGAATTAATAGAAGTTGCGACTTTTAGATCGGGAGATGACCACGACAAAGAAGGTAATCTTGTCAAAGACCAATCTGGAAAAATTTTAAGAGACAATATTTGGGGTACTCTAGAACAAGACACATTTCGAAGAGACTTTACTATAAATGCTCTTTATTATTGTCCCACCTCTGGAAAAATTGAAGATCATAATTCTGGAGTAAAACATATTCGTGACAAAAAAATTGTTTCTATTGGTGATCCATCAAAAAGATTTTCTGAAGATCCAGTCAGAAGTCTCAGAGCAATAAGATTTAGTAACAAATTAAATTTTAAAATAGACAGTAATATTAAAGATGCGATCTATAAAAAAGGCCATCTGCTTTCAAATATTTCAAATGCAAGAATTTTTGACGAATTTTGTAAAATCTTTTTAAGTGGTTTAGCTGAAAAAAACTTTCGAAAATTAGTATCTTTTGGGCTTAACAGATATTTGATTATTACAAACCCTAATGAAAATGCTTTTTCTGACCAGCTGATTAATGAAGCATTAAGAAATACCGATAACAGAGTTAAAAAAAATAAATCTGTTACTCCAGGTTTTTTAATTGCGGCAATGTTGTGGCCTGAACTTATAAAAAAATCCTCAAAAGGTGGCGAAATAAATCTACGTAAATTTTTTAGGTCTATGGATCAAGTATTAAAAAGTCAGCAAAAAATTACTGCTATACCAAGAAAATTTCATACTTATATTAAAGATATCTGGGTTCTTCAGCTAAAGCTTCACAGTAGAATTGGAAAGCAACCATATAAAACCCTTAATCATCCAAGATTTAGAGCAGCATATGATTTTTTGCTTATTAGAGAAAGGGCTTCAAATTGCAATAGTAATTTAGGTAATTGGTGGACTAAGTTTCAAAAAAATGATCGCTTGCATCAAAAGTCTCTTATATCTGAATTAAAAGAACTTAACGACAAAGAATCTTATAAAAAATTTGGTTTCACAGAAGAGTTAATATAATCTATTATTAGATTAATTTATGAAACCAGCTCTAAACGAAGTACCTCTGCCAAAATACATTGCCATAGAAGGTCCCATTGGTGTTGGAAAAACTACATTAGCAAACAAAATTGCCAAAACTTTTAATTACGATGCATTCCTAGAACAGCCTGCTGAGAACCCATTTCTTAAAAACTTTTACAGGAACCCAGAACAGTCAGCACTTGCAACTCAATTATTTTTCCTTTTTCAAAGGATGCAACAGATTCAGGATCTAAAACAAAGGAGCTTGTTTGAAAACGTTCGTGTTGCTGATTTTCTTATAGAGAAGGACAGATTGTTTGCAGAAGTTACCCTCTCCAATGAAGAGTTAGGTTTATATAATAAAGTATATGAGCATATAACAATTGATGCTCCAACGCCTGATTTGGTAATTTATCTTCAAGCGCCTATTGAAATTCTTAAAGAAAGAATTACAAAAAGGGGCAACATTAATGAGCAATATTTAACACTTGAGTATCTTGAGAAATTAAATGATGCATACTCAAGGTTTTTTCTTGATTACAAATCAGCTCCCCTACTAATAATCAATGCATCTGATATAGATCTTGAGTCAAATGAATCTGACTACGAAAATCTAGTAACAATGATCATGTCAAATCCTAAGGGTATTAATTTTGTGAACCCTCAGCCTTCCATAATTTAAGTCTTAAAGTGTCTGAAAAAATTATTAGTCCTCAATCTACTAATCCGCATATTTCTAACATTGATGAATATAAAACTCTTTATAAAGAATCTATAGAGAATCCTAAAAAATTTTTTACGAAACTAGCTAATGAGAATATTACATGGATAGAGGATTTTGATAGTTATCACAATGGAAAATTTACTGATGCAAAATGGTTTGAGGGTGGCAAAACAAATGTTAGTTTAAATTGTATTGACCGTCATCTGGTTGATAAAGCAGAAAAAGTGGCTTTAATTTGGGAGGGTGATGATCCAAGTGAATCAAAAGAATTTTCATATAATGACTTACACCTTGAAGTCTGCATTTTTGCTAATGTCCTTAAATCACTTGGAATAAAAAAAGGGTCAAGAGTTTGCTTATATATGCCGATGATTCCTGAGGCTGCTTTTGCTATGCTTGCTTGTACAAGAATTGGAGCAATTCACTCCGTGGTTTTCGGTGGATTTTCACCTGAATCATTAAAAGATAGGATATTAGATGCTGATTGCGAATTAGTTGTTACTGCTGATGAAGGAATTAGGGGGGGCAAGATAGTGCCACTTAAGGCAAATGTAGATGAGGCGCTTCAAAAATGTCCAAATATTAAGAATACTTTGGTGGTAAAAAGAACAGGTGGTGAAATAGGTTGGAATAAAGCAAGAGATATTTGGTATCACGATCAAAAAAATACTGTTTCCGGAGTCTGTGATGCTGAACCAATGGATTCTGAAGATCCATTATTTGTTCTATATACATCGGGCTCAACTGGAAAACCAAAAGGCGTTCTTCATACTACCGCAGGATATCTTTTTGGAGCACACATAAGTTTCAAATATATGTTTGGTATAAATTCTTCAGACGTATATTGGTGTACTGCAGATGTAGGATGGATAACAGGACATACATATATTCTTTATGGTCCTCTATCAAATGGATCTACAACCATTATGTTTGAGGGTGTACCAACATATCCAGACTCTTCAAGATGTTGGCAAATATGTGATAAATATAATGTGAGTATTTTTTATACAGCTCCAACAGCAATAAGAGCTTTGATGGCTCAAGGAGATGAGCCTGTATTAAAAACAAATAGAAATAGTCTAAGAGTTTTAGGCACAGTAGGTGAGCCAATAAATCCAGAAGCTTGGCAATGGTATTACGAGGTTGTAGGAAAAAGTTCATGTGATGTAATAGATACATGGTGGCAAACAGAAACAGGTTCTGTTTTAATATCGCCAATTGCTGGCGTGACTGACACTAAACCAGGATCAGCAACACTACCCTTTTTTGGAGTAAAGCCTGCTCTTTATGATGAAAAAGGAAATTTAATGCAGGGTGAAAATTCTGGTAACTTAGTAATTGAAAAATCTTGGCCAAGTCAAATTAGAACAGTCTTCGGCAATCATGAAAGGATGATATCTACATATTTTGAAACATATCCTGATATTTATTTTACAGGTGATGGCGCCCGAAGAGATAAGGATGGATATTTTTGGATTACAGGTCGAGTTGATGATGTCTTGAATGTTTCTGGACATAGGCTTGGTACGGCAGAAATTGAAAGCGCACTCGTTCTTCATAAAAAGGTTGCGGAGGCTGCAGTAGTTGGAATTGAACATCCCATCAAAGGTCAAGGAATTTATGCTTATGTCACCCTTATGACTGGAGAAATATTTAGTGATGATCTCAGAAATGAGTTAGTAAAATTTGTTTCTAAAGAAATTGGTCCAATCGCAAAACCAGATTTATTGCAACATGCTCCCGCTCTTCCAAAAACTAGATCAGGCAAAATCATGAGAAGAATTTTGAGGAAGATTGCAGAGGGAGATTTTAATAATCTAGGAGATACTACAACACTTGCAGAACCAGCAGTCGTTGATAACCTGATTGAAAATAAACAGAGTTTATGAGAATAATATTTTTAGTTCTATCAATAATAATCCTTTCAAGTTGCAGGGCGGTGCCTAAAGATGGTGCATATGCAGATATAATTGCTAATGATCCAGTTGTCGGAAGAGCATCTATTACTTGCCTTCAAACTCCAGCTCATAATCAACCCATCCCAATCACATTTGATAAGAAAAATCAGCGAACAAAAGAGGTGACTGATGCAAATGATTGTATGGAGTCTGAAATGAAAAAAGTGACACTTGAAGGAGCTAAAAAGCCTAAAGATATAAAACTAGAAATTGATATTGATAAAAAAAGGAAAGATGAAAAAGAATCTATAGTAATCTCTAAAGACTCCGAGGAATTTGATCTAGAAAGGCTTGAAAAAATTATTAAAAAGAAAGATCAAGTCAAAGAATAGAAATCATCAACACATACAACTTTTTTATCTTCAACTAATTTAATTAAATGCGCTAGTAAACTCATTTTTGCAATTGGAAAAAGCTGTTCAGGAACATCAGAATAAACATGAGGCAATAGACCTTCTAAATTTAAGTTTCCATGAGATTCGATGTTTCTGAGAACTTTTGATTCTCTAGCTAACCTATGTCTTGATATAGAATCAATTGTTTTATTAGGATCATTCATAAAATTCCCATGTCCAGGAGC
The DNA here is from genome assembly GCA_902626385.1 of uncultured SAR86 cluster bacterium. Lineage (GTDB taxonomy): Bacteria > Pseudomonadota > Gammaproteobacteria > Magnimaribacterales > D2472 > SAR86A. Next base: position 37,605 of record CACOEZ010000005.1, read on the forward strand.
AAATTGTTCTATGTCATAGTTTTTCAGAAGTTCTAAGGAGTTCAAGTAAGCACGCATGCTTCCATCAGGAGGAGCAATAACAACCGTAGATCCATCCATTATATGATCTCCAGTTAATAAACATTTGTATTCTCTTAGGTAAAAACATAGATGATTGCTTGCATGGCCTGGAGTATGAATAACCTCTATCGAGTACTCGTCAGTTTCCACTTTATCATTATGATTTAGAACTTCATCGGGTACGAAAGTTTCATCTTCCCATTCAGAATCTCCATCAACTAATCTTCCAAACATTGGGATACCTAATTTATTCGCAATTGGAAGAGCTGCTGGTGAATGATCCTTGTGAGTATGCGTTACAAGTATTCGATTTATTTTTCCTTTGCCATGAAGAATTATCTTATCAATATGTTCAGCAATATTTGGCCCAGGATCTACCAATGTTATGTCTTCTATGCCAATTAAATATGTATTAGTACCTTGTCCTGTAAAGATACCTCCATTCGGTGCTGTAATTTTTTTTAGTATTTCAATCATCAGTGGTCATCATATCCTTCGTCACCAGGCAGTAACCCAACCCAATTACCATTTTCCTTGAAAAACTTCGGAAGTATTGGGGGTATATCATCTTTATTCAATTTACTTTGATAATAGAGCATATCTTTTGCATTGGAAAAATCCATACAAGTTTGAAGATTTTTGATTGTTGGCATTATCATTTGTAACTCACCTGAAAAGGCTTTTTCAACAGCATTACTGGGGCTTATCCATAAACTTTGAGTTAGTTCTTGTCCGTCATGACTTACAGTCTGATTTTCTGGCAAATATGCTATAAAAAATCTCGTATCAAATCTTTTTGCTTCTATGTTTGGTGTAATCCAATGTGAAAGTGGTGCAATATTATCAGTAGTTAATAATAGTTCCTCCTTTAAACAAATTTCAGAAAGACTGATCTCATTTTTTATAAGTTTATCTCTGTAATTATCAAATTTCTTTTTGTCCTCGCCGATAAGATTCAGATAATCTCCAGACTTTTTTCGAGCCATTAAGATACCAACCTCTTCAAAACACTCTCTAATACATGCTATCCAATATCCCAAACCACCTCTTTCTAGGCCTAGTTTTGCCGATGCTAATTCATCATTTAGATTTTCACAATGCGTTTCATAGCTATTAGAATAATCATGTTCATCTATTTTCCCACCAGGAAAAACATATAAATTTTCAAATGGAGGTCTTTTAGATCTCTTCACCATCAGAACTTCCATTCCAATATCTGAATCTTTTAAAACGAGAACAGTTGCAGCTGGAATTAAATTATTATTCATAAATGCTATTGATATAGCTTAGAATACTGCTTATGACAATTACTGACAATCTTATTAATGATATATCAGATGCTCCTTGTTGGTTTTTAGAATCAATTGAAATAAAAGCAGCTGATTTATATGTTGATGATAAAAAAGGAAAAATTTCGTACTCGAGATGGGATGCTGAGAATAATTCAAATAACCTTTTGATTCTTATTCATGGAACAGGTGCGCATAAAAAATGGTGGGATCCAATCGCACCACATTTTTTAGATGTATCAAATGTTGTTGCAGTAGATCTGCCTGGAATGGGTAATTCAGAGTTTAGGGATACCTATAGCATCAAAGATTTTGGGAAATGTATCTTTTCAATAATTGAAAAGGAAAAAGATAACAAAAAAATAGATAATATATATATTGTAGGACATTCTCTCGGCGGTCAGGTTGCTGCATATGTTGCATCAGAAAGTAAAGATCTAGTGAACAGCCTTGTAATGATAGATACATTTATTAGGCCTCCAGATTACGATCCTTCTCAGCACGAAGGTGGTCCCTTACGAAAAATTAAGTTCTATCCTGAAAAAAAAGCAATTTTAGAGAGATTTAGACTTATGCCAAAGCAGGAATGCTTAAATTCTTGGTACCTAAGATATATTGCTGAATATTCTGTGAAAGAAGTCAAAGAAGGATGGCGTTGGAAATTTGATGACCTAATGTTTAATAGTCTTGAGAGACTTTTTGGGTATAAGTTTTCTTTTGAATGCCCTGCTCTGTTCATTTATGGTGCAAATAGTTTGCTTATGAGTGGAAATATTCTCTCAAATATAAAAAAGATGTATTCAGATATTATGGATTTTGAAAAAGTTGAAGATGCTGCACATCATGTCCCGTTAGATAAACCTCTCGAGATTGTTGATATAATCAAAAAGCGTTTGTTTTAAATATTGATGAATTATTTTTATTCTTTCTTTTTTCTATTTCTCTCAATTTTTATTTTAATAAAACCATTTGTTAATGGTGTAATTGTAAAGTGGATTTTAGAGTCAAATCACTTAAAAAAAGTTGGATTAGCAACTTTAATTTTGGGTGTCATATGTATTTATTTTGGAACTCAAAGTGAATTCTGGTTCGAAAGACTCTGGATGGTTATAACTTTTTCTCTTGGTATTCTTTTAGTTATAAGAAGTTTGCTTATCTTATTATTTCCAACCGCAATTAAAAAATTTGTTACCTTTATCATTAATAACTATTACAAAATATCAATTCCGCTCTCTTTAGCTATGCTCTATTTATCTTTTTTTGTAGTGATTACAGACTACATTGGGCCTCAAAAAGATATTTCTTCATGTCAATCAGATCAATACGTTGATTTAATCTGCGGTTTTAAAAACCCCGAAGATATTGTAATTACTCCTGATGAAGAATATATGTTTATTTCTGAGATGGGAGGAGTAGGACCTTACGTTGACATTAAACCAGGATATTTTGCGCTATTAAATATTGAAAATAAATCTAGAATTGTTCCTAGAATTTCAATTGAAGAAAATATTTGGGGTGATCCAAAATGTGAAAGAGGAATTAAAGACGAGTATGGTCCTCATGGTATAGATCTTGTTCAAAGAAATGACGGCAGATTTCAGTTAGGCGTAATTAGTCATTATCCAAAAGAGTCTGTGGAAATGTTTGAACTAAAAAAGATTGATGGCTCTTGGGAGTTATTTTGGAGAGGATGCATAGATGTTCCCAAAAATTTGTATTTTAATGATATCAGTATGAAAAATAATGGAAATTTTTATGCTACCCATATGTACAAAAGAGGAATCACGATGAATGAGTGGCTTATAAATAGCATTCTGAAAAAAGATTCAGGATATTTAGTAGAATGGGATAAATTTGGTTTTAACGTTATTTCAGGATCAGAAGGTAGCGGCCCAAATGGTATTGCTCTAGATGAAAAAAATAATCTCATTTATATTAGCTATAATCAAAGTGATAAATTAACGGTATTTGATTTATCTACTAATTCTAAAATTTCTAGCAGTTTTGTTGAGTCTCCAGATAACCCATATATAAAAGGAGATTCTGTGTGGATGACTTCTTTAGATATGCAGCCAAATGATGCTGGAGACTGTGCAGAAAGAGTTGCTTGTTCTTTACCGTTTTCGATATACGAATTTGATAAGAGAACATTGAATACCTTGGATAAATATACTTTTAGTAAAACGGTCTTTGGTTTGCCAACTGTTGCTGTTCCTTTCAATGATAAAATTTATCTTGGATCATTTCATTCAGACAGAATTGGCGTAATTAAAAAAAATTAATCTGATCATGCAATTCTTCGACTATGACACCATTGACATAAAATTACCTAAAAGATCGAAAGAGTCTCATAAAGGTATTTCTGGAAAACTATTAATAATTGGTGGTGGAAAAGGTATGGGGGGCGCAGCAATTTTGTCCTCAGAAGCCGCGCTTATGAGTGGTACTGGACTTGTTCATTTGCACACACATAATTCAAATGTTGAAGCAAGTTTAAAAAGAAATCCTGAAATCATGGCCCTTGGTATTGAAGATGAGTCCTCTTTTCCAAAAGATATTAAAGTGTTGTTATTTGGGCCTGGTTTAGAAAATAAAAATTGGTCTAAAGAGATTTTTAAAAAAGTAATTATGGATAATTCATTTGAGTCAGTGATTTTAGATGCAGGGGTACTCAATTTTCTTAATGAAATCAGCTTAAAAAATAAAAATCTTTTTAATAATTTAATTCTCACGCCTCATCCAGGTGAAGGTGCTAAGCTTTTAAATAGAACTGTTGAGCAAATTCAAAATAATAGGACTAATTCAGCAATAGAAATATCTAAAAAATATAATGCTAATGTGATATTAAAGGGTTACAACACAATTGTTGTTTCAAGCGATCAAAAAAATATTTTGGTTTGCTCTGAAGGAGGCCCTGAACTTGCAACGGGTGGAACTGGAGATGTCCTAGCCGGTTTAGTTTCATCATTTGTTGCGCAAGGCATGAAAGCATTTGATAGCTGTCTCCTAGCAACATCAGTTCATGCAAGGGCTGGAGAGGTATTCAAAAAAAATATTGGAGAAAAAGGTCTAAATGCATCTGCATTAATACCAATAGTAAGGGAGCTCATAAATGCTTGATATCTTTTTAAAAGATGAGTCTGCAACAAATGATTTAGGAAAATCAATTGCCAAATTAATACTTGAGTCAAGTCTCGAATCAATCGAAATACACTTAAATGGAAATCTTGGAACAGGCAAAACTTTTCTAACGAAATCTATTTTAAAAAATTCAGGATGGGAAAGAGCAGTAAAAAGTCCTACCTATACACTTTGTGAGGAATATGAATTTAATAAAATGTTATTTCTTCATATAGATTTATACCGAACTGAAGAGGCTGAAGATATTTTAATATTTGATTTAGACAGAAAAATAAATGCAAAAAAAATAATTATTATAGAATGGCCTGAAAGACTTAAAAATGACAGACCTTTTGATATGAAAATCAGCTTTGAATATAAAGAAAACTCGAGAGAAGTAAAAATTGATGTAAAAAATAATATTTTTGATGGAATTAATATCAATGCATAAATTTATCATTCTTAGTTGCTTATTTTTTTCTTATTTACATTCGAATGAATTAATTTTTAAAGAGATAAAAGAGAGAGATGATAAAAGTGTTGAAATATCTTTTCTGTTAGAAAAAGTTGCTTTAATAAAATCATATTCACTAAATAATCCCTCGAGATTAGTTTTTGATATTTATGATTGCGATTTAAAAGAAATAATTGATGAGCCCTACAACTATCCAATAAAGAAAATAAGGGCTTCGTCAAAAGATGACTTAACAAGAGTAGTTATTGATTTATATGAATATGTTAATTGGAGTAAGCCAACTCAAGAAAAAATAGATGAAGGAATTTTATTAAAGATAAACGTCAAAAAAAATAAGAAGCTAAAAAATAACATAAGAGATATCGTAGTTGCAATTGATGCTGGACATGGTGGAAAAGATCCTGGAGCAGTAAGTAGTAACAATGTTTTGGAAAAAGATATTACTTTATTGATAGCTAAAGAGTTAGAGAGAACTCTTAGAGATACAGAGGGTTATGAAGCAGTATTAATTAGAAATGATGACAGTACTGTAAGTCTTAATGATAGATACCAAAATGCAAGAAAGTTTGGTGCCGATGCATTTATTTCAATACATGCAGACGGTTTCAGACTGGCATCTGTTAAAGGTGCTTCAGTTTTCATATGGTCAGAGGAATCTTCAAGCAGTGTTGCTAGAAATCTTTCAGAAAAAGAGCGTAAGAGGATTCAAGCTCAAATAAAAAATATAAAGTCTTACGATTTCAATGAAGATGCTGCTAGAGATCTTTATCCAAATACCTACAAGAAAAAGGTCGATCAAAGCAAAGAATTAGGTACAAAGATTTTAGATCAGCTGAAAAGAGATCCATTCACTAAGATTCATAAACAAAATGTTGAATATGCTGATTTTAGAGTACTTAAATCAGTTGATATACCATCTATCTTGGTTGAGTCTGGATTTATAACGAATCCAGAAGACGCAAAAAGACTTAAAACTAAGGCAGGAAGAAGAATGATTGCTAGGTCAATTTTTCTTGGTATTCACAATTATTTCAAAGAAGCACCAGTTTCAGGCACCCTTCTAGAAAATTATCAAAATTATCTTAATTACGAAATTCAAGAAGGTGATGTGCTATCCGAGATTGCTATCAGATTTGGCGTGACGGTAGATTCTATTAACAAAACTAATAATCTAGAAAATAAACCCATATTTCCTGGTCAAATAATTAAAATAGAAATATAGATAACTAAGACATGTCATATGGATCGATATCATAAGTCCATTTAACTTTCTTTGTTTCGGGCCAAGTTTGAATTTTGTTAGTAAGATACTTAAGCACTCTATTTAAATAAGTTCTCGTGTTTGACTTAATAATCAAATGATTTCTTGTATTCCCTTTTACCTTTAGGGGTATCGATGGGAGTGGCCCAATAACAGAAACATTTTTCTTATCATTTAAGAGATTGTTTGCCTTATCTAAAAATTTGAAGCAGCTTTCTGGACTGGGCGAAGTCGCCCTTAATATTGCAACTGTTGAGAATGGAGGCATATTCAAAGCCTTGTTCGTTTTAAGGCATTGCTCAGAAACCAGCCTATAGTCTCCAGTTTTAATTTGTTTAAGATTTTCATCATTAGGATATCTGGTCTGAATAATTACTTTTGCAAGATTATTATTTCTACCTGCTCTACCAGAAACCTGAATTAATTGTTGTGAAATTTTTTCAATTGCATTTATTTCTGGGCTTAATAAACCTCCATCAGCATTAAGAATTACGCATAGCGTTACTTTAGGAAAGTCATGACCTTTAGATAGCATTTGTGTTCCCACCAATATTGCCTCTTTGCTTTTATTAGCCTTTTCATAAATTGCTTCAATTGATCCTTTCAGTCTTGTTGAGTCATAATCCATTCTAATAATAGGTACTTTTTTAAATGTGCTTCTAAGCACCTCTTCAACTCTTTCAGTGCCAGTTCCAAGAGTGTTTATTTCATCTGATTGGCAGTCTGGGCATGTTTTATTTACTCCGTAAACGGATTCACATTTATGACAAATTAGTCTGTTTTTTGACTTATGAAATACTAAATTTGATTCACATGATGAACATTTTGCAACCCAGCCACAATTATCACATTCATATAATGGAGCAAAACCTCTTCTATTGAGAAAAATTAATACTTGCTCTCCTTTATTGATTGCTGCTTCAATGATGTTCATGGTTTGAATAGCAATTCCCCCAAGTAGAGGAGAGTCGCTAATATCCAAAGGAATTAATTTTGGTGGCTTTTTACCATCTACTCTTCTCAATAAATCAAACTTTTTAAACTTTTGCTCTTTTACAAGCTTAAGGGTTTGCAGGGAAGGTGTAGCAGATCCTAAAAAAACCGGTATATTTTCTATCTGTGCTCTTTTTATAGCCAAGTCTCTTCCAGAAAACTTAAAACCTTCAGCTTGCTTGTATGACTGATCATGCTCCTCATCAATAATTATTGCTCCTAAATTTTTTAACGGCATTAAAATTGATGATCTTGTTCCAATAATAATTCTTATCCCGCCAAATTTAGATCGTAGCCAAACCTTCAACCTTTGGTTTGGAGTTTGTCTCGAATGATATATGCCAATATCACCATTAAAACGATCCTTAAATCTTCTTTCTAATTGTGGTATCAGATTAATTTCTGGTACTAGAATCAAAATCGATTTATTTTGAAGAATAAATTTTTCAGCTAGTTGAAGATATATTTCTGTTTTACCAGACCCTGTAACTCCGTATATTAATGAAGGACTAAATTTTTCAACTTTATTAAGTTTAGATAGATTAATGTTTTGTTCTTTTGTTAACTTTAATTTCTTGTCATCTGCATTTAACTTATATTCAGTATTATCATCAAGGTCGATAATAATTTTATCGTTTTGTTTTCTTAAGAGCGTTGGCATGAAAGAAAAGAATACCTCTCCAATTGGATGATGATAGTAATCTGAGGCCCATGTAATTGCTTCAAATATTGATCCGTCAAAACAAGAATGTTCATCGGCTATTGAGATTATTTCTTTTAAGCCTTTTAGTGACTTAGGTTTGGCTATTTTCTTTACAACTATTCCAACAATTGACTTGCTTCCAAAAGGAACTATTACCCTTTTACCTTTTTTGATTACTTCTTTTGATTTATAGGTAAAACATTGTCTTAATGGCAATCCAACAGCAATATCATAGTAAAAAATATTCATTTTTTAATTGTAATGGATTTAATTTTTGATATAGTTCTCATCCTAAATATATTTTATTATGAAAAAAGATATACATCCTGAATACCGCGAAGTTCTATTCCATGATATCAGTGTGGATGAATATTTTTTACTTCGCTCTACATTGAAAACAGATAAAACAAAGGAATGGGAAGGAAAAGAGTACCCATACTACACTGTTGAGGTTTCTTCTGCCTCACATCCTTTTTATACTGGTAAACAAAAGATTATTGATACCGGTGGAAGAGTTCAAAAGTTCGAAGAAAGATTTGGTAAGAAGAAATAAATTTAGTCTATACCTGAACTGCCAAAACCTTTAGTACCCCTTTCTGATTTTTCGAAATCTTCAACTATTTCAAAATTTGCTTGAACTATTGGCACTATTATCATTTGAGCAATTCGATCGCCAGAATTAATTACAAATTCCCTCTCTGATCTATTCCATGCAGGAACCATTAATTCACCTTGATAATCAGAGTCTATCAATCCAACTAAATTGCCAAGTACTATCCCATGTTTTGAACCAAGACCTGATCTTGGAACAACCAGAGCTGCTAATTTCTCATCTTCAAGATGCATTGCAAATCCCATTGGAATCATTTCAGTTTTTCCTGGTTTTAGTATTAATTTATCTTTTATGCATGCTCTAAGATCTAAACCTGCCGATCCCTTTGTCTCATACTTTGGAATGGGTATTTTATTACCCACAAGTGGATTTAGTATCTTGATTTTAACGTTTTTCAATTTTTCAATTCCTTTGGTTTAATTAATGATTTTAAACTAGATTTTTTAGAGCCTAGTGAATTCCAATTACCATCATGAGTAATTATTGCTAAGTTACATGTTTTGAATCTATCCATCTTTGTATTCGTTAATGATTCTACTAGATAATGCAGCGTAGGATTATGTCCAACAATAAGAATGTTTTTAAGGCTATCATCTATTTCTTTTAACCTCACAATAATGCTTGATACATCTCCAAAATATAGTTTATCTGTATAAGTTGCTTTACCGATTTCAAAGTTAAAACCATAAGCAGTTAAATCAAAGGTATCTTTTGCTCTGACAGCTGTTGAACATAAAACAATGTCAATCATTAAATCCATATTTTTTAAAAAAATAGATAATTTGTTTGCATCTCTTATACCTCTTTTTGATAAAGGTCTTTCAAAATCAGAGAGATTTGAATTGTCCCATGATGATTTAGCATGCCTAAGGACATAAATTTGTTTCATATTAAATTCATTATAGTATTGATATGTCCGCTTCTGTTCTATAAAATCGCGTTTCTATGAGTAAAAAATGTCAAGTAACAGGAAAGATACCGCAGACGGGAAATAACGTTTCTCATGCTAATAACAGAACTAAAAGAAAGTTCTTTCCTAATCTTCATACACACAAGTTTTGGGTTGAATCAGAAAATAGATTTGTAAGTCTTAAGGTGTCAGCTAAAGGTATGCGAATCATTGATAAAAAAGGTATAAGCCAAGTACTCAGAGAAATTCGCTCTCGTGGAGAAAAGGTTTAAATTTTACTTAGTAAAATAAAATCTGTAAGTTAAAGGATCCCAGTAAACAAAGGCCTCGTCATCTAGAGACTTTCTAGCCTCAAGAGCTACCTCTTTATTCATTAATCTTAGTGGTTTCTTTTCAGCCTTTAGATATTCAAGATAAGCAACTAACGAGTTTTTTTCATCATCGCTCATCATATAATAAAGATCACTTTGTATAACTTCGTAAGGATCATAATCATCTCTAATTACTAAATATTCTGCGGCTGCAAGATCTCCATACATTTCAAAAAATTTTTCAGCCTCTTCGTAACTAAGATCATTAATATTGAGGTCATCTGAAACCAAAAGAGCGCTATAAACATCAAAGAAATATTTTTTTTCTGTTAAGCACTTAATAACATATGATTTTAAAACAAAGGCCTTGATACTGTTATCTGCTGTGACCCTTTCATCTATTGATGCTCTGTCACTCTCTGTTGCTATTGCGCCCAGAAGAACTAGCGGCCCAATAGTTGTTGCAAGAGAACTTGCAGCACTCGTTGCAGCCGTTGAAGCCAAACTTGAAATTACTCCTGAGCTAGCTCCAAGACTGCTTGCAATCGGGCCCATAATGGCAATTGCCATTATTCCAGCACCAATAGCTCCAATTCCAACAGCTCCAGCTCCAACCGCAACAACATCACCAGCCCTTGCAGCACTATCTTCTTTTTCTTTAATAAAGTCTAGGACAAACTGCGTATGATTTATCTCAATATTCAGTGCGCTATCTATGCATTCATTAATATCTGTTCCAGGTCCTTCTCTGGATTTACTAAATTCATATCCCTCAAAATCTGGAATAAGTTCAATTATATAAGGAGTGGAGAGTAATAATTGTCTTTTTTGACGAGGAGTAACAGCCTCTTTTGATGAGATTCGATCTAATTCACTGAGTTGATTGGAAGGGCCCCTATCAACTGGCATTGGTGCACATGCAGAAAGAATCAAAAATAATGAAAGGTATCTTAGGTGCATTTAAAAATTATTTGTAATTAACTTCTTGCGCAAGAAAAACAGCATCTTTTTGAAGAGATCCTAATTTACTCACGTTAATATTATCCTCCTTGAATTCACCCCATCCTTTTATAGATTCATGCACCTTTGCTCCAATCAAAACTGGATATTCTTTGTTTGCTGATGCATATAAATCCTGAGCTTCGTCTGAAGATAAGTATTCAAGCAATAAAATAGCATTTTTTTTATTCTCTGAAGTTTTGACAACTCCCGCTCCTGAAATATTCACATGAACGCCTCTATCATTTTGATTTGCCCAAAATAAGCTTAAATTGTCATATTGAGGATCATCTAACAATCTTGCAAAGTAGTATGTGTTAACTATTGTCATGCCGCACTGGCCGCTAGAAACTGCTTTTAAAGCATTTGTATCATTTGAAAAGACATCGGTGGCTAAATTTGATACCCATCCCGAAACAACATCTTTTGTTTTTTCGAATCCGTATGTATCTATCATACTGGCCATCAAAGATCTGTTATAAACTTTTTTTGATGTCCTTAAACAAAGCTTTCCTTTCCATTTTGGATCCGCTAAATCTTCATAGGATGAAAAATCATCCTCGCTAAACTGATCATTTGAAAAAACAATAGTTCTAGCTCTTTTGGAAAGTCCAAACCATTGATTATTAGGATCTCTCAAATATGAAGGAATATTATTTTTAAGCACATCGGAATCAATTGTTTGAAAAATATCTCTTTCAGCTGCTTGCCAAAGCACACCAGCATCAACTGTCATAAAAATATCTGCTGGCGATTTTATACCCTCTACATCTATTCTTTCCATCAGTTCTTGTGCATTTCCAGATAAATAATTTACTTTGATTCCGGTTTGTTCCGTAAATTTCTCAATGATAGGCTCAATTAGTTGTGGTTGACGTGATGTATAAATTGTTAACTCATTCGATGGCTCATTGGCACACGAAACTATTAAAAATATAGCTATTAAAAAAGATAATTTTTTCATTTTAAACCTCTCATGAAATAAGATTTATATACTTAGGTGTGCTAGGTAATTATAGCTTATTCTTACCAGATGCATGATTGATAAAAAAAGTTTTTAAAAATTTCATTTTATTTACACCGGATAGACCTATGTTTCTAGCCAAATGCACCATCAAATTTTTTGATCTAAACAATTCAACGAAAAAATCCATTGATCTGAGCATTAAAAGGTTCATTTGTTTTCTTCTTACTTCATATCTTGTAAGAATAAGCTTCCTATTTAGCTTCCTACTATTTTCAAAACCTTTAATCAACTCATCACAAAAAACATCTGCATCAGAAAAACCTAAATTTATTCCCTGACCAGCCAGAGGATGAATGGAGTGAGCAGCATCTCCAATTAATACCGTAGAATCTGAAATATAATTTTCAAAGTAATGATTTGTTAATTTAAAAGTCAATAAATTTGAGCATATCTCAAATTCAATATTGAGCTTCTTTTCGAAATAGGAGATATTTTCATTCACATAACTGTCAATGTTTTTCATATTATCAAGTTTGTTATTTTCAATTGACCATACAATTGTATGAGTTGCATCTTCTTTATTTTTAGGTACAGGCATGGCTGCAAAAATTCCTCTCTCAGAAAAAATCTGGAACGCCTTTTTATTATTTTGAAGATTTGATCTTGTTGTAAAAGTTACTGCAGTTTGATCATAGTCAGAAACATTAATATTTAGTCTGGCAAGTTTTGCAATATTTGAATTTCTTCCATCACAACCGGCCACAAAGCTTGAGTTTATTTTATCTTTATTTGTTAAAAGAACTTCGCAGATTTGGCCGTCAATATTTTCTTTTATATCTTCAATTTGATTTCCAAATATTGTCCTTTGTTTTGCTTTCTCTTGGAGTGCTCTATAGAGATCATTAAAGAAAAATACATAAGATAAATTTTCTTCGTCTATATCTTTTGAGTGGAAGTTTATCTTTCCCGAACCCTCCCCATCAAAAACCAAAATTTCGTTAATCTCAGAACATGGAATACTTACTCCAAGCTTTTCTATTAGATTCTTTGAATATTGATTTAATGTGACTGTTCGAACATTTTCTGCAAGATCTAATACATCAGAATTTTTTTCAATAACCAAGGTACTTATATTGTTAGCATTCAGTCTAGAAGAAATATAGTTACCGATTATGCCGCCACCAGATATGGTTACAACTGTATTCACGATTTACGACATTAATGATTCTATTTCAGCTGGGTCTGAAGGTACCTTTTTTGTAAGATTTTCATTTCCGTCTTTGGTGACAAGGATATCATCCTCTATTCTTATACCAATACCCTTCCATTTGTCCTCAACTTTCATTGAGCTGCTGATATAAATTCCCGGCTCGATGGTTGTAATCATTCCGGGCTTAAATCTCATAAAATCATCTCCCTCCATATAATCACCTGCATCATGAACGTCTAATCCTAGCCAGTGCCCAATTTTATGCATATAAAAATCTTTAAAAGCACCTTTTTTATGTAGCTCCACAGGATCACCTTGTAAAATTCCAACCTGAACCAATCCCTCTGTAATAACCTTTTCAGAGATTTCTTGAGGCATCATTATGCTATTACCCTCTTTCACAGAATCTATAGCAGCATTCATAGCATTTAAGACTATTTTATATATCTCAAGTTGTTCATCAGAAAATTTTCCACTAACCGGAAAAGTTCTTGTGATGTCAGCTGCATACATTTCATACTCACAGCCCGCATCAACAAGCAATAAATCATTTTTATTGAGATCCTGATCATTCTCAACGTAATGCAAAACACAGGCATTTTCACCGCCAGCAACAATCGGAGGATAGGCCGGAAATCTAGCACCTCTTTTTGAAAATTCGTGAAGGTATAGACTCTCTATGGACTGCTCAGTATTGGCATCCTTTACAGATTTCATTGCTTCTATATGAGCTTCTGCTGATATATCACATGCTTTTTTGATCAGATCTATTTCGTGATCATCTTTTATTAAGCGAATATTACCGATTAGAGAAGTTGCATCTGTGATGTTAATTGATTTGCTGTGTCGATCTTTAGAACTTGCAGCAGTTGTCCAATTAATAACTCTCTGATCAAATCCTTGCTTTTTACCAATTGAGTAAAAAACTTGTTCGGCACCATGAAGAATATCAGGCATCATTAAGTCAATTTGAGTATTGTCGTAAGCTTTATCAAATAGAAAATTTTCAACGGCTCCTATAGGACCTTCTCTGTAACCATCCCATATTTCTTTAAGTTTATCTTTTGGTGGAACAAATACGATGGAGCATAATTCTTTATCTCTTTTTATGATGGCAATCAGAGACTCAGCTTCGCAAAAACCAGAAAAATAATAAAAGCTACTCTCTTGTCTAAATGGATGTGCCGAATCTGCATTCCTATACTGTATATCAGCACCCGGAAGTAGTAATACTGAATTATTAGGAAGTTGTTCTGCCAACTTGGCTCTTCTTTTTTTATAAACATTAATATTCATGCTGTTATTTTACTCTTTTATTAAACAAACTTTCCAATTCATTAAAGTAGAATTAAACTATCAAAATGTCTAAAAATGCTAATTCAACTTCAAATGATCTTGAAGCAAGGATAGATTTACTTATCAAACGATTTAAAGAGCAAAAAGGTATCATTGATGCTTACGTAAAAAGAGAAAGAGAGTGGAAAAAGGATAAAGTCCTTCATAGGAAAATTGTTGCAAAGCTTGAAAAAGATTTAAAGAAGGTAAAAAGTGAGTAAAGTTGAAACTATCTCTTTGAGAATATTTGGTAGAGATCTCACTATAGCATGTCCACCTAAAGAAAAAAATAATCTAATAAAAGCGGCTGAATTACTAAATAATGAGCTTGAAGGTATTAACGATAAAAATAATGCCTTAATCATTGCTGGACTCACTCTTGCAAATAAATTCCTTACAGAGGGCTCTCAAAATGGTGAAATAGATAACAAGAATATTTCAAGAATAATAAAGAAAATCGATAAAGTGCTCAAAAATTAATCTTCCACTTACTTCACAACTATCTTATACTTAAATGACATTCTGGTTCATTTGCTAATGTGCTAATAAATTTGAACCGATACTATTAATTAGGTGATTTTCCACTGTCTTTGTTGAGCAATACCTTATAGGGAAGCCTGATCTGACAAGATATTCACCACCTGAACTTTCGGTTCAGGTATAGCACATGGCGGTGATCTGGTTTGATAGCCTCTGCAATTTTTATGGTGAAAAATAACTTACGAAAATCACTACTTAAGCAGGGGCTTGCTCTTTCAAATACCTTTATAGAATCATCATCTAAAACTATTCAATTAAAGTTTATAGATTATCTACATGACCAAAAAGTAAAAAGCATTCTTTTGTACTCACCTTTCAGACAAGAGATTAAGCTAGACCTAATTTTCAAAAGTATGAAAGATGGGTCAGTTGATATATATCTTCCTAAAGTCTTACCAAATAAAAAACTGAAATTTAATTTATACACAAGAAATACTAACCTTGTTAAAAATCGTTATGGAATATTAGAGTCAGTGAGTAAAAAATTTATAAATATGAATGAGATTCAACTGCTTGTAATTCCTTTTTTAGGTGTTGATAAAAAAGGAGCTCGGCTGGGTTATGGCAGCGGATATTATGATAGAGCAATTGGAGAAAGATACGAATCTAAACATGAGCCAAACATAATAGGTCTTGGATATGAGTATCAATTAACAGAAAGTAGCTTCGGTGAATCCCATGATATGAGATATAACAAAGTTATTACAGAAAGCAATATACATAGTTTTCGGTAAGTTATAGAATGGCTACCTCAATATATGCTTAAAAAGACTCTCATATTATTTTTTTCAATATCTATTTCGTCTGAGGCGATAATAATTGATGGTGAATTAAATGAGCCTGAGTGGGAGAATGCCTTCAAAGTAAACGAATTTTATGAAACATCACCATACTCTTTAAATAAAACAGTTAATGAGACTGTCGCATATATTTTTTCAAACGAAGACGGTATTTATGTTGGATTCATAAATTATCAAGATGAATCAACTATGCTCTCAAATAAAACTATGCGAGATGAAATGTCTTCTTTAAGTGAAAAAAATTCTATTAATATAGATTTTGATGGTGACAGAACAAAAGCTTACATAATAGCTGTTGCTCTTGGAGATTCATTGTTTGATGCAATTAAAATCCAATCTGGAGATTTTAAAACTGATTGGGATGGAGATTGGATAGCAAAAACAAAAAAATTTAAAGACTTTTGGTCTTCAGAAATTTTTCTTCCCTGGGATGTTGTTCTTATGAATCAATCCAACTCGCAAAAAAGAAAAATAAATTATTCACTTTTAAGATACATTGCTAAAGACCAATCATGGTCAAGCAGCTCAGGAACCATGGCGACAAGAGCAAATTACTTCCAAGAGTTAGACTCATTAGAATTAAATAATTATACAAAGTCTAAATTAAATTTTTTTCCTTACTTTGCATTTAATAAAAATAGCCCCACCAATTTTCAGGAATCTAACATAGGAGCAGAGATATTTTATAGCTCTGGTAAAGGAAGCCAACTGAATTTAACTGTTAATCCAGATTTTGGACAGGCTGAAAGCGATGAAGTTATTGTCAACTTCTCGGCCCAGGAAACATTCTACAAAGAAAAAAGGGCTTTTTTTACTGAAAATCAATCTTTATTTGATATAAGCAACTATGACAGATATTCAATTATAAATACGCGACGAATAGGCTCAGCTCCAACGTATAGATGTGAATCTGTACAAAATCAAAATGCTTGTGAGGAAAATAAAAAAAATTATACAGATATTGATTATTCACTCAGATATACCCAGAGAAGTGATAAAAATAATTTTGGCATATTCTTAGCTAAAGAAGCAGATGAGAATTACTCTAAAGGCAGAGACTTTATTGCACTCAGGGGAAAAACCAAAATAAATACAAAAACTTTGGGTTATATGATCACAAATGTTCAGAATAATATTGCTGAAACAGAGAGCACTGTGAATGTATTTGATTATATAAATGTTAAATCAAATAAGTTAACTACGTATGCTGATTTCTTAACAACTAAAAAAGATGGAGATCTTGGAAAAGGAGGCAGAGTTCAATTTACGTATAAACCGACTGATTTAACAAGAACCTCTGGAAGTATTTTATATTTTGATAAAAAAGTTAAATTAAATGATTTTGGCTATCTTAAAAGAAATGATTGGTTCCATTTTGGCATCGGACATAATATTACTAAAAATGGATTCCCTGAAAAATCTTCACTTGAGCAAGTAGATATTCAATATGATTTTAACTACGATTCAGATACTAAAGGAAATTCAAATCCTCTTGATTTTGTATACAAAAATCAAACTCAATTTAAAGATACCTCAAGCTTTAATTATGATTTCAGATTTAAATCCTCTGGAAAAAATACAACTATTACAAGAAAAGATCCTATATACCCATTTGTAAAAATAAAAAATAGAGTAAGCATTACGACTGATTTTGAAGCAAAAAATTATAAGTACTGGACTTATGATTGGAGAATGAGTTTTGACAAATCATCTAACTATGAAACATGGGATTCCAAAGGTTACAGAAAAAGATTTTTCAAAATAGCAGGATCTTTGTTTCCAAGTGAAAGCATTAAAATCCGAACAGAATTTAGGATAAAGAAAGAAAAAGAATGGTTGAACTGGATTGATTCGAATCATTTAGCTACATATGACTTAAATCAAAGAATAGTATCTTTAAATCTTAACTGGTTTAAAGGTGTTAAACACGAAATTAGACTTAAAAGTCAATTTGTAGCACTTGAAGCCAAAAGACCAAAATCATTATTTACAGATGTTAATGGTGTCTTGTTTGATAGTAGCAAAAAAGTAAATCCTTTCTCAAGTGGTATCAATTCATTTCAAATAAGATACAAATATGAGATAGCGCCTTTATCAAACATTTACATAGTCTATACAAGAGGTGGCGAAGTATATGAAGAGGATGACGAAAGGTCCTTTTCAGATATTTTTAGTGATCCCTGGAAGAACCCTGATAACGAAATATTTTCTTTAAAGATTAGACTAAAATTTTAATTACTTAAGAAAGTCTAAGTAGGCTTTGTTATTACTTTCCTCTTTAAAGACAGTTCCAGATTTTTCAAGATGTTTTATCAGTTTTGATTTATCTGAATTTTTGTCTTCAATTCCTATTAATATATTTCCATATGCAGATCCAATGTTTCGATAATGGAAAAGGGATATGTTCCAATTGTTGCCAAATTTTTCAAGAAAATTAAGAAGTGCTCCCGGCTTTTCAGGAAATTCTCCATTAAAAATTCTTTCAATGCTACCTGAATCTGAATTTAATCTTGCCCTTCCCCCTACCATATGTCTGAGATGATCATTTGATATTTCATTACTGGTGTAGTCACTGAATTTATACTTTAACTTTCTAAGTTTTTGTTTTAATTTGATAAAACTTTTTTCGGAAGACGTTCTGATTCCAACTAATACAAGGGCATCTTTGTCGTCTGCTTTTCTATAATTAAACTCTGTTACAGATAACTTCCCAAACACTTTGGCCAATTTCAAAAAGCTCCCAGGTTTTTCAGGTATTTTTATACTTAATATTTTTTCTCTGTTTTCTCCTAATTCAGATCTTTCAACAATGAATCCAAGCTTCTGAAAATTTATGTTTGCTCCTGAGCTTACTGCAAGAAGATTTTTTCCAGAAATTCTTTTTGAATATTTCTTGAGGCCGGCTAAGGCTACTGCCCCAGAGGGCTCTGATAATACTCGCGTATCTTCAAAAATGTCTTTTACTGCCGCACAAACTTCATCAATATTAACAATCATTACCTCGTCAACACACTCCTTGATAACATCAAGATTATTTTTCCCAACTTGAGACACGGCCACACCATCTGCAAATAATCCGACCTTCTTCAACAATACTCTTTTATTATTTTTTAATGCCTCTGTTAAACATGCGGAGTCATCGACTTCAACTCCAATTATTTTAATTTTTTTCTTATGTTGTCTCACCCATGCAGAGATTCCGGCAAGCAAGCCCCCTCCTCCTACGGGTACAAAAATAGCATCATAATCTATACCATCTTGGAGAATTTCTTTCCCTACCGTTCCTTGACCGGCTATTGTATAAGGGTCATCAAACGGATGAACAAAAGTATATTTTTTCTTTTTAGAGATTTCGTCTGCCTTTACAAGCGCCTCAGCAAGATTTTCACCAAACTGAGTTATTTTTGCTCCAAGTCTTTTTACAGAATTAAGTTTATTTTCTGGAGCTGTTACAGGCATAACAATATTGCACTCTATTTTTAATTTTTTACAAGCTAATGCAACACCTTGGGCATGATTGCCAGCCGATGCTGCAATGATCCCATAAGATTTTTTCTTATCTGATAAGTTTTTAATTTTGTTATAGGCTCCTCTATTTTTGAAAGAAAAAATTGGTTGTAGATCCTCTCTTTTAAGATAAATATTATTGTTTTCTTTTATAGAAAGATTAATTGCATGTGT
Source organism: uncultured SAR86 cluster bacterium (assembly GCA_902626385.1). Taxonomy (GTDB): domain Bacteria; phylum Pseudomonadota; class Gammaproteobacteria; order Magnimaribacterales; family D2472; genus SAR86A. The sequence continues at coordinate 56,872 of CACOEZ010000005.1, forward strand.
AGTAGGTGAATCAATTGCAACATCATAAACACATGCCTCTGCATTTTTTATTAACTTAAGATATTTTTTTGAATATCTGTAAGTTCCAGTTTTTTTTATTTTTAATCTCAATTTGATTCACTTCTTATATTTTCTTGTATTATAACTGCATGAGTGCTTCAAAGATAAGTGTTGCAAAGAAAGCAATAAACTATATTGAAAAAAAACTCTTCAAAGATATGGTTATTGGGATTGGCACTGGGTCAACAGTAAATTTTTTTATCAAAGAATTATCCAGCTTAAAGAATCATTTTAAGGGTGCTGTTTCAAGCTCGAATGCCTCATCTGAGCTTTTAAAAGAAATTGGTGTAGAGGTATTCAATCTTAATGACGTTAATGAGGTGTCCTTTTACATTGATGGAGCAGATGAAGTTTCACCCGAAAATTTTTTAATTAAAGGTGGTGGTGGTGCTCACACTAGAGAAAAAATTGTTGCAGCTGCTTCAAAAGAGTTTGTATGCATTGTTGATGAATCTAAGCTTGTTAAAAAATTAGGTGCCTTTCCTCTGCCGATTGAAGTGATACCTGAAAGTAGAAGTATGGTTTCCAGAAAAATTATTGCCATGGGTGGCTTGCCTGAGTATAGAAAAGGATTTTTAACTGATCAAGGCAATCAAATTATTGATGTTAAAAATTTGTCTATAAATGAGCCAGAAGCATTGGAAATTTTAATCAATAATATTCCTGGGGTCGTAGATAATGGTTTGTTTGCTTTTAATAAGCCTAGTATTGTTCTTGTTGGAGAATAATCTAAAGAAGTTTTTCTATATCAGAAATTAGTTCAGCAGAATCTGGCTTTACAGAAGATCCATATGTTGAAACAACAGTTCCATCTCTTGATATCAAATACTTATTAAAATTCCAAGAAGGAGTAACGCCACTTTCATTAATGAGTTTTTTGTAAAATGGGCTTGCTTTTTTACCCCTTACTTTTGAGGTTGCGAACATAGGAAAATTTACACCATATTCAGTAGAACAAAACTCTGCAACGTCCTCTTCAGCAGCATACTCTTGTAAGAAATCTCTTGAAGGAATTCCAAATATTACAAAATCATCACTTTTATAATTGTCATAAAGTGTTTGAAGTGATGCATATTGATATGTATAACCACATCTGCTCGCAACATTAACTACGAGAATAACTTTATCTTCGTATTCACAAAGATTGACTTTGTCGCTGGAGTCAAGAACACGCATCTCGGTATCAAGCAAATCACTGCAAGCAAAAGCGTTAAATGAAAAAAATGATATAAAAAGGATTAGTAGTTGTTTCATAAGAGAGTAATTTTAACTTATCGGCGTAATTGCAGATAGTGAAGTTATAAAGATAGTGACTAAAAAAATTAATTCAATATTATCTTTAAAGTTATCCATTAAAATTACCTTTCCTTTTAAAAAGAGATGGAGGGCAGTGCCCTCCATAATTCCAGAGTGTCAGCAAAATTAATAGGGGAGAGGAGTGCTGACATTAATTATTATATATATTTATAATCTATTATCAATATTATTTATAAAATAAAATGCTTTTTTTTTATGTATAATGCAGAAATAACGTAAAAATTTAGGAGAAATGCTTTGAAAGGTACAGTTTTATACGAAATTATAGATAACGTAGCAGTTTTGACAGTTGATAATCCGCCTGTAAACCCACTTAGTGACGGCGTAAGAACGGGCTTACACGATAGTCTTCTAAAAGCCGAATCTGATGAGAGTGTAGTAGGAGTAGTTGTTACAGGTAAAGGTAGAGCTTTTATTGCTGGGGCAGACATATCTGAATTTGGCGGAAATGTTGAAGGAGTAAGCCTTAACGAGGTTTTCAGCAAACTTGAACATTGTTCAAAACCGGTTGTAGCAGCAATCAATGGTATTGCTCTTGGTGGAGGACTTGAAACTGCGTTATGTTGTAATTATAGAATTGCCTCTGATACAGCATTTGTTGGCCTACCTGAAGTAAATTTAGGTCTTTTGCCCGGTGGCGGCGGTACACAACGTCTTCCAAGACTTGCTGGACCAAGTGAAGCCTTAAAAATGATGCTTTCAGGCAGTCATGTGCCTGCTAAGAAAGCTTTAGATATGGGAATAATTGATGATATTAGCGACAATGTAGTTGAAGATTCAATCAAATTTGTTATTGAAAAGTCCAAAACTGCTGAAAATCATCCAAAAGTCCGAGATTTCAATGACAAGATGATCGAAGCAAGAGGTAACGATAAGGTGTTGCTAGAAGCTCAAGCAATGGCTGCTAAGGGTAGAAAAGGTCAATTTGCACCTGGTCAAATTATAAAATGTGTCGAAGCTGCTATTAACTTAGATGATTTTGATGAAGGTCTTAAAAAAGAAGGTGAATTATTTTTAGAATGTTTGCTTCACCCTCAAAGGGAAGCAATGATTCATATCTTCTTTGGAGAAAGAGCAGCCTCTAAAATATCAGATGTTCCAAAGGACACACCAGTAAAAGAAATTAAAAAAGCTGGAATTATAGGATCAGGAACAATGGGTGGCGGTATTGCAATGTGCTTTGCAAATGCTGGTATCCCAGTCCATGTTATAGATCAGGATGAAGAGAACCTTAAACGAGGTATTTCTGTCATAGAGAAAAATTATGAATTTATGGTAAAAAAAGGAAGGCTTACTGCTGAACAAAAAGATAGTGTTTTTGGTCTTGTAAGTTCTGGATTGGATTATGAAGGAGTAGCAGATTGCGATATCGTTATCGAGGCAGTGTATGAAAATCTTGAGCTTAAGCATGAAATATTTAAAGCTCTAGATGAGCAAGTAAAACCGGATGCGATTTTGGCTAGTAATACTTCAGGCTTAGATATTGATTCTATTGCATCAGTAACTAAAAGGCCTGAATTGGTAGTGGGCACTCACTTCTTTAGTCCTGCAAACATTATGCGACTACTTGAAGTAGTAAGAGGTGAAAAGACTTCTAATGAAACTTTGGCAAGTGTCATGGCAATAGGTAAAAAGCTTAAAAAAGCTGCGGTTGTCTCATTAAATGCTCCAGGTTTTATCGGAAACAGAATGTTGTTCGGATATACAGCTCAAGCAAATATGTTATTACTTGAAGGCGCCCTTCCCAATCAAATTGATCAGGCATTAGAAACTTTTGGATTAAATATGGGTCCTTTTAGAATGATGGACCTTGTTGGTCTAGATCTAGGATGGAGAGCAAGGAAGCTTAGTGGTAAAGAATCCCCTCTTCACGCAAAAATTGGCGACGAGCTATGTGAACAAAACAGGTTTGGTCAAAAAAATGGAAAGGGCTATTATAATTATTCTGAGGGCTCAAGAGCTCCAAATGCTGCACCTGAAAATGAAGGATTATATGAGAAAATATCTCAGGAAAATGGATTCACAAGAAGAGATATATCAGATGAAGAGATTGTAGATAGATGTATTCTAGCTCTTATTAATGAAGGAGCTGATATTCTCTCAGAAGGTGTTGCGCAGCGAGCTGTTGATATAGATGTCGTATATATTAATGGTTATGGTTTTCCAATTTGGAGAGGTGGACCAATGCATCATGCCAACGCAATGGGTTTAGATGTAGTTGTAGAAAAACTAAAGAAATATCAAGAATTAACTAAAAATGATGTATACAAGCCAAGCGAAATGCTTGTAAAGCTCGCTGAAACTAGCCAAAGACTAGGTGACGCTCCAGAAAAAGACGAAAGAAAAGAGAAGTTAGGCTTTGAAATGTCCTCAGTTGCTAATAATTTTTAGTTTTTAAGTAATTTATACTTTTATTAGGACATTTGTTCCTTCTTGAACCTGTTTAAAAAGTTCAATCACATCATTATTAAACATTCTGATACATCCATGAGATGCTTTTGTGCCAATAAGTCCCTCCTCTTGTGTGCCATGTATATATATATATCGATCATAAGAATCGATGCCCTGCCCTTTGTTTTTACCTTCTTCCATACCGTCTAGCCATAAAATTCTACTTGTTACAAAATCATTATCAGAATCAAAGGTATCTTTAATAATATTAGCCTTTTTTTGTGTATCTACCCGAGATATGAAAATGGAATTTTCTTCAACATCTTCTCCAATTTTTTCTTTGATTCGATGCATTCCTAGAGGTGTTTTAAAAGAATTTTCAATACTGCCCTCACCAAACTTAGATGACGAAATTGGATAACTTTTAAGAACTAGTTTATTTTGAACTAGATAAAGTCTTTGTTCTGAAATATCGATTACTATTTCAGGTCTTTTGCTATTTTCAAACAGTCGTTGCTTTGAGTACATATTCATATCAACTTGGTGAGTCCTAGAATCCATAATCCACCTATGAGTTGTCTTATTGGGATTAGTTTTATCAGGATTGGCTGATAATAAAAATGATAGTGAAAGTCCCAGAGCTATGATTGGTATAAATTTTTTCGTAATATACATGATCTATTAATTAATAATACCAAAATCATAAGAAATGGTAATATTTTTGTTAGATAATAGCCAAATTTATTGAAGATTGATCTTTCTCCTACTAAGTTTACTTTACCCTCTAGAACGCCAGTAACATTCTTTTCTGTTTTAGAGACTATTGTCCCATTATTATCTATAATAGCTGAAAATCCATTATTTGTAGCTCTTATTACCCATTTATTGTTTTCTATTGCTCTTATCCTAGCTTTATTAAGATGGTGATAAGGCCCAATTGAATCTCCAAACCAAGTATCATTAGATATATTAATCATTAAAAAAGAACTTATGTTCATTTTTCTGACTGTGTTTGGAAAAGCAATATCAAAACAAATAGGTGTAGCTACTTCATAATCGTTGATAAGGCGCATATTATCTTGCAGTTTAGGCCCAGGGGTTACATTAGACATTGGCAGATCAAAAAAGTCTATTAATCCACGAAGCTTTGATATAAATGGGATATATTCACCAAAAGGGACCAAATGAGTTTTTTTATAAAGAATTTCCTTATTTGGATAATAAATAGTGTTATAAAGTTTATTATTATCAAAAAACCATGCCCCCATTACCAATTTATCTTTTATTTTAGTTTTCTCTATAAATGCTTTAAATCTGAAGTCATTTGTGGGGTATGGAAGCTCTGCCTCAGGAATAACTACCATCTTGCTGCCTGTTGAGCTTTTTTTAATTAGATCTAATAAATTATTTTCGATGAAAGAATAATAACCGGGCTTGTATTTATCAAAAGGATCCGAAGAGGGTTGGATAATTGAAATAGGTATTTCTCCATTTTGCTGGACTGTTTTTTGTGGAATCATCAATAAGATACCGATAGCAAAAAACAAGAATAAAAATTTTTTGTTACTTGAATTTGCTATAACTATTGATGTGATAAAGTAAATTAAATATGATCCAAACGCTGCGCCAAGTATTGGATAAATGTTTTGCGCATATGTATCTAGAAAAACATTTCCTGGTATTAACCAAGGAACACCATTTAAAAGAAATTCTCTACTAAACTCACTTATTAGTAATAGGGATGACACTAATAAAGCTTGTTTGTTTTTTTCATCATTTCCAATCTTATTATTAATGTATTGAATAAAGAGAAGAGGGCACGTAAATACTAAAGATAATATTATTGTTAATAATATATATATTATAGAAGCTGTTGCTATTGAGGTTTCTCCATAATAGTAAACACTTACTATTATCCAAGACATCCCAAAACCCCAATGACCAATTCCCCAAAAAAATAGCTTTAAAAATAATCTTTTTTTATTCTTAATAAGGATATAAATTATGTAGCCATAAGATATAAAAATTAAAAATTTTAAAGAGAAGGGAGCAAATGCAAAAATGCCAATTAATCCTGCAGAAAAGGCAATAAAGAGATCCTTCAAAATCATTATTTTTTTATGACTTCAAAACTTTTAATTCTTCTGTTATCAGTATCGGTTACTTTTATTGATAAGTTTTGAACATTGAGTTTTGCTCCTGCTTTGGGCAACACACCATGCTCAGAAATAAAATATCCACCAAGAGTTTCAGCATCTATAGATAAATGGTCAAGGCCTAGTTCAAAAAAGGATATGAATTCTTCTAGCTCAACTTTTGCGTCGACATAAAATTTATTTTCAGAAATTTCTAAAATCTCTTGCTCTTCGACGTCATGTTCGTCTTCAATTTCACCAACAAGTTCTTCCAAAATATCTTCAATTGTAATTAAGCCACAAACAGCTCCATATTCATCAATTACTACAGCAAGATGTCGCCTATCTTGTTTAAATTCCTCTAAGAGTGAATCGGCTTTTTTGGATTCTGGAACTACATTAGGATCTCTCAACATATCGGTTAGTTGAAAGTCAGTTATTCCTTTAAATAGCTTGGGTAGGATATCTTTTGCAAGAAGTATTCCAACAACCTCGTCTCTTTCTGATCCTAAAACTGGATATCTAGAGTGACCTGATTCAATTATTTTAGTTATTACATCTGTTGTATTCTCGTCTATTTGAATAGTAACCATGTCTACCTTAGGTATCATTATTTCTTTAACGGTGATATCACCTAACTTTATTGCTTTAGATGCAATCGATTCTGCCTCTTTATCAATTACATTCTGATCAACAGCATCCCTTAAAAAATCAGTTACTTCTGAGACAGATTGAGTTTTTATGAAAAACGGATTTCTGAAATATTTTTTAGCTTTCTCAATTATTCCCGAAGGAGGCTGAGGATCTTCGTTGTTATTTTTATCGCTCATTTATTTGTATGGATTTTTAATTTGTAGTTTTTCAAGTAATAGAATTTCTTTTTCTTCCATGGCATCTGCCATACTATCATTTTCATGATCAAATCCTAATATATGATATATCCCATGGATGAACATGTGAATAACATGATCATTAAATTTTTTATTTTGCTCTTTAGACTCTTGTTCAACAAATTCGAAGCTAATTGCTATATCGCCCAATTCATTAGTTCTTGACTTAGATATATCTTCATTAGTAAAAGATAAAACATTGGTGGGTTTATTTTTATTTCTATAAATTTTGTTAAGCTCAGTAATTTCTTCATTATTAACCAATTTAAGGTTGATAGAACACTTGTCTAGACTTTCTTCATTACAAATAAGGTTAAATGCATTGGTTAATTTCTCTGATAAAGCCTTATCAACTTTGAAACTTTTATGATTGAGGATTGTAAGACTCACTTAAGCTTTACTTTATCCTCAAAATATTCATAAGCATCGATTATTTTTCTGACTAGGGGATGGCGAACAACATCTCTTGATGAAAAATTTGTGAATCCAATGCCCTCAGTACCTTTAAGAACTTTGATTGCATTTGAAAGTCCTGATTTTATATTTTTAGGCAAATCTATTTGAGTTAGATCGCCATTTATTACCAAATAAGATCCGAAGCCCATTCTGGTAAGGACCATTTTCATTTGCTCTTTAGTTGTATTTTGACTTTCATCTACAATTATAAAAGAATTATTTAAGGTTCTTCCGCGCATATAAGCAAGAGGAGCAATTTCAACAACACCTCTTGCTAGAAATTTTTCAGTCTTTTCAATACCGAGCATTTCATACAAACCGTCGTAAAGAGGGCGCAAATATGGATCAACTTTTTGAGATAAATCTCCAGGAAGAAATCCTAACTTTTCGCCTGCTTCAACAGCAGGTCTTATAAGAATTATTCTATCTACTTTCTCACTAAGTAATGCATCAATTGCAGCAGCCACAGCCAAATAAGTTTTACCTGTACCTGCGGGACCAATACCGAAATTAACTTCATTTTTATAAATGCTTTCTAAATATAATTTTTGATTCTTACCTCTGGGTATAATACTTTTCTTTGGAGTTTTTATTTTGACATCAAAATTACTATCTTTTTGATAAGAGTCTTGAATATACAAATGCAATGTCTCTTTTGTGATTTCTATTCCCTGACCCGCTGCTTCATATAGTTTTTTTAGAGCATCGGCAGAATGGTTAACATCGCCTTGAGAGCCTTGAATTTTTAAATTATTCCCATTTTGATAAATTTTTACATTAAAAGTCTTTTCTACAAATTTTAGATTCTCATTTAGCTCTCCAACAAACCTCACCATTACGTTTGCGTCTGAGGGGTTAAGTTCTATTTGTGTTAATGCAGAATCTTTAGACATTAATTTTGTAAATTCCCTCTTAAACAGTTTGGTAAAGCTTCATTAATTTGAATATTGATCATCTCACCAACTAAATCAATATCATTTGATTTGAAATTAACTATCCTGTTGCATATAGTCCTACCTTGAAGCTGTCCAGGATCCCTCTTTGATGGCCCAAAGATAAGGCAATTTTGAGTTGTACCAACTTTTTTTCTACTGAATCCGAAAGATAATTGATTTAATCTTGTTTGAAGTATGTTTAATCTTTCTTTTTTTTCTTCATCATTAACGTCATCTGGCATATCCGAGGCGGTTGTGTTTGGTCTAGGACTGTATATAAAACTAAATGATTCATCAAATCTAACTTCATTGATTATATCCATGGTTCCTTGAAAATCTTCTTTCGTTTCACCTGGAAATCCGACAATAAAATCAGAAGAAAAACTCATTTCAGGCCTTACATCCCTAATTTTTTCAACTAAATGAAGATACTTATCAGTGTTATACCTTCTCCTCATAAGCTTTAAAATTCTGTCAGACCCACTTTGCACAGGCAGGTGAACATGGCTGACAAGCTCGGGAACCTTATCATAAACTTCAACCAAGTCATCTTTAAATTCATGCGGATGACTGGTTGTATAACGTATTCTTTCAATATTTTCTATCTTAGCAGTAAGCTCAATAAGTTTTGCAAGCGATGATTTTTCTCCGCCAAGAGTTCCCTTAAAGTTATTAACATTCTGGCCAAGTAAATGAATTTCTCTTGTGCCTTTATCAGCCAGTACTGAAATTTCATTTAATATATCTTCAATACTTCTTGAAACTTCATGACCTCTTGTTTTTGGAACGACACAGAATGAACAGTATTTATTGCATCCCTCAATAATTGAAACAAATGCAGACGGTTCTCCTTTGCCATGAACCGGCAGATGATTAAATTTCTCTAGTTTGGGGAAAGATATATCAACTTGATTTAAATTTGTATTATTCTTTTCGTTATATAAATCAGGAAGTTTATGAAGGGTTTGAGGCCCAAAAACTATATCAACTGCAGGAGCTCTTTTTATTATTTTTTCACCCTCTTGAGAAGCAACACAGCCACCAATTGCTATTTTAAGATTGGGATTTTTTTCCTTAATCTTTCTCCATCTTCCTATTTGATGAAAGACTTTTTCTTGGGCCTTTTCTCTAATAGAACATGTATTTAAAATTAATAAATCAGCTTGATCCTCTGACTCTGCTAGTTCAAAGTTTTCCTTTTCCTCCAGCAAATCAAACATTTTTGCTGAATCATACTCATTCATCTGACAGCCATGAGTTTTAATAAATAATTTTTTTGCCATTCTTTATTACTATTTTACAACTTTAATTCTCATAATTTGATCCCATATAATTAGTATTATGAAAACAAAAAATGTTTACAAGATAATTTTCATTCAACTTGGTGAAATTTATGAAGTATTTGCCAAACAAATTTACCAAAGTGATATGTACGGTTTTATCGAGGTGGAAGAGTATATCTTCAATAAAGATAAACAGCTAGTAGTTGATCCGAGTTCTGAAAAGCTTAAAAATGAATTTAATAAAGTTGAAAGAAGCTATATTCCTATAAATTCAATAATTAGAATTGATGAAGTTAATGAAACTGGTGAAGCTAAAATAAAAGAAAATAAAGGTGAAATAAGTCCATTTCCGATAAATATCCAACCATCTTCAAAAAAAGAATAAGTTAATCAGGCATAAATAATTGTTTATAAAACTTTAATTCTTCCACGGACTCTTTAATGTCTCCAAGTGCTCTGTGAGAACCTTTCTTTTCATAAACTTGTGCTTCGTTCATCCATCGAACAGCTACTTCCTTAAAAGATGAAACATCAATATGTCTATAATTAAAATAAGCTTCTAGCCTTGGCATATATTTTGATAAAAAACGCCTGTCATGAGAGACAGTATTTCCACACATAGGTGATTTTTTTTCTCCAACATATTTAGATATAAAATCTAATGTCTCTATTTCAGCAACTTGCTCAGTTATATCGCTTTTTTTAACTTCGTCTATTAAACCAGATGAGCCATGCTGCGTTTGATTCCATTCATCCATTTGATCCAAAATATCCTTCGGCTGAGTAATTATCAGATTTGGGCCTTCCGCAATAATATGCAAATCAGAATCAGTAATTAGTGTCGCTATCTCGATTATTTTTTCTTTTTCGGGATCTAGTCCTGTCATTTCTAAATCGATCCAAACTAAATTATCTCTTGATTGTAAAGTCTTCATCTCTTCTTAAAATCACCTCTTTAGTGTATTTTGTTCTTATTATGAAAAAAGTTCAAACTGGACAAGTTATAGAATTCTACTCAAATAGCTGTTTAGTAAAAACCAAAGTTGGTGAATTCAGCTGTATAGCCATCAAAAATGTTGTGGTTGGTGACTATGTTGATGTTGAGATTATTCAAGACAGTAAAAGACCGCATGGAAAGATCTTAAAGATCAATGATAGAGTTTCTAAAATATCAAAAGTAATAAACAATAAAGAAAAACTCTTTGCTGCCAACGTTACTCATGTTGGTATTTTGGTCACACCGTCTCCTAAAACTTCTTCTGAATTTATTGATAAATGGATAATAAAATCTAAAATTTCAAAACTGGAACCATTTATAATTAATAATAAAATTGATATTGATCAAGATTCAAAATATATAGAGAAATTAAACATTTATAAAAATTTAAATATAAAAATAGTAAATATTTCTGCTAAATATGAAGAAAATATAAGCGAGCTATTAAAATTTCTTGAATATAAAAGTGTGTTGTTTGTTGGGAATTCAGGTGCGGGGAAGTCTACTTTAACATCTAAAATAATAAAAAAAGACTTGAAAGTTAGTACTTTATCAAATGATCAAGGGGTGCATACTACTTCAATTTCATCGTTGTATGAACTAGATCAAAAAATAAAAATTATAGACTCTCCCGGTATGCGCGACATTCAATTAAGTAATTATTCAAAAAATCAAATAACTGAAGGGTTCGAAGAAATTTTTCAAGCAGCAAAGGATTGTAAATTCAATAATTGTAATCATATAGATAATGATGGATGTAATATTGCAAAATGTTTATTGCATGGTGAAATAAGTAAAAGTAGATACAATAATTTCATCAAACTTATAGAAAAATAGAAATGAACAAAAAAACTCATTTTGGATATCAAGAAGTTGATCAATCTGATAAACAAAAATATGTTGGAGATGTTTTCACATCAGTCGCAAAGAACTACGATGTTATGAATGATGCTATGTCCTTTGGCATGCATAGACTATGGAAAAAAATATTAGTTGAGCTTGCTGGAATTGGCGAAGATGATGTTATTTTAGATATTGCGAGTGGCACCGGAGATATTTCAAAGCTAATTTCTAAAGAGTATCCAAGGACTAATATTTTCTTAAGTGATATAAATTATGAAATGCTAAATGAGGGCAGAAATAGATCTATTGATGAAAGCTTTGATAAAAATTGTTATTTTTGCCAGCTTAGTGGTGAAGAGCTTCCTTTTAAAGATAATACGTTTGACATAATTACTGTTGGTTTTGGTCTAAGAAATTTCACAGACAAAGATAGGGGCTTAAAAGAAATGAAAAGATGTCTTAAGAAAAATGGAAAACTTCTTGTATTGGAGTTTTCAAAACCAATCAACCCTTTATTTTCCAAACTATATGATTGGTACTCATTTAATATTCTTCCTAAACTCGGATCTTTGCTTGCAAACGACTCAGAGAGCTATAAGTACTTAGCAGAATCAATTAGGATGCATCCTGATCAAGAGGCATTAAAAGGGATGATGGTCCAACAAGGCTTTTCTGAATGTAAGTTTTATAATCTGCTTAATGGTATTGTTGCAATTCATATTGGATACAATGATTAATTTTGATTCTGCTTTGACAAAACTAGTTAATGATTTACGTAAATCATCACCGAATTTAGATTGTTCCTTTAATGAAATTTTTCCAATCAGCTTTTCTGTAGCTGTTGAAGGCCATAAACCAATATTTATTTTTTTAGATCACAAATATTCAAAGATTACGTTTTCTGAAATAACTGAGTGTAAATTTAGCATCAAAGGTTCTTTGATTGATATTTTAAAAACTATTTCAACTGGAAAACTTCAAAAAAACATAATCTCAGGAGATTCTGAGGCAGCGATAGTATTTTTTAATATCATTGTAAAATCTGATATTGATTTAATATATTTGATCGATAAGTATTTTGGAAATCTTCCTGCTGTTCTTTCATATGCTTTTATTGAAAAACTATTCAATACCTCTGAAGTATACAAAGATGCTGAGCATAGAGATCTTAAAAAAAGAGTAAGAGATATTTCAATTAGAATAGACAGACTTGAGGCATACAATATTTTATGAATTTTTTAATAGTCGCCCTTGAGTTAACTAAAATGTGTCTTGTTGGCATTCAAAAAGGTATATTTTTCAAGCCAAATGGAAAAAAACTTGCTATCTATCTAGAGTCGCTTGGTCCTATCTTTACTAAATTTGGTCAACTTCTCTCTACTAGAACTGATATTCTTGATTATAAGACTGCTAAAGAACTTGAGAGCTTAACTGATAGTTGTAAGCCATTCAAAGTCTCTACTTTTAAGAAAATAGTTGAAAAGGAATTAGGAGATTCCATAGAAAATATATTTGAAAGTTTTGATGAAACTCCTCTTGCTGCAGCCTCTTTGGCCCAAGTTCACTCTGCAAAGTTAAAGACTGGTCAAGAAGTTGTAATAAAAGTTTTAAGGCCTAACATTGAAAAAAGTGTCAAAAAAAATCTTAGGTTGCTAAGATCTGCAGCAAAAATATTTTCATATTTATATAAAGAAAGTTACAGACTAAAACCTAATGAAGTTGTTAAAGATTACGAAACAACTATATTAAAAGAACTAGACCTAAAACTTGAAGCTTCTAATACCAATTTAACAAGAAAAAATTTTTTAAACTCAAAAGAGTTGTATATACCTGAGGTTTACTGGGATCTTACTACTTCAAATGTGATGGTTCTTGAAAAGATTGATGGAATACCATGCACAGATATTGCTCAAATAGAAAAATATGGAATTAATAAAAAAGAACTTGCAGAAAATGGGGTAATGATTTTTTTAAATCAGGTATTTCGTGATAATTTTTTCCATGCTGATATGCATCCAGGAAATATATTTGTTTCAAAGAAAAATCCAAATTCTCCAGGTTACATTGCTATTGATTGTGCAATAACTGGATCATTATCAAATGATGAAAGATATATTCTCGCAAGAATGTTACAAGCTGTTCTAAAACAAAATTATAAGTCGCTTGCAAGTTTATTCATTTCTTCAGGATGGGTAAATTCAGATACAAACAATATTGAACTTGAAAATACTCTTAGGGCTTGTTGTGAACCGATATTTGAAAAGCCACTCTCAGAAATAGAATTTGGCAAATTATTGTTGTATTTATTCCAAAGCACCAGACAGTACGGATTGTCGCTGCAAACATCTCTTGTATTACTTCAAAAAACATTAATCCACATTGAAGGAATGGGAAGACAGATTTATCCGGAACTTGATTTTTGGGGAATCGCTGAACCTTACCTTGACAATTGGCTTACTGAGCAGTTTAGTCCTTTAAAACTCAAAGACTATATTATTGAAAATAAAGAAGATATCTTGTTTAAAGCATCAGAGATACCTTCAGTTGTGTTTGAGGCATTAGATGAAATAAGAAGTTATTCTAAAAATAAAGACATCAATTCCAAAAAAATAAAAGAGCTTGAAGATAAGATTTCAAGACAAAAATACCTCATCAGAACTGTTGCTATTGGTATAATGTTTGCTACAGCTATTATTTTAATAGTCACATAGGAGTATATATGGGCTTTGGCGGCATAAGTTTATGGCAATTACTTATAATTTTAGTGGTGGTATTGCTAATATTTGGTAGTGGTAAATTAAAGTCAATTGGATCTGATTTGGGGTCGAGCATCAAAGGCTTTAAAAAGGCTATAAAAGAAGAAGATTCTAAAGAAGAAGAATAAAATTGTTTCAAATAGGTTTCCTTGAAATTCTTGTTATTTTTGTATTAGGTTTGGT
>CACOEZ010000006.1 GCA_902626385.1 uncultured SAR86 cluster bacterium
TTGTTAAATCCAGGATCTGGTCTATTTGGCAAGTCAGAGTTTTGTAATGAAATAAATTTACCAGAACCATCGTTGATAGCGATATGCGCGCCATGATATCCACTACTGTAATCACGTGTTGAATGAATAATGTCTATATATCCATCAAGATTCATATCTCGCAAATAAATATTTCCTTCCCCATGGTGACTTATTGATCTTGGTTGATTAGAAAAATTTACACCTGTTACATCTAATAAATTGCCTTTGCCATCATTTATTAAAACTTGAATATATGCTCCTTCGTAATATGGCAAATCGCGTGTTATGGCTACAACTACATCTTGAAATCCATCATTATTTATATCTCCGGCTGCAGCGTGATTATATTTATTCCTATTAAAGCCAAATGGTCCAACTGGCAAAACAACTTTAGACCATTCATTAATATTTCTTGAATTATTGCTTAATAAAATATACCCCTCATCAGCATCAGACCATGAATCTCTGTTATCAAAATTCCAAAATAAAATATCATCAAATCCATCATTATTAAGATCGGTCATAAGAGATGACATCGGATTTCCATACATATTTTCTCTTTGCCAGTTTAAATTTATATGTTCATGTATTGTGAAGATTCCATTACCATTGTTTATATTGAGAATATTGCAAGCAAATATATCAATGTCACCATCGCCATCGGGATCTCCTATGCTGGCATCGTGAGCAAAATTGCATAATTGACCATTACCGTTATTATTATCTTCAATTTGGAATGATCTGTCTTCAAATTTTCCATCTGAGTTCGACAATAAAAGCATATGCGGATAGGGATTAATAAAGTTTTCTGAGTAATCACTCGATCTATATTGGATTCCCATTGATCCAGCAAAAATATCATCGATACCATCAGAGTTAAAATCTGCGGCTATGGTTCTATATGCAGATGGATGCCTTGGAGCAGAATTTGATTTATAAATACTTAAATCTTCTTGAAATCTGCCATGACCATTATTCAAATAAATATTAATTGGCGCGTTAACCTTTTGCGAAGGCTCAACTGTATGAGGAAAAAATGCCCATGAAACTGCAAAATCTTCAAAACCATCTCCATTAAAGTCGCCCTGAATCATGTTATGAGCGTCTTGACCAAATAATTCATTTTCATAATACACACAGTCGTTTGGTGTTGGATAACAGATGTTAGCTGAGTATCTTTCCTGTATTATGATGCCATCAAAGCCGATATCACTTACCTGAAAAAATGAACTTTTAAGATCGTTTATATTTATTGGATTTAGATCATATTTTGTTTCATATTTTTTAACTTGTATTTGTAAAATCTTTGAAATGCTCGGGCACATGGCTGTTACATTTGTTTCTACTAAAACTTCAATATCTATTTGGCCTGAATAAATTATGGGATTTCTAAAAGTAAAAACTTTATTATCAACAGAATTTAGATGAAGTATGTCAGCGTTGCTGTCAGTCATATTGGAAATTTTATATGTGCAATCCTTATTATTCGATGAAACTTCAATCTCTTGTTTATAGTAGCTGTCGCTTGGAGAAACTGCACCTGAGATGACCATATTTATGGACTGATCTGCCTCATTTGAATTTAAGGATGATTTACTTCCACAAGAAGAAATGACAAAAATTATTGAGAAAATAAAAAATATTTTATTTTGTAAAAGCATTATTTGGTCATTATATTAACACGATACCTTATGAGTTTTTTTTGTTCATATTTTACGCACTTTTTTTTGAATCTGTAGTAAAACTACAAAAAATATAATCCTAACATACTGTAGTTAAGGGATTTAAAAATAATTTGACTTACTTAATGTTAATTTATTTTAATGCACTACAAATCGTTTTGCTAAAGTCTTGTTTTAATTGGACACAATTACTACTTACATACTTTAGATGCCCGGTAGAGAACTAAAGGAGAATTAATGAACACTTTAAACAGGGTGGTTCTTTTAAAATACTTTTATGAAGCAGCATTATGCTGTCTCAATAATTTTACTAGATTTGTTCATTATACTTTTGGTGAAAATGTTAAAGAGTTTTCCACTCTAACATTCATCATCGGTTATGGGCAAAATGTAGCATTATCACTAACAGTTGACTCAGGAACTATCGAAATATCACGTGGTGAAGGTGGATTTGACCCTGTTACAAATCTTCAATTTGGTGGTAATTCAGATTATTTTCTGGGTCAACCTGTTACTGAACAAAATAGAACAATTTCAAACTGCATGCTTTGTTTTAGTTCTAACAATGCAGCTTCGGCTGCATTATTAGATCAAATAAGTTTGCATTAAACTTATACAATGTTAAATTGAGAGTTATATGAGTAAAACAAAAAATAATAAGAATTCAATAATGTTATATGCAAATAATTTTGCAATATCAGTCATCACACTTGGATTTTTATATGCTTGTGGCGGCGGCGGTGGCGGCGGTGGCGGCGATGGCGGCGGCTATGAACCTCCAGCAACTCCAGCTCCAACAATAAGTATTTCAGCAGACCCAACATCGGTTCTTTTATCAGGTGAAACTGTTCTTACATGGTCAAGTACTAATGCAAGTTCTTGTACTGCTTCAGGAGCATGGTCAGGATCAAAAGCTACTTCGGGTACTGAAACAGTTACTATATCAAGTCCTGGCGACAATACCTTTACTCTTACTTGCTCCGGTGACGGCGGATCTAATTCTGCATCAACTACTGTTGAAGGCTTCAGAAACACTGATGGCGTAGTCGTAGATGGTTATATTTCAGGTGCGGAAGTTTGTATAGATGAAAATGATAATTACGTTTGCGATTCAAATGAAAGTTCAACAACGTCAGATAATGATGGTAAATTTACCATTAAATATGCTAATGGAAATTTAGTTTCTATTGGTGGTACCGATTTAGACTCGCAAACACTTCTAGATAATCTATTAATTACTCATAAGTTAACAGGTCATTCAGACTTTAAGGCTGTTACTCCAGTCACATCAGTAGCTGCTTTCATGACAGACTCTTCTCTTGTCAATTTAGCACTTGGAATAGACTCATCAATAGATGTTTTCACTTTTGATCCAGTTGCGAATAAAGGTGACGGCGGCATTAATGATTACCTATACGAAAAGGGCAATCAATTAACTGTTCTCGCATTTGCTATACAAAATATAACCAATAATCTTAATACTACGACTGAAACAACTCAGGACTACTTTAAGGCCATTACTGAGGAGATTGAAAAAGAGTACACTGAAACCGAGTCCAAGGTAGATATTGAAACAGAAGGTTTTGTCACCAAAGCCATAGAAAATGTTATTGCAGCGAAAAGTCTAACTATCGCTGAAACAGAAAAAACTAATACCATTAAAGCACTCTCAGGAATGCTTCCGATAATTCAAGTTAAATCAAGTGATTCTTTAACAACTTCTGTTATCCGTTTTGCAGTATCAACACTTCAAACTGATATTCAGGCTATTGCTAATGGTACTGCATCAGCTGCAACAGTTACTAGTTACACAGAAGATCTTTTAAATTACATTGCAGAAGATCAAAGTGTAAATTCAAGCGATATTGCGCCTGATATTTCTGCTATCACAGACACTGTTAGTACTTCTGAGGATACCGATATAGTTATTAACGTATTGTTAAATGATTCATATGTTACATCATCACCGTTTTCTTTATCAGCAACCAATGGTTCAAATGGAACTACATCTGTAACTAGCAATTCAATAACCTATTCACCTGACGCTGATTATAATGGCTCCGATACATTCACTTATACTCTTACTCAAGGTGATAAGACTGCCAGCGCAGATGTGAATGTAACCATTGAAGCAGTTAATGATGCACCTACAATAAATATAGCTTCCACTATTCAGGTTAATGAAAACCAAACTGCAGTTACCACTGTTTCAGTATCAGATGTTGATGGGGATGATTTAACACTTACGCTTGGTGGAACAGATGCCGATAGCTTCAACTTATCAAGTGAGAATGTATTAACATTCAAAGAAGCACCAGATTATGAGACTAAGACTTCTTATTCCATAACGCTTTCGCTTACAGATGGGACTGTTACTGTTGATAAAGATGTCACAATTGCAATTGTAGACATAAATGATGCGGCTCCTGTATTTACGTCTGATGCTACTTTTAGTGCAGCAGAGAATCAGACATCCATTGGAACTGTAACAGCCAATGATCCAGAAGGAAATAGCTTTACTTTTTCAATTTCAGGCGATGAGTTAGCTATAACCTCCGAGGGTGTCTTAACTTTTGTTACAGCGCCAGATTATGAAACAAAAACAACTTATACAGCAACTGTAACTGTAACAGATACAGATGATAATTCTGCAACGCAAGAAATTACAGTTAACGTAACTAATGTTAATGATAACAATCCAGTATTTACGTCAAACTCTACTTTCAGCGTAGCTGAAAATGAATCATCTATAGGCACAGCAACTGCAACTGATGCTGATGGTGATGACGTAACATTTACTGTTTCAGGATCTGAATTAGAAATTACTTCAGCAGGGGTATTAACTTTTGTAACCGCTCCAGATTATGAGACCAAGACTAGTTATACAGCAACAGTATCAGCCTCAGATGGAACTAACACAACTACTCAAGATATTACTGTTAACATCACCAATGTAAATGACGTTGCACCTGAATTTACCTCGGATGCTACTTTCAGCGCAGCAGAAAATCAAACAGCTATTGGTACAGTAACTGCAACTGACACTGAAGGTGATGACGTAACATTTACTGTATCGGGATCTGAATTAGAGATTACTTCAGCAGGTGTCCTAACATTTGCTACTGCTCCAGATTATGAGACTAAGACTAGTTACACAGCAACAGTAACAGCCTCTGATGGAACTAACTCAACTACTCAAGATATTACTGTTAATGTAACTAATGTTAATGATGTTGCTCCTGAATTTACGTCGGATGCTACCTTCAGCGCAGCTGAGAATCAAACTGCAATAGGAACTGTAACAGCGACTGATGCAGAGGGCGATACTGTTACGTTTACTGTTTCAGGATCTGAATTAGAAATTACTTCAGCAGGTGTATTAACTTTTGCTTCAGCTCCAGATTATGAAACTGACACTAGTTTTGCAGCTACTGTTACTGCCTCAGATGGAACTAACTCAACTACTCAGGATATTACTGTCAATGTAACTAATGTAAATGACAACAGTCCTGTTATAACTTCAGATGCAACATTTACTGCAGCTGAAAATCAAACAGCTATTGGAACTGTAATTGCTACAGATGCTGATGGCGATGACATAACATTTACTGTGTCAGGATCTGAATTAGAGATTACTTCAGCAGGTGTCCTAACATTTGCTACTGCTCCAGATTATGAGACTAAGACTAGTTACACAGCAACAGTAACAGCCTCTGATGGAACTAACACAGTTACACAAGATATAACTGTTAATGTAACCGATGCTAATGATCCACCAACCTTTACTTCAAATGCAACATTCAGCGCTGCAGAAAATCAAACAGCTATTGGAACTGTAACTGCAACTGACCCTGAAGGAGATGCTCTCTCATTTACCATAAGTGGCTCTGATATAACTATAGTTTCTTCTACAGGCCTATTAGAATTTGCATCAGCCCCAGACTACGAGACACAGACGTCTTATTCAGCAACTGTAACTGTTTCTGATGGCACAAATTCAGTAACCCAAGACATTACGGTCAACGTAACCAATGTTAATGATGTTGCTCCTGAATTTACGTCAGATGCTACTTTTAGCGCTGCAGAGAATCAGACAGCCATAGGAACTGTAACTGCGACTGATGCAGAGGGCGATACTGTTACGTTTACAATTTCAGGTACTGATCTTGAAATTACTTCAGCAGGGGTCCTAACATTTGCTACTGCACCAGATTATGAAACTGACACTAGTTTTACAGCTACTGTAACCGCTTCAGATGGAACTAACTCAACTACACAGGATATTACAGTGAACGTGACTAACGTTAATGACAATAGTCCACAATTTACATCTGGCGCAAACTTTAGTGCAGAAGAAAATCAAACTGCAATAGGAACTGTAACTGCGACTGATGCTGATGGCGATACTGTTAGTTTCACAATATCAGGTAGTGAGCTTCAAATTACTTCAGCAGGTGTTCTGAGCTTTGTTTCAGCACCTGACTATGAGTCCAAAGACACATATACAGCAACTGTAACTGCTTCAGATGGAACCAATACAACAACGCAAGATATTACTGTTACTGTAACTGATGTTGCGAATGAAACAACGATACTTAGGGTTATTTCAACAAATAATGGTGGTTATGCATACGTTATTGATGGACAAACAAAACCAACCTTAACATTTGAAAGAGGTAAGACATATGAATTTGATATGTCGGATTCAAGTAATGCAATCCACCCATTAAGATTTTCGACAACAAATGATGGAACTCATGGAGGTGGATCTCAGTACTCTGATGGAGTGACACTTGCATCTGGTAAGGTAACTATCCAGATAACTAATAGTACTCCAAACACTTTATATTACTTCTGTTTAGCGCATGGAAATCAGGGCGGAAGAATCAACATAAACTAAGTATTTGGTGCCCCATATCTGAGTCGAACAGATACTCCCGAGGGAACGCGATTTTGAGTCGCGCGCGTCTACCAATTCCGCCAATGGGGCAAGTTAAGCATTGTAGCTAAGTATTATCTATTTTAAAATCTGGGACTCATGAAAACCGATGATTTTGATTACGATTTACCGAATGAGCTTATTGCTGAATATCCATTGAAAGATAGAAGCTCTAGCCGTCTTCTGATATTTAATAAAATTATAAGTCACGATATTTTTTCTAATATAACTGAAAGTTTTAGCAGAGGTGATTTATTGGTTGTGAATAATACCTCTGTAATACCAGCAAGAATTTTTGGTAAAAAAGAATCAGGTGGCCTCGTAGAGATTTTGTTGGAAAGGATATTAGAGAAAAACAGAGCGCTCGTTCAAATTAGGTCAGGAAACAGCCCCAAAGAGGGAACTAAAATATATTTTGATGAATATGAGGTAATTTGTGAGGGCAGAGAAAAAAACTTTTATATTATCAAGTTCAAAGATGACCCATATAAAATTTTTAATATCGTAGGCCACATTCCTTTACCTCCTTACATCAAAAGGAAAGATGAAAAACTAGATGCAGAGAGATATGGCACAGTTTATCAAGACAAAAACCTTCAGGACTCTGTTGCTGCCCCAACAGCTGGGCTTCACTTTGATGAAAATTTGCTCTCACAAATAAAAAACCTTGGTATTGAAGTTGTTAATGTAAACTTGAGCGTCGGAGCTGGAACATTTCAGCCTGTTAAGTCAGAAAATATTGAAGATCATAAGATTCATAAAGAGTTTGTAGAGGTTAGCGATGATGTTGTTGCAAAAATTCTTCGAACTAAGTCAGCAGGAAATAAAGTTATTGCAGTTGGTACAACTGCTTTGAGGGCAATTGAGACTGCTTTTTGTGGAGATCAGCCCAAAAGCTTTAAAGGAGACACAAATTTATTTATTTATCCAAGTTTTAAATTTAAGGCAGCAGACATGCTAATTACAAATTTTCATTTACCAAAATCATCCCTCTTAATGCTGGTAGCAGCTTTCATTGGTTTTGAAAATATGAAGTTCGTTTATGAGATAGCTTTAGCTAAGAAATATAGGTTTCTTTCTTATGGCGATGCTATGCTCTTATCAAAAAATGAAATTTAAAGTAAACAACTCTTCAGATTTTGCGCGGCAGGCATCCTTAGAATTGCAAAGAGGTAGTATTCAAACACCTGCTTTTATGCCGGTAGGGACAAATGGAACTGTAAAAGGTATGAGCGTTGATGATCTCAAAGAAACAGGATCTGAAATCATATTAGGCAATACTTATCATCTTATGTTGCGGCCTGGAGACGAAAATATAAAAACTCTTGGTGGCCTTCATAATTTTATAAATTGGGATAGACCTATTTTGACAGATTCTGGCGGTTTTCAGGTTTGGAGTCTTGGAGACTTGGTAAAGATATCTGAGGAAGGAGTAAAATTTAGTTCTCCCTATGACGGTAAAAAAATTTTTATGACTCCAGAGGATTCCATAAAGATACAAGAAAATCTTGGATCCGATATTGTTATGATGTTTGATGAATGTACTGATTACCCAACAACATATGAAAACGCAAAATCATCAATGGAGCTTTCAATGCGCTGGGCTGCAAGATGTAAAAAGGCACATAAAACAAGCTCTGCGTTATTTGGAATAGTCCAAGGAGGAATCTATAAAGACCTAAGACAAGAATCATTAAATCAATTACTGGAGATTGGAACAGATGGAGTTGCTCTTGGGGGCTTAAGTGTTGGAGAGTCAAAGCAAGAAAAACTAGAAATACTAGATTTTATGTCAGATAAATTACCAACTGAAATGCCGAGATATCTTATGGGAGTTGGCAAGCCAGAAGATATTGTCGAAGCAGTTCGCTATGGAATAGATATGTTTGATTGTGTATTACCAACAAGAAATGCTAGAAATGGACAATTATTCACTTCTGAAGGAGTTTTAAATATTAGAAATGCTCCATATAAGATGAGCGATGACCCAATTGATGCTAATTGCAAATGTAAAGTTTGTAAAAATTACAGCAGGGCATACATAAATCATCTTGATAGAACAAACGAAATGCTAGGCTCGATGTTGTCGACATATCATAATATTTACTACTATCAATCCTTAATGAAAGATATAAGAAACTCAATAAAAAATAATTTATTCGCCAAGTTTTTAAAAGACTTCTATAATAGGCGGAATTTAGATATGCCTGAAGGGCCAACATAGGAAATATTCATGGAAACAGCACAACCGTCTTTATTATCACCCTTATTATTTTTGGGGATGTTACTTTTGTTCATGTATGTCTTTATTATTAGACCTCAAAATAAAAGAACTAAAGAAATTAATGAAATGCTTGATAATTTAGTTGTTGGATCTGAAATAATCGCAGCAAGTGGAATTTTAGGTAAAGTAAAAAGTATTAAAGGCGAATATGTGTCTGTTGAGGTTAGTGAAAATGTTGTTTTTAAACTGCAAAGATCAGCAATCGCAAACATTCTCCCTAAAGGAACAATAGACTCAATAAAATAAAGTGAATAAGTTTTCTATTTATCAATATATGCTAATTTTGATTGTATTGGTCGTAGGATCTATATATGCACTCCCAAATCTTTATCCCACTCAACCTTCAATTCAGATTGCATATACTGATTCTGCAAAATCTGCAGATCAAGAGCTCCTTAATGATCTAGAAAATATTCTTGAAGACTCAGAGACAGCTTATGAAGAGATATTTTTGAGAGAAAATAAAATTGTTGTTAAATTTCCTGACGTAGAAACTCAATTAAAATCAAAAACTGTCTTACAACAGCAGCTTCTTGATAAAGTTATCATTGCTTTGAATCTAGAGCCATCAACACCACAATGGTTAAAAAATTTAGGCGGTAATCCAGTAAAACTTGGCCTAGATTTATCAGGTGGCGTTCATTTTCTTCTTGAAGTAGACATCGAAACAGCTGAACAGGGAAGACTTGAACTTCTTTTAGATAATTATAGAAAATCTTTTAAAGATGAAAATATTAAATATGGCAAATCTGAAATTAGAGACTTGGCTTTATTATTTCAATTCTCTGATAAAAGTAGTTACAACAAGGCTTTAAAAAAATATAGAGATGAAAGCCTAGGAATCACAGGAGTTCAATATGTGATTACAGAAAGACCAAGTTCAAATACATTGCTCCTAGAATATTCTGACATCGCTCTTAGAGAGATAAGAGATTATGCAGTAGGTCAAAACCTTACCACTTTAAGAAATAGAGTAAACGAACTGGGAGTATCTGAGCCTATTGTTCAAAGACAGGGATCTAATCGAATAGTAGTTGAACTTCCAGGTGTGCAGGACCCAACTGCTGCAAAAAAAATTATCGGAAAGACAGCCAATCTTGAATTTCGACTTGAAGCAAATTCAAGAACTTCTCCATTGAGGAAAGAACAATTTAATTTTAAAAATAGTGATTATCAATCTGCTTTTTTAGAGAAAGCTGTTGTAGTGACAGGCGATCGAGTTACTAATGCAAATACTGGTTTTGATGAAAGCGGTTTTGCTCAGGTTAATATCACTCTTGATATGCAAGGTGGACGAGCAATGCAAAAAGCGACTTCTGGCAATATTGGGAGAGGTTTAGGCGTATTATTTGTTGAACAAAAAACAAAATCAGAATTAGTCGTAAATGAAGCTGGTGAAACTGTCATTGAACAAACAAGTTATATTGAAAAAAATATTATTAGTTTAGCTACTATTCAAGCAGTACTTGGAACAAGTTTCAGAATTACAGGAGTAGGTTCACCAGCTGAAGCTAGTGAGCTTGCCTTACTGCTCAGGGCTGGGGCATTGGCGGCACCAATGAAGTTTGTTGAAGAAAGAACAGTTGGACCAAGTTTAGGTAAAGAGAATATAGAACTAGGCATGAAATCTATTGTTATTGGTTTCAGTTTGGTTGTTCTATTTATGGCTTTTTACTATAGAGTTTTTGGATTAGCAGCAAATATATCTCTTATTATTAATTTGGTTCTGATAACTGGCATCATGTCTCTTCTAGGTGCAACACTAACTCTGCCAGGAATAGCAGGTATTGTTCTCACAGTAGGTATGGCTGTTGATGCAAATGTTTTAATTTTTTCAAGGATTCGAGAGGAACTTAAAGAAAAAAATCCGCAACTAGCAATAAAAGATGGTTTTTCAAGAGCATTCGTAACAATTTTTGATGCAAATATTACAACATTAATTGCAGCTCTAATTTTATATGTAATAGGTACAGGTCCAGTGAAAGGTTTTGCAATTACCCTCTCAATAGGAATTGTTACCTCAATGTTTACAGCAATTATGTGTACAAGGGCTATGGTAAATCTAATGTATGGTAATAAAAATATTCAGGAGCTAAAAATATAATGGATATTAGATTTAGGTTCATGAAATTTAGAAAGATTGCCGGAATTATTTCTATTACTATTTTTCTTGTCTCAATTCTTTCACTAGGTTTAAGAGGTCTTAGCCTCGGATTGGATTTTAGTGGAGGAACATTATTAGAAATCACATATGAGGAGCCAGTCTCTCTTGAACTCATAAGAAACACGCTTGAAAAAAATGGATATCCTGATTCTCAAGTTGTAAATTTTGGAACCAATCTAGATGTTTTAATTAAGGTTGCAGATCAAGATGGAAATAGTTCAATTGGTGAAAATATTTTTAATATCCTCAATGAACAAGGCATTAGCGGCGAGTTAAAAAGAGTTGAGTTCGTAGGTCCTCAAGTGGGCGCTGAATTGAGAGACCAAGGTGGGCTAGGGATGTTAATAGCTTTATTTATGATATTAATGTACGTTGCATTCAGATTTCAATACAAGTTTGGGCTTGGAGCTGTTGCTGCTCTTATGCATGATGTAGTAATAATACTAGGCTTATTCTCAATTTTTGCATGGGATTTTGATTTGACGGTTTTGGCAGCACTATTGGCTGTCATTGGATATTCATTGAATGATACTATAGTGGTTTCAGATAGAATTCGTGAAAATTTTAGAACAGAACGTGTTCTTGAGCCTATAGATATGGTCGATCTTTCTCTTAATCAAACATTAGGAAGAACAATAATTACCTCATTTACAACTCTTTTAGTTTTATTTGCACTATTTATATTTGGCGGTGAATTAATTAGAGGGTTTAGCCTTGCTTTAATACTTGGGGTTTTAGTTGGAACCTATTCATCGATATATGTTGTTGCAAACATGCTTCTATCAATGAACCTTTCACAAGAGGATCTTGCAATTCCAGAGCCAGAAGGTGCCGACTTTGATGGAATGCCTTAATTTCTAATATAAGGCTTAACTGATTTAAGTATCGATTTATATATTTTTGAAGTAGAGGCAATTATATTATTACCATCTAAAAACTTTGGATCTCCATAAAAATTACTTACTAGCGCGCCACCTTCTTGAGCAATCAATGATCCTGCTGCAATATCTATGATATTTAAATCATGTCCCCAGATACCATCTAGCCTTCCAGTGCCAACATAAGCTAAGTCTAATGAGAAACATCCCGATTCACGCATACTTAATTTTTGATTAGATAATTCTTTATGAGATTTTTCAAAATCATAATCTTTTGACTTCTGTTTAGACTTACAAAACGCCAACATAGCATCCTCTAAACCTTGTTGTTTACTTGCTCTAATTTTATTGTTATTTAGATTTGCTCCTCCACCCACATACGCTGCAAATTCTTCTCGTCTAATAGGATCTATAATTACAGCTGATGTAATCACATTATCAATCATCGCACATAAAGATATTGAAAAATGTGGATATCCATTGATGAAATTTTCAATTCCATCTATTGGTTTAAGAATCCATGTTAAATTTGAATTATTAATGACATGACCTTGTTGCGTACTCAACAAATTATCTTCTTTATGAAATTTTTGAATTTCTTCAAAAACTAGATCTTCAACTCTTCTTTCAATAGCCTTGATGTAGCCTTCTGGACCTCCCTTAGACGAATCTAGACTATGAACCTTTTTGACAGCAAACTCTAACTCAGCAGCTCCTTTTCTTGCCGCTAGTTGATTAACATTTAATAAAGCTTGTTTTGACATGTCGCTATTGTAATAGAAATCAGCATAATAGTTGTATGAGTTTAAAAACTAATTTAATTAACATAGTTTTAGTTGACACTATTCATCCAGGTAACATTGGTTCAGTAGCAAGGGCTATGAAGACAATGGGCCTTTGCAGATTGTCTCTTGTAAATCCTCGTGTTTTTCCTTCAGGAGATGCTAATGCATTAGCAGGTAATGCCACCGATGTTCTTAAAAATGCAAAAATTTTTTCATCAATTAATGATGCCATTAAAGATAGCACATTTGTTTATGCTACTTCTTCCAGAGATAGATCTATACAATGGCCATTAATGAATGCTGAAAGTGCAGCAAATGAAATATGTAATCAAGTAAATTCTGATAAAGAGGTTTCAATAGTTTTTGGAAAAGAGGATAGGGGACTTACCAATGAAGAACTTGAAGTGGCAAATAAACTAATTGAGATTCCGGCAAATCCTGAATACCCTGTTTTAAATTTAGCTATGTCAGCTCAAATAATTTCGTATGAAATATTAAAAGCCTCATCAGACAGTCAGAGCAAAGAGTGGAGGGATTATCCAGAGGTGAACTCTAAACAATTACAAATGCTAATTGATCATTTTATTGATACTGCAGTTGAGATTGATGTTATAGATCCCAAGAATCCAAAAAAAATTATTTCACGTATTAAAAGAATGTTCACTAGGCTTCAACCAGATGAAATGGAAGCAAGTTTTATGAGAGGATTTTTATCTGGTATAAAAAAGAAATTAGAATAAATATAATTTGAATATCTTATTCTATTCCATATAATACACAACTTATCCTGTCCCGTTCGTCTAGAGGCCTAGGACACCGGGTTTTCATCCCGGCAACAGGGGTTCGACTCCCCTACGGGATGCCAATTTCTTAAAAAGCCCTTTAATTAGGGCTTTTTTTATTGATTATCTAATTAATTTTGGAATTATTTCATATTGAGCAAGTATTCCAAAAATAATCACAAATAAGAAAGCAAATAAGATATTTAAATTATTTTTTTCTATCCATTCAAATGAGTTCTCTAAAACTTTTTTTATTAATTTGTCGGCTTTATCCATAAATGTAATGCCTTTTCTCATCCATTTATCACTTACTTCAATAATTGGAATTAATAATGCAGCAATAATAAGCCATACGATCCCGTTTAAGACGACATCAATAATCCAGCCAATCACTACCCAATTAATTTCCATATCCTTTCTTAGAGTAAAAGAAAATAAATTAAATTAAAAGTTTTTAACTATCGTCCTCGTATTTAATGTAAGATGGCGTTTTTAATAAAAGGATATTAAATGAATATATACGTAGGTAATATTTCTTGGGGCTTAAGTGACCAAGATCTAGAAAATGTTTTTGCTGAGCACGGCACTGTAACTTCTGCAAAAATAATTACAGACAGAGCAACTGGACGCTCCAGAGGTTTCGGTTTTGTTGAAATGAGCGATGGTGCAGAAGCTGCAATCGAAGCTCTGAACGGAACTGAAGTTGACGGCAGAGAACTAGTTGTGAACGAATCAAGACCTAAAGATAAAAGTTAATTTAAACTATCTAAAGCTTCTACCATTTTTTCTTGGACTTTCTGGACAGCCTTGAATGGTCTGATCATGACTTTGAAGTCTTTTATTTTTCCATCTTCGTTCCATTCGATCATATCAACACCATTGACTGATATTTCATCGATATAAGTTTCAAATTCAAGAACAGAATACATTTCGTCATGAATTTCTCTTGTGTATTTGAACTTGTCCATGTTGAATGATTGACCAGCCGCGTATAGATACATTTTGGTAATTTCTTTGCCTTTCATTGGATTAAAGACAACTGGTGATGAGAATACCGCATCATCCGCAAGTATAGCATCCAGCTTATTAAGATCATCGTTATTAATCAGATCATGCCACTTGTGAATTAGATTCTTTGCTTGTGTCATATTTAGCCCTTAAATTAATTACACATAAATAATTTTTATAGTAGTATCTTATACACACTGGAGACTTTTATGAAGAAATTTTTATTTTTAGGAATGTTGCTACCATCTTTTGTTTTGGCCATGCATCACAAATCAGAACCAATAATTTTTTATCTCGATTTAGATATTGCTGAGGGTAAATCAGCCGAAGTTAATGAATTTGTAGATTATCTTGTAACCACAGTTAAAAAAACTGAACCTAAAACAATGTATTACAAATATTGGATTTCTGAGGACAAGAAAAAAGTATCATTAATGGAAATATATCATTCAAATGAAGATGCATTATTTCATATGAACGCCTTTGCAAATGCACCGCATAGAGATAAATTCCTAGAAACTTTTCTAGTAACTAATTTTCAAGTTCTTGGTGATACTAATGATGAGTTAAAAAGTGCTATGAAGGCATACACAGAAGATCATCGAACACTTATCAATGGATTTAAGAGAAAGAAATGAGTGAGAAAAACTTAATAGAAGATTGTGTTGATTTATATTATGCAGGATGTTGTGAGTCTGATCCTTCAAAAATAAAACAGGTATTTGATGAGAATGCAATGATTAGCGGTTATCTACCTGATGGCTTGCACGAAATGAATTTGGATGAATTTGCTGGTTTTGTTGAGGCTCAACAGCCATCACCAAAGGAAAAGGGTGACGAAGAAAGTATAGAAATTATTTCAAGTGATATTTATGGTTCAACAGCAATAGTAATGGTCAGAGAAAAATATTTAGGAATGACTTTTGTTGACACTCTTTCATTTCTTAAAAAAGACGACACTTGGAAAATATATACTAAGTTATTTCATGTTGAATCATAAATTCTCTTAAGTGCTGAATGAATCTGAGATTGCAGTATCTTTTATGTTACATTACCTTAAAATATCAGTGACATGATTATTGGCGTACCTACAGAAATTAAAAACAATGAAAAAAGAATTGGTTTAACACCAGATTCTGTGGCTAGGCTTACAGCCATTGGCCATGAAGTTTTAATTCAAAAAAATGCTGGCGAAAGCATAGGTTTTACCGATGAAGAATATCTTGCTAATAAAGCTAAAATATTAGATACCGCAGAAGATGTATACAAATCTTCAGAAATGATAGTAAAAGTCAAGGAGCCTATTCCAGAGGAGTATAAATATTTAAGAGATAATCTAACGCTATTTACTTATCTCCATTTAGCAGGCGACCCTGAGAATGCAAAAAAAATGATAGATACTGGAGTTACAGGAATTGCATACGAGACAGTTACTGCTGATGATGGTTCGATGCCATTACTAGCTCCTATGAGCACTATTGCTGGTCAACTTGCTTTTTTTGTAGGCTCTTATCATTTACTTAAACACAATAAAGGCAAAGGAGTAATGATAGGGAAATTAGAAGATATCGATCCAAGAGTTGTTTCAGTGATTGGTGCTGGAGTTGCAGGAACTCAATCAATCGCAAAAGCACTTGAAAATCACGCACATGTAAAAGTAGTGGATTCCTCTCAACAAAAACTTGAAAGTTTAAAGTCTCAATTCGGAACAAATAATATCGAATACATACTCTCCAACGAAGAATCAATTCAAGCATCAATTAATGATTCAGATTTAGTAATTGGAAGTGTTTACGTTGTTGGTAAAGAAGCTCCTAGAGTTGTAACACGAGAAATGCTCACTTCGATGAGTCCTGGAACAGTGATGGTGGATGTTTCAATTGACCAAGGTGGATGCTTTGAATCAAGTAGACCAACTACTCATGATAAGCCTACATTTGTAGAGAATGATATTGTTCATTATTGCGTCACGAATATGCCTGGTGCAGTCCCTTTAACCGCAACTGAGGCATTAAATAAGGCAACAATTTCATACATAGAAGAACTAGCTAACAAAGGAATTGATAGAGCATTATCTGAAAATAAACATTTAAAAAATGGTCTAAATATTCAAGATGGAAATATTACACATCAAGGTGTAAAAGATTCACTAGAAAAAATTTGAGGAGAAAAGTATGGAGAAAGTTTTAGTAACAGGTGCTACAGGTTACATAGGCCTTCACTGCATTCATCAGCTTTTAAGTCAAGGTTATGCAGTAAATGGCTCTGTAAGGTCACCCGAAAGAAAAGATGAAATTTTTCAAGCCTTAGAAAATCATAATACTTCAACAGAAAATCTAAATATTTTTACTTTTGATTTGAACGATGATGAAGGTTGGGATGAGGGCATGGAAGGATGCGACTATTTACTTCATGTAGCTTCTCCGATTGCGTTAGAGAATCATGATGAGGATTTTTTTGTAAAACCTGCTGTAGCTGGAGTAAACCGTGCAATGAAGTTTGCAAAAAAACATAACGTTAAGAAAGTTGTTCTCACATCTTCCGTGGCCGCGATTTATGAAACAATGGAATCAAAGAGTTACTATGACGAAAATGATTGGTCTGATCCAGAAAATCCAGCTATAAGCCATTATTCCAAAAGTAAAACACTTGCCGAAAGAGCAGCATGGGAATTTGTAGAGAATGAAAATCATCCCTTTGAATTAGCAGTTATAAATCCAGCATTAGTAATTGGTCCATCACTCTCTGGTGATCTTGGAGAATCAAATAAAGCAATTGAAATGGTAGCAACTGGAAAAATGCCAGTTGCCATTCCTCTTCAATTTGGTTATGTCGATGTAAGAGATGTTGCCGCAGCTCATATTTTAGCTATGCAAAATCCTGCAAGTAATGGAGAAAGATTTGCTTTAGCTGAGAAAGATTTATGGTACGGGGATGTTGCTAAAGTTTTAAGGGACAATGGATTTGATAAAGCACCAACTTTAGCTGTCCCAGTCTGGCTTGCAAAAATATTAGCGATTTTTAGTAAGGAATTGAAACTTGCAGTGCCGTACCTTGGTAGATTAAGGAGTGTTAAAAATACTTCAAAAGCAAAAGATATTCTTGGATGGAATCCTAGACCTGCAGAAGAGTCAATTGTTGAAATTGCTCAACAAATTCAAGACATGGGATTAATTAAATAACTCCAGGAATAATAGCTTTTCTATTTTTTGGATAGTCTTCAAATTTATTTAAATACCATTTGTGATGTGATATTGCTCTTGGAAATAAATTTGCTATAACCCATATTAAAAAAACTAATCCAGACATACTCCAAGTAAGAACTGCCCATCCAAGCCATTCTATGATTTCTCCAAAGTAATTTGGCGCCGATAAATATTTGTATAAAAATGAATTAGGAATATGATACCCAGAACCTTTTTCCTTTTTTAAACTGATCATAATGTAATCCGATCTAATATTTATATACATCCCAATTAGAAATAGACCCAAGCCTATCTTAAAAGTATTACTAACTAGCCAATCTTGTGAAAACTGAGTGAAATAGAAAATTCCATATGCTTGAATGCTTACATTAATAATATTAAAGAAAAAGGCAGATGCAGCAATAGATATTGGCATATATGGATTAGTCATTTTGATTGCAAATGGATATATAAGTGTCCTATGTATATAGTGCATTAACCATAAAATTAAAAAGATAATGTGATAGTTTTTAAGCTGATCGTAGACAAGAATTGCATATAAAATCATGAGAAACACGCATGGAGATTCCATTACAACCCAACCAAGCCTTGCTGATATTTTTACACCCCATCCATCCTTAATATGCCTTCCATATGGAGCGCTCTCAAAAAATAGATATATAAAAGTGATAACCGCAACAGTTACCCAAACTAACAAAAAAATATTAAAAGAGCTCATAAAATTTATTTAAAAACAAAGTTTACAGTTTTGGTTCTAAATCTTAAACTAATTAAATAGTTTTTTTGGGGAAGTTAAAAATGGAAAAATATGATTTTATTATTTTAGGTGCTGGTTCTGCAGGGTGTGTGCTCGCTAATAGATTAAGCTCTAATCCGGATCATAAAGTTTGTCTTATCGAAGCAGGTTCAAAAGATAGTGATCCTAGAATACATATCCCAATAGGTTTTGCATTTTTAGGAGATGGGAGCAAATACAGTTGGAATTACGAAACCGTACCTCAGAAAGAGTTCGAAAAAGAAGTTGTTGCAGAGCCAGTCCAAGAGGTCGTAGATTCTGCGGGTGGAACCCATAAGGTTGAAGCAGAGTCGCTGGAACACAGAAGAGGATTCCAACCAAGGGGAAAAACTTTGGGTGGCTCAAGCTCAATAAATGCAATGTTATATGTTAGAGGACATAAATGGGATTATGACCATTGGTCAGAACTAGGAAATGAAGGTTGGTCATACGATGAAGTACTTCCTTATTTCAAAAAAGCTGAGCATAACGAAGTTTTTGATGATAACTTTCATGGCCAAAATGGGCCTCTAAATGTTTCTAAAATTCGAAATCAAAATACGCCCACTGATGATTTTGTAAAAACTGGATCAGAGTTATTTGGTTTTAATGAGGATTTTAATGGTTCCAATCAAGAGGGAATAGGGTATTACCAAACAACTCAAAAAGACGGTAAACGCTGCAGTGCTGCTAAAGCATATCTTGTACCTGCATTAGAGAGAAAAAACCTTAATGTAATGACAGATACAAATGTTAATAAAATAATGTTTGAAAACAAAAAAGCTGTTGGAGTAGAGTGCATAGACGCAAGTGGTGATGTAGTAAAAATAGGAGCAGACAAAGAAATCATTCTTAGCTCTGGAGCATTTGGTTCACCACAGATACTCCTCAGATCCGGAGTTGGTCCTTCCGAAGAAATACTTAAACATAATATTGAGCACATACATGAGCTTCCTGGAGTTGGTAAGAACCTCCAAGATCATATTGATTATTTATCAGTCCATAAATATAACTCTATTGAATTGATTGGCTTCTCTCTAAAATCAATTTTTTATAAATTCCCCCTAGAAATTCTTAAATATATTTTTGCTAAGGTTGGCATGTTTACATCAACTGTTGCAGAAGCAGGTGGGTTTATTAAATCAGATGATGAGAAAACCATCCCTGATATTCAATTACATTTTGCACCTGCAATGGTCATTGATCATGGTAGGACATCAGTTTGGGGTCATGGTTTAAGCTGTCACGTTTGCTTATTAAGACCCAAATCAAGAGGCGAGGTGACTTTAAATTCAGCTGATCCTTTTGATGATCCGTTAATAGATCCTAAATTCTTATCTCATCCTGATGATGTGAAAGACCTAGTTGCAGGATATAAAAAAATGATGGCCATTCTAAATAGCAGCCCTGTTAGCAAATATACCAGCAACCATGTGCAAAGACCTATTGATTTGAATGATGATAAAGACATAGAACAGGCAATTAGAGAGGATGCTGATACCGTTTATCATCCAGTTGGTACTTGTAAAATGGGAAGTGACGAAATGTCAGTTGTTGATAGTAAGCTTAATGTTCATGGTATTGAGGGTCTAAGAGTTGTAGATGCTTCTATTATGCCTACACTTATTGGTGGAAATACTAATGCTCCCACGATTATGATTGGTGAAAAAGCATCAGATATTATTCTAGAACATTGGTCATAATTATATGAAAAGACTTTTACCACTTTTATTTATTTTTTCTGTATCTCTATTTTCTGAAGTGGTTATTGACGTAAGAACTTCATATGAATTTGAGAGTGGCCATGTTCAAGGTTCACAAAATATAGAATGGGAAAATATTCATCAAATAAAAGAAACTATAAAAAAAGACGAAAAAATATTTCTTTATTGCAGAAGTGGCAATAGATCTGGCAAAGCTACAAAAATTTTACTTGATTTAGGTTATAGGGATGTTACAAATCTTGGCAGCCTTCAGTCGGCGGCAGATTTTCTCGAGTTAAAAATTGTTAAGTAAATTTATAGAAAGTTAATGAAAAATTTTTTTAGCTTTTTATCAAAATTCTCTAATAAAAAAATTATATGTTTTGATGGCGGTGGAGTAAGAACTATTGCTTCGATAGTATTTTTAAAAAAACTTGAGGCCGAAAGTGGTAAAAAAGTTTCGGATATTTTTGATATGTTCGTTGGAACTAGTGCTGGTGCTTTCAATGCAGCATGTTTTGCTTATGGTGGATTCACTGCAGATAAAATTAAAAGATACTGGTCAAGAAGCTATTTAGACAAAATTATGAGAACATCTTTTTTCTGGGATAAAGCTAGTTTGATTCAAGCAAGACCAAGATATGAGAGTGAGGGAAGACTGGAAGTTCTGAAAGAAATCTTTGGTGAAAGCACTCTAAGAGAATCTAATAAACCTTTTTTATCGCTTTGTTATAACATTGAAACTAGAGAGCATGTAATTCATGATTCAATAAATACACCAGAAGTAACCTTTATAGATGCTGTCGCTGCATCAAGTGCAGCGCCAATGTATTTTCCAACTTACCAAATGAAAAATGAGTCATGGATGATAGACGGTAGTATCGTCACAAACAACCCTACGCTGATAGGATATCAGTTCGCAAAAAAAATTCTTGATAATGAAAACATAAAAATATTGAGTATTGGATCAGGACATAATAAAAATAAAATTAGTGGAGAAACTTCTACAAAGTGGGGCGGCGTTGGATGGTTGAGAAACGATATCATGGGCATGATGCTAGATTCTGAAATTCATAATGAAATTTCTAGTAATATTTTTAAAGACAATTATCTTAGAATTAATACACCTATGGGAAAGATTAATAAATTTCTTGATGACGACTCAGAGGAAAACCTTGAGAAAATTCATTTAATGGGCATGGAATGGTGGACAGAGTTCGGTGATGATGCATTAAAGTTTATTGAAAGTTAATTATCAATAATGCTTATAAATATACATAAATACTTGACATAATATCTTCAAAAAAGTCTAATAACTTCTTTCATTTACACACAAAAACCTAGGGGGTTAACGTGAATAAGTATTTATTATCTTTGTTGGTAATTTTGCCAGCTTTTCAAGTTGTATTTGCACAAGATACTAATGAAGAAGTTGAAGAAGTTGTTGTCACAGGCTACAAATCTAGTTTGAAGGATGCAATTGACATCAAAAGGAAAAATGTTGGTGTCGTAGATGCCCTTACTGCAGAGGATTTAGGTAAATTTCCGGATGGAAACTTAGCTGAAGCTTTGTCAAGGCTTGTTGGTGTAACGACTGAAAGAAGTAACGATGAGGGTACAAAAGTTACTGTTCGTGGTCTTGGGCCTGAATTTAACTTGGTAACATTAAACGGAAGAACTATGCCAACTGTCCCCCCGCAATATGGTGGCGGAAGATCATTTAACTTTGGAGATATTTCATCGCACGGTGTTGCAGCTGTTGAGGTATATAAATCTGCAAATGCTGTGCTTCCATCTGGGGGTTTAGGATCAACAATAAATATGGTTACTGCAAAACCATTATTAGCGAATCCTGGTGCCTCAATAAGTGTTAGAGGAAATAATCATACAAAAAATGAAAATGGAGACGATCTAACTCCTGAACTAGATTTTATTTTCACAACTAAAGGAGAATTTCTAGGTTCAAGTTGGGGATTTGCAATTTCAGGTTCTCATCAAGAAAGACATAATAGAGAGGAAGGGACTAATGAAATAACATGGCTTCCTTCTAATGAAAGAAATCACGTACCAGCTTCAGCTGTAATAACATCCACAAATAAAAGATCAGATGGAGTATTTTTCTATCCTGAGTCTTTGGCGTATAAATTTAAAGATAATGAAAGTGAAAGAGACAATCTTCAAACAACTTTTCAATGGGAAACTGGCAGACTTGTTTCTACCCTTGACTATACTGTTTCAAGTACAAGTTTTGATTTTACAGGAATAACTGTTGGTTCTTATTTTGCTGGTTGGAACACAACAGTAGCATCTATCAATGATAACGGTGCCGTTATTTCAGGAACATCGCTTGCAGTTCCAAACGGAGACAGCTGGCAAAATGATTTTGAATACGGTAATTCAGACAACAATAATGCTTCTGTAGGTTTAAATTTCGATTTTCAAGTTAACGATAATCTTAATTTAACACTTGACTATCATGACTCAACGGCTGCATTTAAGGGAACTCCTGGTGGTACGCAAAATAACATTCTTCAGTTTTCTAATGGTGCATGGGCTGGATGGGGCTGGTGGCCAGTACAAGAAGCTTCAGGTTATTTGAGAGAAAGATCATTCGACTTTAATAATAAAGTTGGATCATTAACTTGGAATATGGATAAAAATTTCCAGGGAAATCCAATAAATGTTACTGAATTCGACGGAAGTGACATGGGACCGAGACAAGCATTTTTAAACTATCAGGAAAGAGAAAGTGAATTAGATCAGCTTCAATTGATAGGTACTTGGGATAATAATGATGAAATATTTATGAGTTCTTTAAAATCAGTTGAATTCGGAATATCTCAGATGGATACTAAATTTACGAATCAAAAATGGTTCAATCAATTAGTGAATGGAAAGCTCGCTGACGGTGACCCTGTAATGATGACTTATGCATTTATGCCTGACGGTGTATGGACAAAGAATTATGCGCCAGGATATTTAGGATCAGGTACACCATTTTACTATCTTAATATAAGCAAAGAAGATGCATTATATTGGTTTGGAGCTGCTGGAATGGTTGGCGATTTTTCTAGCCAAGATGGCAGTTGGTGGAATAATAACAATACACCTTATCAATGGCCTGCTGAATGTATTGCTCAGGATGCTGTTGATGCTGATGGTAATCCAAATGGATTAGGTTCAAATGTCGGATACGATGGAAATAGATCAACAACTCGAGGAGTCGTAGATGGTTGTTACGGTAGCAGAGATTCAAATGGAATTATTGTTGAAGAACTAAACTCTGTATTCGTTAACTTTAACTTTGAAACTGAAACTGCCTCAGGTATGCCTGTGAGAGCTCAACTTGGATTGAGATACGAAGAAGAAGAAAGATCATCAACTGCAACGACTGTTGTGCCTACAAATACTGCATGGAGTCTAGGTGCGTTTATGTATGGTGACAAAGTTGGAGTTGTAACAGCACCAACTCAATACACTGGCTACGGTGATACAGATTATTTATTACCTAACTTTAATATGACTATTGAGCCAGCTGAAAATAAAGTTGTTAGGATTTCAGCTAGTAAGACAATTGCTAGACCATCACTAGAGCAAATGGACTCTACAGTAAGTGTTGGTGCATTTGATTCAAGATATCCGTTGACTATTGGAACAGGTAATCCAAATCTTCAACCATATGAATCAACAAACTTTGATTTAGCTTATGAGCATTATTATGCAGAGGGAAGCTATTTCGCTGTAAATTATTTTGTAAAGCAAATTGAAGACTATCACGGTGCTGGATTAACCAGCGGACCTTTCAACGGTGTTCGTGATGTTACAGCTGGTCCAAGAGGGGCTTTAATTGTTCCTGAAAATGATGATGCATTATGTCAATGGACTGCATCACAAGGATATTGGGCTTGCGGATGGTCAAACGCTTATGATTGGGCTTGGTTAGTTAACACTGGATTTACTTTTGGTTGTAATGGTGCTCCTGCATCAGACTGTATCCCAGATGCTAATAACGGAAATGCTGTATTTCTTGGAAATTCAGATGATCCTTTTTATATTTTTAATTTAGCTCAACCAGTAAATAAATATAGTGGCGATCTTGATGGATTTGAAGTTGCTATACAACATTTATTCGAAAATAATTTTGGTGTCATTGCAAATATGACATTTGTTGGAGGAGATACTGATGCTGATAGAGCAGCTTTAGGAGAGCAATTTGCTTTACCTGGATTTGGAGATGCAGCAAATTTATCCGTTTTTTATGAAGATGAAATTATTTCAGTTAGACTTTCATATAATCTAAAAGGTGAAACTTATGCTGGAATGGATCAATATAATCCTTTATATGTTGTTGAAAGAGCTCAGGTTGACCTAAATGCAACATTTAACGCTACAGAAAACACACAATTCTTTTTTGAAGCAATAAACTTAACTGACTCCGAAGTTGAGCTGTATTCAAGATACGAAGAAATGACTTTCTTATATCAAGATCATGGCCCCATCTACAAAGCAGGGTTTAGATATAAGTTTTAATTTTTTGAATTAATTTATAAAGAGGGCGCTAAGCCCTCTTTTATTTGAGATATAATTAAATAGATCGTGAAAAATTTAAAATTTTTAATTGCACTACTACTTATTGCTTCATGTGGCGGTGGCGGTGGTGGCGGTGGTGGCGGAGTGCCCTTTGCCTTAACACTTGCTTCAAATGTTTTTTCTCTAAATGAAGATACAACTTATACAGGATCTTTGACTGCCTCAGCAAATGAAGCAGTTACTTTAACTTATAGTGTTACTTCACAAACAACTAATGGTTCTATCACTTTGTCACAAAATGGAGGCTCAGTTAGCTACACTCCAAATGCAAATTTTAATGGCACAGACTCATTCACTTACTCAGTAACAGCTGTTGAGAAAAGCATAGTCAGAGATAGTACTGTTACCATAACTGTTAATCCTGTAAATGATGCTCCTGTTGTTACAATCACATCAAAATCAAACCTTGATGAGAATAATGTTCTATTTGATCAAAATCCAACATTCTCTATTTCATTCAGTGACATTGACAATGCGAATGACGAATTATCTTTTAGTGCAAAAGTTAATAATGCTAACGTTCCTTCAACTTTTATAGGATCAGCTGAGGGACTTGGTGAAATAAGTTTAGATTTAACTTCTCTTACAAGTGCGGGTTTATTTGATGCTGAAATTATTGTTTCTGACGGAAATCTTACAGGTTCAGATACTTATACAACATGGCATATCTCCAACAAAACAGTAGTCACCATTAACCAAGATGATGATCCTGAGGATGGTTTTGATGGAGGGGCTAAAACTCCAAAAGATTATTATGTCTATTATTTAGTGGGTAATCCGACATCAAAAGGAAGAACAAAATACTTATTCATTGGTGATTCTTTAGATGGAGCAGGAGATATCAGTCTTTACAGAAGAGCATTAATCGCATCTATTAATAAATTAAATGCTTCTGACGCTTCAGAATTTTTTAGCGATGACTATTTCACTGTTGTATCTGCTGAGCCAGTTGATCCTGATGGTACATCGCCAGTTGGAGTTAGAACCGGTTGTTATGACTTTGACGAGGATGTTTATTGTATTGGTGAGATGGATACTGCAATATTTGATGTTTTGTTACCAGATAATGTTCTTGTATCTACGCTTACAAGAGTTCAGGGCAGAGGAGTAAATCAAGGCAATAAAAATATTCAAAGAATAACTGAGACTGATCCTGAAAGAACAAGGCATACATTAATGCATGAGCTTGGTCATGCTCATGGTCAAATGGGAGACGAATACAGAACTGATGAGAGAGATTTGACCGATAGAGGTTATAACGTTAATACTACAACCCAGTCTGATGTTTCAATTCTTAAGTGGAATCATCATATACCCGATCAACTTAATGTTTTAGGTAAAGATATAAGAGTTTGTTATAACTACGGCGATGGGTCTATAGGTGATTGGGATGATCAAGGAATTACTGCTGATATGTGCCAGTGTTTTGTTAACGAGTGGAGCACATCCTATGATGCAGATGGCCAGCCATCCTATACTTTCATAAGAAAGAATCCTGAATGCAGTGGAGTAGGGCTTTTTGAAGGGAATTACTATGGTTTGTATGGTAATTATAGACCTACTTTTTGCTCGGTTATGGATAGTTGCACAAGTGCTGGATATGGTCCAGTAAATGTAGAGGGCTTTGCAATTGGATCCATACATAATCAAGGTTTCTACGCAGAGGAAGACGTCAATCTCGTCAGAGATGATTCACAAGCAAATGTCGGCTTTGAAATAATATTAGATGTTGAATATGACACTTCAAAAATTAAACTTAAGTGGTTTATTAATGGTGTAGAAGATGCTTCAAAAGAAAACCAAACAACAGTTGTATTTGATCGTCCGGCAGATAATAGCGTGCAGATATATACAGCAAAAGCTATAGATTTAACCGGTACAATCAGCGCAGCCGATGATGTTATTGACAATACAGATTTTTATGAAGGCGCTTTTCAGTCATATTTTTACTGGTGCGCATACAATTCACAAAATCGATGTTCTTGGTCATATGATCCAAGCCCATCAACTTACTCTAATTATGACTATGGTTATATGAGAGGACCAATGGGTGTAACATGGGCAATAAATTGGGAAAAATGGTAAAAATTTTTTATATAGTTTTCACTTTAGTAATTAGCGTTTCTATTTCTGCTAATATGCCTCCATTGCTTAAACAAGATTTAGATAAAGCTAACTCCGCTTTAGAAATTGAAGAAATGGCAAAGATTTATAATCTTTCTGGTAACAGATTTGGTATATCTATTGAAAACTCAAAGATTGGTAAACCTACAAAAGCAGCTATTAAGAATATGAAATTGTTAACACCATCTGATAAATACGCTTTAAGCATATTAGATTCAGATAAAAAAGAAATATTTTTAATTGGTCTTGGTGATCCATTTTATATTCATGCTCAACACATTGATTATGAAGAGAGTGATTTTTTCGGAGGGTATATTGATGCAAACATTGAAATTGCCCTTCCAATTGATACAGATGTTTCTTATTTAGTCCTCTTATCGCAAGATGACAAGATTCTCAAAAAAATTCGAGAAGTTAAGGTTAATTAACCAATCTAAGAATTAATTTCTCTTAAATTACAATTGCTTGAAACGATATTCTTAAAGGAGTATATTAACTCCCCAATGCGGTACTAGCTCAGTTGGTAGAGCGTCTGCTTGCCAAGCAGAAGGCCGCCGGTTCGAGACCGGCGTACCGCACCACTTTGTAGATAAAAAATTTACAAAATTCTTTTTAATATCCAAAATTTTTGATGTACTATTATTCTTTTAATAGGAGAGAATTATGAGAAAATTTTTATTTAGCTTTTTAGTCCTGTCTTGCTTTTCATTTCAATCACTTAGTGCTGCTGGATATATTGCTTTATATTCAATGGAAGTAGAAGATCAAAATGCTTTTGCTGCAGATATGGATGAGCTAATGAGCTCTGATTGGGGAAAATCTTTTCCAGGCGCTGTGTCATTAGTTCATTACACTTTTAATGGTTACGATGATGCAACTCATGCTGTAGTAATTAATTATGAAACAGAAGCGGATATGGCGAAGGGAACCGATTCGTTTTATGAGCCATATTTTGGAACATTTCTTGCAAAAACAGCTTCTAATGTTTCTGATGTTGAGCAATCATTGAGCATGAAACTTATCTCTGGCGGTGAAAGTAATCCTGAAAATAATCAGGTTTATACAGTCTTCAGGATGCAGGTTGAAGATCCAGCATCATATGCAAAAGCTTATATGAAAGTAACAGAGGCACAACAAGAAGCTGGAAATATGGACGGTGCATA
Source organism: uncultured SAR86 cluster bacterium (assembly GCA_902626385.1). GTDB lineage: Bacteria > Pseudomonadota > Gammaproteobacteria > Magnimaribacterales > D2472 > SAR86A. Next base: position 28,105 of record CACOEZ010000006.1, read on the forward strand.
TGGTCTGAGAGCACAAGTTGCAGGTAGTGTAAATTATTATACTCACTATGCTTTTATTGGGGCTAGCAGTATGCAATCAGCAATTGAGGGAATGGAAACATTATATTCAAGTGATTCTTTCGCAACTTTTCAAAAAGAAGTTGATGGAAATAGAAAACTTATGAATACTTCAATGTTAAAAGTTTTAAAAGTCTATAACACTAATTAATCCATAAAAATGTTATAAAAAAGGGAGCAGTTGCTCCCTTTTTATTTGATTTAATTTAGTATTAACGATGTGAAAAGAATAATATTTTTATTTTCGATATTTTTTATTTCATCCTGTGGTGGAGGAGGCTCCTCTTCAGGTTCCGATAATGATTCTAATTTTATTATTCCAGCTACAAATTCTATTTCTGAAAATTGTGAAACAGTTTCATGGAATAACAAGCTTGAAAGATGTGACTTAATTCATAATGAGCTTGAAAGATACTATTACATATACAAACCTTCAAATTTAAATATTAATAAAAGTATTCCTTTGCTATTTGCTTTACACGGATATGGGAGCACCGCTCAAAGACATTTTTCATACACTAACTATGAACCGATATCAGATACAAATAATTTAGTAGTTATTTATCCCCAAGGCTATCCAATGAGGACAACACTTGCTAGCTCATCCTCGCATTGGAATAGTGGTGGATGGACTGTTGGTAGTGATGTGGATGATGTTGGATTCATTGATACTGTTATTGATCTTGTTTTAAAAAAGATAATGATTGATGAAACTAGAATTTATTCATCTGGTATGTCTAATGGTGGATTCATGAGCTACCACTTAGCTTGTAAGCTCAGTTCGAAAATTTCAGCTGTTGCTTCTGTTACTGGTTCGATGAGTCCAGAGACATTATCAGAGTGCAAACCAAGTCATCCTACACCAATATTACAGATTCATGGATTACAAGATTATACTGTCCCATATTCTGGCCTATCTTATATGGAAAGTATTCCAACTGTTATCGATTACTGGTCAGAATTCAATTCATGTGACTCCAATCCAGAAAAACTTATTCTAGATAATTTCGATGCAGGATATGTAATTAATATCGATGAATATAAAAATTGTACTAATGATGTAAATGTAAAATTAATCCTTCACACTAGCATGGGCCATACTTGGCCTTCAGTATCAAGCCTAGGCATAAGTGCTAGCGCTGAAGTCTGGAATTTTGTTTCTCAATATAATCTTGATGGAAAAATAAATTAAATATAGTAAAAATATATATTTTTAGAAATTTAATATGTTTATTTTAATGTTATATTATTTAATCATTTTATTAATAAGGGAGAAAAAAATGAGATTTATATTAATTTCAGCTTTAATAGTTTCATTTACAGCATTTGCTCAAGAAGAAAATTCAAGAGAATTTGCAGATGGTGTAATAGAGCTTACAACTGTAAAAGTAAAAACCAATTTCCTTCAGGATTATTTAGATGGCATTGAACAAACATGGATTGCTGCAGCAAAAATACAGCAAGAAATGGGAATAATATCTAATTATAACGTTTACATTGGGAACGATGGTTCAACTGTATATCTCACGATGACTTATCCGTCATGGGCAAATAAAGCTCCATGGTCAGATGAGCAGACGGAAGAATTTCAGAAAAAATTTAGAGAAACAATTTCTCAAGAGGACAATCAGCAGCTATCTCAAAGCTATGAAGATATTCGTGAAATTGTTAGCGTTGAGTTGATAGGAAGATTAATTTTTAACTAAAGGAGAAATATATGAAAGTTTTATTAAGTTTAAGCTTGCTTTTAAGCTTTAATATCTTTGCAGATAATCATGATTCTGAAGAATCTCAATGGAATGTTGCAGAATATTACGTAAGTGTCTTTAAAGAAGGTAAAGACATGGATGACATGATGAGGTGGACAGAAAAATGGAATAGTTGGGCTAATGAGACAGATCATTTTAAAGACTATAACGCAGCTATGCTTGTGCCTTACTACCATAGCGGTGAGCAACCTCATGACTTTGTTTGGGTTGGACTTAGTCCAAATCCTGAAGCACATTTTAGAGGTAATGATCATTGGTTTAACAATGGAACAAAGCTTCTAGCTGAGCTAAACAAAATTCTTGAATCAGGTAATCAAACTACCTATACATGGCAAAGAGTAGTATCTCAGACACCAGGTGGCCAAGCATCATATGCAGTATATTCAGACTGTAAACTTGCAGATGGAGTAACAGCTGATGATTTTTATAATGCATATGTTGCATACGCAAAAGCTGCAAAAAAATTAGGAGATGTTGCTGGGAGAAAAATGATTTTCCCCCAATCAGGTGTTCCTTCAACTTGGGATTATGATTTTGTTCAGTTAGTTACAACTGAGACAATTTCAGATTACGGAAAAAACTGGACAAACTTTTGGAGCAAAGCAAATTCAGAAAGTATGCCAGAGTTAAAAGCATTAAATGATCTGGGTGGTTCATGTGAAAATGAGCGAACTTATGGTATTGTGCAAGCAAGAAATTAAAGACGGCTAATAAACAAAAGGGAGCGCTTAGCTCCCTTTTTTTTGAAAATCAATTATGCATAATACAGTTGTGAGTAAATATGAAGAACATATAGCAATTATAGGAGCAGGTATATCAGGTTTAACTCTTGGTATTTCCTTGAAACAGAATAATATTCCATGTGTGATTTTTGAAAAATCTCCAACAATCAGTGAACATGGCGCAGGAATATCAATTTCACCCAATGGTAAACATATTTTGAGTAAATTAAACGTTCTTGACGACCTTAAAAATGTTTCTGGCAATACAAGTGAAACAATATTTTTTTCTAATTTAAAAGAAATTACAAAAATATCATCCGATGTTTTAACTACATCTAGAAAGAGTCTACATGATATTTTGTTAAATAAATTTATCTCTCTTAATGGTGAAATTCTCTTTGATTATGAGCTGGAAAATATAAATTTAGATCTTAAAGAAATATCTTTTAAAAATGGTAAAAGTTTGAATGTAGGTCATATTGCATCTTGCGATGGAATAAAATCAATATGCAGATCTAAAGCTATAGATTCTAGCCATCCAAAATATAGTGGATACTCTGTTTGGAGATCGATCATAAATCAAAACCAATCTCACATAGGTTTTTATTTAGGCGCAGGTTTTCATATTGTGTCTTATCCAATAAATAATAAGCAAATAAGTTTTGTCGCAGCTGTAAAAACAAATAATCAGACAAAGGAATCATGGATGACAAAAGGATCATATTCTGACCTTCAAAACGATATCCCAAAAAAAATCCTTGAAAAGTTTAGTAGCCTTAAAGAGTCAAGTGAAATATATAAATGGGGAGTTTTTGTGAGACCAAAAACAAAAACTTTATTTAAGAAAAATATTACTTTTTTTGGCGATGCTGCTCACCCAATTGTTCCATTTCTTGGACAGGGTGGCTGCTTAGCACTAGAAGATGCCGATATATTCTCAAATCTTTATATAAAAAATAATTACAATATTTCTAAAACACAGGAAGAATATCAATTTATTAGGTTGGGTCGTATTAACGAAATAACTAAATCATCTTTAAGTCAGGGAAAATTAAATCATTTAAAAAATCCTTTATTAGTATTTGTAAGGAATTTTGCTATGAAAAATACAAATATAATCAAACATATGACTACAAAAATATGGGGATATAGACCTGAAAATGATATTCATTTTTAAAAACATAAATTGACATTATTGGTATATTTAACTAGCTGATATAATTTATTAATGAGCATATTTAAGAAATTTTTTTCATCAATAAACCCGAATTCAAAAAATTTAAAGTCCTCGGGACCAAATACGTTAAAAATATCTCCAAGCTTAAAAGAATTTGTAAGTGATGAGTTGTTGCCAGGGTTGAACATTTCTGAAGATTATTTTTGGAAAACCTTTGAAAATATCTTAGATATGTTTACTAAGAGAAATATCGAACTTTTGGAAGAAAGAGGTGAGATTCAAAAACAAATTGACAATTGGCATATTCAAAATAAAAACAATAATTTTGACATCAGTGAATATAAAGCATTTCTTGAGGATATTGGATATATTCATCCAAGAAGCTCAAATTTTTCAATAAAAACTTGGAATGTTGATCCTGAAATAAGAAAAATAGCAGGACCGCAACTTGTGGTACCAGTTATGAATGCTAGATTTGCGCTTAATGCAACTAATGCTAGATGGGGAAGTCTGTATGATGCTTTGTATGGTACTGATGTTATAAGTGAATCTGATGGGGCGAAAAGGGAGGGCGGCTATAATCCGATCAGAGGTGAAAAAGTAATTGCTTTTGCAAAGGATTTTCTAGACAAAGCCGTACCACTTCAATCAGGCAAATACGATGAAGTACTAGATTTTGAGTTCGTAGAAAGTGAACTCCTTGTAACTTTATCAAATGGTAAAAAAGTTAATTTACTAAATAAAGAACAATATATTGGTTACATGGATAAAGGTGAGGGTGCTTACGGACTTTTATTTAAAAATAATAATCTTCATTTTGAAATTCAAATCGACAGAAGTCATCCAATTGGTCAAGAAGATCCAGCTGGTATAAAAGACATTCTTATGGAATCAGCTATTACAACAATTCAAGATTGTGAAGACTCTGTAGCGGCAGTAGATGATGAAGACAAAATAATCGTTTATCGTAATTGGTTGGGTCTGATGAAAGGTAATCTTAAAAGAACCTTTGATAAAGGTGGAGAGAGGATAACAAGGGAACTAAATCCTGACAGAAAGTATTTACTTAAAAATGGAAGAATGATTCTACTTCCTGGAAGAAGTATGTTGCTCGTAAGAAATGTAGGACACTTAATGCAAAATCCAGCTGTAAAAGACAGACATGGGGATGAAGTTTTCGAAGGGATAATGGATGCAATTTTCACAATATGTATAGGTATTCATGACTTAATCGGTAACGGAATTTATAAAAACTCTAAAACAAAAAGCATTTACATAGTTAAACCAAAAATGCATGGTCCAAAAGAGGTTAAGTTTACTTGCGACCTTTTTGCGGCAATTGAGGATGCATTCAATTTACCAATGAACACAGTAAAAGTTGGAATTATGGATGAAGAAAGAAGAACAACTGTGAATCTTAAAGAATGTATTGAGGTAGCAAAACATCGAGTAATTTTTATTAATACAGGATTCTTAGACAGGACCGGTGATGAAATTCATACGAGTATGGAGGCAGGACCTATGGTTACTAAGAGCAAAATGAAACTTGAGAATTGGATAAATGCTTACGAAAATTGGAACGTAGATATTGGTTTAGAAACTGGATTCAAAGGTAATGCACAAATTGGTAAAGGTATGTGGCCTATGCCTGATGAAATGCTTGATATGTATAAAAGCAAGACCGTTCATCCTAAGGCAGGAGCAAATTGCGCATGGGTACCATCACCTACAGCTGCCACGCTGCATGCAATCCACTATCATCAAATATTTGTTCAAGATGAGCAAGATAAAATTATGACTAGAGAAAAGGCAAGTTTGGAAGACATTTTAAACATTCCTTTAATAAAAAATGATGAGATGCCATCTAAAGAGGAAATTCAAGAGGAATTAGATAATAATGCACAAGGAATTTTGGGATATGTAGTTAGATGGGTAGATCAAGGAATTGGTTGTTCAAAAGTTCCTGATATTAATGATATTGGATTAATGGAAGATAGGGCTACATGCAGAATTTCTAGTCAACATATTTCAAATTGGCTTTATCATGGATTATGTTCTGAAGATCAAGTTATTGAAACGATGAAGAAAATGGCACGTGTTGTTGATTTGCAAAATAAAGATGACGTTAATTACAGAAAAATGGCTCCCTCCTATGACAGTATTGCTTTTAAAGCAGCATGTGATTTAGCAATTAAAGGGAGATCACAGCCAAGTGGATATACTGAACCCATACTTCACGAAATGAGACTTAGAAGAAAATAGAATGAAAAAAGGTTATTGGGTAGTTAGAGCAAATATTTCTGATATTGATGAATACTCAAAATATATTGAATTAGCCTCTAAAGTTATTCAACAATATAAGGGTAAGTTTCTTGTTAGGGGAGGTTCTCAGATAGAATTTGAAAAAAATGGATTCGAAAGAACCGTTGTAGTTGAATTTGAAAGTCACCAACAAGCAATAAAATGTTATGAGTCAAATGGATATCAGTCTGCTTTAGATTATGTCAAGGATTCAGCTGTGAGATATGTTTCTGTAGTAGAGGGATATTAAATTTTTTGATCCTGTGTTTCGTCTCTGTGTTTTTTGAGATATTTCATAAAAGGTGTACCGCCAGTTCCTCTCACTGTTGATCCTCCAGATCCGATATCACTAGTTACTTGTGCTTGTTTATGAATGTAAGTTGCTGCATATTCAAGATGCTGAGCTCTAAATTTTCTAATTTCTTCAAGACATTGATTATAAATTTCTGTCAGACACTCAGATTTGTGAATTATATCTTTTGCTTTAGATTTTTTTTCAACCTTTTCAATCATCCCTCTATGATGAGGTGGCATATAGTCTCTCATCTCATTTAAATAATGTCTTAAGTTATCATTAGTATGATAAATTCCTAATGCTCCATCTAAAAATGGAATGATACTACTTTGAGCGCCAGTCTCACCTCTAAAAAATTGTGGCTCATTATTAAACTGATTCTCATAAATTAACCCATTTTTTAAATCAGGATTATCTTTTGTTCCAAATATATATGGCCTAACTCTATGATAGTAAACATATGGATCACATTTCTCAGGCATTTTAGAAAAAATATTATTTACTTTTACAAGAGACTTTTTGATTCTTTTTAAATGTTTTGAAAATTCACTAATCGAATTTTCGCTGTCCAAGTGCGCCAATTTATAAGCGGCATCAATTGCATCACTTGCAGCATCTTCAATACAAACATGAATAGTTACAAACCAATCCTCATCAACACCTCCTAGAAAATTATTTATTAGAGCTACATTATCAAGAGAGATAGGTTCAGAATTGTCAATTCTATACCAATTATCTAAACAATAACTCGCGTAGCTTAGAATCGGTGGTCTTCCTAGATATTGAGACAATTTTACCCATGGTTCTGATATAACTTCTGGAAGGATTGGTTCTGGTTTTTTACCTCCCCACATAAAGGCATGTGCAATAAAACTGATATGTGACATTGCTAGGTTGATCTCATGCAAACTATCCTTTTCTAGAATTTTATCAATAGAAAAATCTTTTTTATTTAATTTTAAAATTGTTTTTTGAACTTTACTTGTTAAAAGTAGTTTAGGTAGATGTGAAGCAATGTTTGAAATATTTTCTAATGATGTTGATCTAGTTTTATAAGACGTTAGCGGGTCTATTTCTGGCAGAAAAGTGTGCATATTATTTATATAATAAACACATAAAATTAATAAATACAGCACCTTTTTTAGCACTTAAAAAATTAACTAAAAAAAAGTATATTTTTTTACAAAAAAGTGTTGACAAGTTATCTAATAGGAGTAATATTAAATATACCAACAGCAACCGACTAGTGACCAACTGCAGACGGGAGACCTAGAGAGAAGCTGAAGGAAGAGACCGAAGGGTGAAAGCATTTACAAGAGTCGGCGATAAAAAAGAGCTTGTAAATCCACCAAGAGTTCAAGAGAAAGGACTCAAGGAGCTAAAGAAAATCTCACTTTAGACCCCTAAGGAACTCGATTAAGAAAACAGAGTTTAACTCTGTTTTTTTTTGTCTAAAAAAAACCAAAATATTCAAATTTAATTTATAAAAATTACATCTAAAATACTGTAAACTTGTTTAATCATGGGAGTTCTAGTTGTCAAATAAAGATATTGATCCAATTGAAACTTCTGAATGGCTTGAAGCAATAAATAGCGTCATAGAAGAAGAAGGTATTGATCGAGCTTCATTTTTATTGTCTAAGTTGGCAAAAAAATTAAATCAAGAGGGCGCAATCCCTTCATATAATCTAACAACTCCATTTAAAAACTCTATACCTGTAAAAGAAGAAGCACCTATGCCAGGTGATCTCTTTATGGAAAGAAGGATAAGATCATTAATTCGTTGGAATGCTCTTGTTATGGTTCTAAAAGCGAACATGAACGATGATGAATTGGGAGGACATATCTCAACGTTTTCATCTGCCGCAACATTATATGATGTTGGGTTTAATTATTTCTTTAGAGGCTCAAATGGCCAACTTGAAGATATGGTTTATTATCAAGGACATTGCTCACCGGGTATATATGCAAGGAGTTATCTAGAGGGATATTTGAATGAAGACGATTTGGATAATTTTAGAAAAGAAGTTCATAAACCAGGATTATCATCATATCCACACCCATGGCTAATGCCAGATTATTGGCAATTTCCTGTTGTTTCAATGGGATTAGGTCCAATACTTGGGATATATCAAGCTCATGTCATGAGATATTTATCTGCAAGAGGACTTGTGCCTAGAAATGATAGAAAAGTATGGGTTTTTTGTGGTGACGGTGAAATGGATGAGCCAGAATCTAAAGGAGCTATTGGTTTAGCAGGTCGAGAACAATTGGAAAATCTGATATTTGTTGTTAACTGTAATCTTCAAAGGCTTGACGGACCAGTAAGAGGCAATGGGAAAATTATTCAAGAATTAGAGGGTGCTTTCAGAGGTGAAGGTTGGAATGTTATCAAAGTTGTTTGGGGTAGATTTTGGGATCCAATAATGGCAAAAGATACAGAAGGCAAACTTCAAGATTTAATGGATGTAGTGGTTGATGGTGAATTGCAAAACTTCAAAGCAAAAGGAGGCGCTTATACAAGAGAGAATTTTTTTGCAAAAGATCCCGATGTTTTAGAGATGGTAAAAGATTTGTCCGATGATGATATTTATAAACTTAACAGAGGAGGACATGATCCATATAAAGTGTATGCTGCTTATCACAAAGCTGTAAATTCTGAGGGAGCTCCAACTGTAATACTGGCTCTAACAACAAAAGGTTACGGAACCGGTTCAAGAGAGGCAGATAATACAACACATCAAGTAAAAAAATTATCTATGGATAATATTAAATCATTTAGAGATAAATTTAATATACCAGTTTTAGACTCAGAAATTGAAAAACTGCCATATGTAAGACCGTCAGAAGATTCACCAGAAATACAATATCTCAAAAAAACTAGAGAAGAGCTTGGTGGATATATTCCAAGAAGAAGAACTGCATCAGAGGCTTTACCAATGCCAGATACTAAAATATTTGAAAAATTATACGAATCAAGTGGAGATAGAAAAATATCAACCACAATGGCCATTGTAAGAATAATTACTGATTTATTAAAAGATAGTGAGATAGGTGAAAGAATTGTTCCTATTGTCCCAGATGAGGCAAGAACTTTTGGTATGGAGGCATTATTTAGACAGGTTGGAATTTACTCCTCAGCTGGCCAAAAATATGAGCCAGAAGATGCTGATAAAGTTATGTGGTACAAAGAGTCAAAAGATGGTGTGATGCTTGAGGAAGGAATCACAGAAGCAGGTGCATTTAGTGCTTGGACTGCATTAGCTACAGCATATTCGAATTATGACTTTCCAATGATTCCATTTTATCTTTTTTATTCAATGTTTGGATTTCAAAGAGTTCATGATTTATCGTGGGCTGCAGGTGACGCTCAAGCTAAAGGTTTTCTCATAGGTGCAACTTCTGGAAGAACAACTTTAAATGGTGAGGGTCTTCAGCATCAAGATGGACATAGTCACATTCTTTCATCAACAATACCTAATTGTTTGTCTTATGATCCCGCATTCGCATATGAAGTTGCTGTTATTGTCAAAAATGGCATAAAAGAAATGTTCGTTGATCAAAAAAATTATTTTTATTATATAACTACAATCAATGAAAATTACTCCCATCCGGAAATTCCAGATGGTTCTGAGTCAGGAATTATAAAAGGAATGTATAAATTAATTGATAATGAAAATGCTCAAATAAGGCTTCTAGGTTCGGGCGCTATTTTAAGGGAAGCAATAAAAGCAAAAGAATTATTGGAGAAGTTCAATATTAAAGCTGAGGTTTGGAGTGTTACAAGTTTTAATTTATTGAGAAAAGATGGAATGGAAGTAGAAAGATTTAACCAATTAAATCCTAGTAAAGAACCAAATCCATCATATGTTGAGCAATGTTTTTCTGATAGTGATATTCCAGTTATTGCTGCCACTGACTATATGCGTTCCTATTCTGAGCAAATTAGACCTTATATTAAGTCTACGTTTTTTACCTTAGGAACAGATGGATATGGACGAAGTGATTCAAGGGAAACATTGAGAGATTTTTTTGAAGTTAATTCAAAGAGTATATCTAGGGCAGCTTCATACGCATTATATAAAACGAAAGTTATTTCAGAGGATCAAATAGTTGATATATATAAAACTTTGAAAGTTGACACAACCAAGCCCAATCCTTGGGAAGTCTGATGTCAGATATTAAAACTATTAATTTACCCGATTACGGCGAATTTGAAGAAGTTGAGGTAATTGAGATATGTGTAGAAAAAGGTCAAAAAGTTAATTCTGAAGAACCGATATTAGTTTTAGAAACTGACAAAGCCGCAATGGAAATTCCATCATCAATTAACGGAACAGTAAATAAAGTTCTTCTAAATGTTGGCGATAAAGTAAGTATTGGAATGCCATTTTTAGATATCCAACCAGAGGAAGCTCTACCTGAGCCAAAAGAGGAAACAAAATCTGAAGATTTAAAATCTATTGAACGAATTGAAGAAAAAGATGAGCTGCCGTCAGCTGTTGATGATGCTGCAAACATAATGTCTAAATATTCAACACATTCAAATGTAGTTGAATTTAAACAGCCTAAAAATAATAGAACACATTCCGGTCCGGCTACTAGAAAACTTGCAAGAGAATTTGGCATTGATTTAACTAAGATAAGAGGATCAGGACCTAAAAATAGGATCTTAAAAGAGGATTTGCATGAGTATGTTAAAAATATACTTAAGTCTGAAAATCAACCAGGACAAAATATCTCTCAGCCCGAAGTAGATTTTTCTCAATGGGGTAAAATTACAAAAGAGGAGTTAACAAAGTTCCAAAAAACTTCTTTGGACAATCTTCACTCATCATGGATTAATATTCCTCATGTTACCCAACATGAAGAAGCGGATATTACAAAACTTTTAAAATTAAGAAATAAATTAAATAAAAAATATAAATGTAAAGTATCTCCATTAGCATATGTCATAAAAGCTACTGCCGAAACTCTATTAGAATTTAAGCAAATGAATTCTTCTCTATCATCCGATTTAAGTTCAATCATATATAAAGACTATATAAATGTTGGTATTGCTGTTGATACAGATTATGGTCTCATCGTGCCAAACGTAAAAGATGTTAATAATAAATCAATCAAAAAAATCTCTAATGAAGTAAATGAAATTGCCGATTTAGCAAAAAAAAGAAGGCTTAATAATGATCAGCTTACTGGATCAAGTTTTACAATTTCCTCTTTAAGCGGAGTGGGAGGAAAATTTTTTACTCCAATAATTAATCCTCCTGAAGTTGGAATTCTTGGACTTTCAAAAACATATGATTCGCTTAAATTAGATAAGCTAAAACTTCAAACAACAAATCAATTACCTCTTTCATTGTCATATGATCACAGAGTCATAAATGGAGTTTATGCCATTAAATTTTTAAATCATTTGATTGAAATATTAAATGATATAAATTTTCTAGAAAGCTCTTTTAAATAATTGTTACAATAGCTTCTTAATTTCAAGCTATAAGGAAAAAATGTTTAACACGTTAGATTGGGTGATAGTAGGGCTTTACTGTATCGGAATTATTTCACTAGCAACTTATGTTTCAAGAAATAAAACTGGCTCTGAAAGAAGTGCAGAAGATTATTTTTTAGCTGGGCGAACACTTCCATGGTGGGCAATTGGTGCTTCACTAATTGCTGCAAATATATCTGCTGAACAAATTATAGGAATGTCAGGTCAAGGATTTGTTGTAGGTATGGCAATAGCAGTATGGGAATTGACTGCCGCAATTGCTCTCATAGTAATGGCAAAATACTTCTTACCAATTTTCTTAGAAAAAAAAATCTACACCATGCCGCAGTTTTTAGAACAACGTTTTAATAAGAACGTAAGTTTAGTTTTATCTTTTTTCTGGTTGGTTGTTTATGTTTTTATTAATCTAACTTCAGTTCTTTGGTTGGGTTCATTGGCAATAAACGCTTTAACAGGACTAGATCTATTTTACGGATTAATAATTTTGGCAGCTTTTTCTTTGGCGTATTCGCTTTTTGGTGGTCTGAAAGCAGTTGCTATGACAGATGTTGTTCAGGTTGTTTTATTAATCTTTGGTGGACTAGCGGTTTCTTTTATTGCTTTAAATACTATTTCAGAGTCTTCAGGAGTTTTCAATGGTTTAAAAATTGTCTTCAATGAGATGCCTGAAAAGTTTGATATGATTCTTTCAGCTGATAATCCGTCCTATAAAAATTTACCAGGTATATGGATACTCATAGGTTTAGGTGTATGGATTGGACATTTTTTCTACTGGGGCTTTAATCAATATATTACTCAGCGAGCTTTAGGAGCAAAATCTATCAAAGAGGCACAAAAGGGCGTAATGTTTGCTGCTTATTTAAAGTTACTTATGCCAATTGTAATAGTATTACCTGGGATATGTGCTGCAGTTCTTTTTCCAGTTCTTGAAAAATCTGATCAAGCATATCCTACAATGATGTCACTTCTTCCAAATGGTCTACTGGGTCTTACATTTGCCGCATTGATTGCTGCAATAGTTTCATCACTAGCATCTATGAGCAATAGTATCAGCACAATATTTACTATGGATATTTATAGATATTTTCAAAAAAATGACCGTGGACAAGCACATCTTATTAAAGTTGGAAGATCTACAGTAGTAGTTTCTTTAATTATTGCAACATTAATTGCAAAACCTCTTTTAGGCAGCTTTGATTCAATTTTTCAATATATTCAGAATTTCACTGGCTATTTTTCACCAGGAATAGTGGTGATATTTTTAGTGGCTCTTTTTTGGAAAAAGGCTACATCCATGTCTGTAATATTTGCTGCTGTTATATCTCTTGCTGGCTCAATCTTTATAAGTGGAAGTTATCCTGACCTCCCATTTATACATAGAATGACAATTGTATTTTTGATGTCAGCATTTGGATGCTGGCTTGTGACATTCATCCAAGGCTATAAAGATCAGGAAAAGGCCATAGACCTAAGTAATATTGACTTTTCTACAACCAAAGCTTTTAACATCAATACTGCTATTGTTGTTATTACTTTGGGCTTAATTTATGTTTCACTTGCGTAAAATGAAAAAGTTATTTTTGATTATAAGTTTTTCATCATTTCTTTATTCAGATACTGACTGGAATGATCCAAATAATTGTTCTCTGCCTGACAACAATTATCTTATAGAAAGTATTCTAAATAATATGACCTTAGAACAAAAAGTTGGCCAGATAATAATGCCTGAAATTAATAGTATTACTCCAGATGATGCAAAAAAATATCAATTTGGAACAATATTAAATGGTGGTGGAGGGTTTCCTAACAAAAATAAAAATAGTTCAATTGAGGATTGGAAAAATCTTAGTAAAAGTTATTATGATTCTTCTCCAATAGTAAACGGCATTAGAGTTCCAATATTATGGGGTACAGATGCAGTTCATGGTCATAATAATGTTATTGGTGCTACCATCTTTCCTCACAATATTGCTCTGGGCGCTACCAGAAATCATTCACTCGTTAGGGAAATTGGAGCGGCAGTTGCTAAAGAGGTATTATCTACTGGAATTATTTGGACTTTTGCACCTACTATTGCGGTACCTCAGAATGATTTATGGGGAAGAACATACGAGGGCTACTCAGAGGATCCTGCTCTAGTATCACTTTTAGGTAGTAATTTTATTATTGGACTTCAGGGTGAGGGCTCAGACTTTTTAGGAAATCACAAAGTTTTAGCTACAGCTAAACACTTTCTTGGAGATGGAGGAACTAGCGAGGGTATTGATCAAGGTAATACAGTTATTGATGAGCAATCGCTAAAAAAAATTCATGGTGAGCCTTACTATCACGCTATTGACTCTTGTGCTATTTCTATAATGGCAAGCTTTAACTCATGGAATGGTCTTAAAAGCCATGGAAATAAGTATCTCTTAGAAAATATATTGAAATCTCAAATGAAATTTGATGGATTTGTTGTTGGTGACTGGAATGGTCATGGGCAGATACCAGGCTGTGAGGATGCTAATTGTCCAGAAGCATTTAATTCAGGAGTTGATATTTTTATGGTACCAACTGAATGGAAGGGACTTTATTGGAATACCCTTAGTCAAGTAAAAGACGGGACTATTAGCGAAGAAAGATTAAACAATGCTGTAAAAAGGATATTAAATGCCAAGGCTTACCTTGGACTTTTTGAAGGAAGAGTTCCACACACATTTGCAAAAAATTATATTGGAGATTCAAAACATAGGGCGCTTGCACATCAAGCTGTTCGAGAATCATTAGTTTTGCTAAAAAATAATGCTTCTGTTTTGCCAATGAACCCAACTAAAAAATTTCTAATTGTTGGTAGTCAGTCAAAGAGCATTGAAAACCAAATGGGGGGTTGGACTATTACATGGCAAGGTAAAAGCTGGGAGGGAGTAAGTATTGATAATAATGACTTCCCAAACACTAAAAGTGTTTATGAATCATTGTCAGATTTTATAATTGATTCAGGCGGTTATGTTGAATATTCAGATGATGGATCATTTAATCAAAAACCAGATTATGTAATTTTTGTTTATGGAGAAACACCATACGCTGAAGGATTCGGAGACATCAAAAGCTTAAATTTCAGTGAAAATAATTTGATGTTATTAGAAAAAATGAATCAATTATCAAATCAGGATATTAATGTAATATCTTTATTCATATCTGGCAGACCTATGATTGTTGATGAAGAATTAAGTTTGTCGGATGCATTTGTAAGCATATGGTTGCCTGGGACTGCTGTTGAGGGGATTAATGACGTAATCTTTAAAAATAAAGACAACACTATCAACTATGATTTCGTTGGAAAACTCCCTTTTTCTTGGCCTACTAAAGAATCTAATAATCCATTAAATTTTTATGATGCTGTTTATGAGCCTTTATTCGAATATGGCTATGGACTAACTTACTCAAAATAAATTTATGAGTAATGTGTTGTTAGTTGATATCGGTGGTACAAATATTCGGTATGCAGTCTACGATAGTGGCTCACCTGATATTGATAATGTTCATAAAACTAAATTTGAAATTGATGTTTTCGATGAAATGTTAAAAAAAATTATAGATGCTAACAATGTGGATCAATTAATTATTTCAGCTGCAGGACCTAAGATAGGAAACACCATCTCTATGACTAACAAAAATTTTGTTTTAAATTCTGATATGTTGAAGAAAAAGTTTAATTTAAAAAAATGCTATCTGTTAAATGATTGGGAAGCCATAGCTCATAGCTTTGATTATGTTTCTAAGAACATTAAATTCATTAAAAATGGAAAAAAATTTAATAATCAAATTCTTTTTTTAGGCCCGGGAACTGGACTTGGCGCTGCGCTCTTGATTGATAATAGAATTGTTGTTTCAACTGAAATTGGTAATACAGTAAATACAACTCAATTTCTGAAAAAAAATTTTAATTTCGAAATTCCTGAGAATTTAATGTTAGAAGAAATAATATCAGGAACAGGAATTTCAAATTTATATAAATTTAAAACAGGAATGACATTAACCGCAGAGGAAATATTTATAAAATATTTAGATAATGAACAAGATTCACTTGAAGTTATAAACGGTTTTATTAAATGTCTTGCCCAAACTTTATGTGATTTATCATTAACATTCCTTCCGGGTAACGGGATTTTATTAGCTGGAAGCTTGATGCGCTCTCTTTATACATATATTGATACAAAAGAATTTAAAGAAAACTTTGTTGGGGTGAAAAAAGGTGCTCATAGAGAAATACTGGATATGATTTCTATTGGTATTATTACGAAAGAAAGAACCCCGCTATATGGTAACCTAGGTTTTTATAATAAATTTTCTTAAATAAAAAATTATTTTGTGTATAATCATCAACAATTATGGCTGACAAAAAACAAACTAAAGTGTATTTAATTCCAGAAAGTGAAACTAGAGATAGTCATACCTATCACTACACTGCAATCAAAACTCGAAAGTTCACTTTAGAAAATAAAAAAATGAGGTTAAAAAAGTTTAACCCTGTCAAAAGAATTCATGAATGGTTTGTAGAAGCTAAACTCCCACCTCATAACTAATCGTTCTTTGTCAATCTCAGCTCAGTAGATGAAATGTCATCTCTGAAACTATTTTCTTCAAAACCAGTGCATCTATCAGAAATTAACTCTGGAATTTTAATTTGATCTAAAGAGATAAACTTTTTACCTACTTTCCTCCCAAATACAAGAAAATTAATATTATGATCATTAAATCTTTGAATGTGATTCATCATATCTTCATAACTTTCGTAAAATTTCTCATCAAAGACCCTCATTAGAGTATCAGCACCAATTATAAAAACTGAATTTGGAAACATTTCTGCTTTTTCACTAAATCTTCCTGCAGAAGTCAACATCCAGCTTTCTCCACTTTGAAACTGATCAATCGTCCTTTTAATTTCAACATAGGTCAATGGGGGCTTATCTGCATTTTTTGCACATATTTCAAATGTTGTATGCATTCCCGTTTTTCTTTCAGCAAGCTCTTTCATTTTCATATGACCATCATGAAGAGGATTAAAAGATCCTGGGAAAATGAGTTCAGGATTATTTCTATTATTTGATATAAAACCAACTTTATTATTAAATAATTTCTTCCATGGCCTTTCAGCGATAACTTTCTCAATTGAAATTTTTTCCTCAATCTCTGGAAGTGGATAATTAAGCGAACATGAATCTGCTAATAGACTAATTGCACATGCTGTAATTAACTCTTCTTCTTCATTTCTTGTTCTCTTTCCTTTTTCAAGGTAACACTCTAAATATTTTGTATAGTCATGAGCTTGAAGGACTATGAAGAATTTATGATCACCTTTCTTCTCATATGTAGTTGCTAAATTTGCAGTAATAGAAAGGCCTAATAAATATTTTGACTTTGTTTTAGATGCAATTTCTCTAGACTTTTTGAAAGCATTTGCCCCCATACTTAAACAAGTGTCCAAAGAGCAATAATGATCTGGTTTTCTGTTAAGAAACTGATCCATAGATTCTTTAGAGTAGGGTATATATGACTCAAGTATGGTATCACTTGCTCCAGGAACCTCTAAAAGTGATGAAATTGCATTAGTTCCGCCACCACTTGAAACAAATGTTATTTTAAATGGCGAGCTGTGGATTTTTTTTACAATGTCAGTATATTTATTCAATTTAATATCTAAAATTAAAGATATATTTTAACCTATAATTTTAAAATCATTGTTAGAATAAATTTATGAACATTAGTAAATATATTTACATTTTTATAGTTCTTCTTATGCCGCTATGCGCTCATTCATCAACTATTAGTAAAGTTACCTATGCAGCATGGGAGAAAGCTGATGTAGATCTTTTATATGTACTGCCGTCAAAAATAAATTCTCAAACAAAAATTTTATTTGTTATTCATGGAGCATCAAGAGACGCCAATAGATATTTATCAATGTGGTTAAAGGAAGCAAAAGACAAAAATGTTATTTTAGTTGCCCCTCATTTTAAAAAAGAAGACCATCCTTATTATTCGACCCTAGGTATGGCAACCCATAATGGCAAATTAATTAATAATGAAAACATATGGTTAGATGATTCACTAGAAAGGTTTTTTACATTTTTTAAAGGAAGATATAAGTTGTCCTCAGATCAATATCTTATTTATGGCTTTTCTGGTGGATCTCAATTTGTGCATAGGTATCTAATGTATGGAAGCGATCGAGGCATTCAAAAGGCAGCAATTGGGAGCGCTGGCTGGTATACATTTATAGAAGATTCTCCATTTCCCTATGGTATTAGAAATAAGCCATTAGAGCCTGGTAGAATTGAATGGTTAATGTCAAAAGAAGTTCTATTTCTACTTGGTGATGAGGATAATAATCCAAATCATTCGTCATTGAACAAAAGCAGTGGTTCAATGAAGCAAGGTTTACATAGATATCAAAGAGGCATAAGGTATTTTGACCATTTAATAAGAATTGGTAATGAGTTTCAAATTCCTCTTAGATGGAGATACTCAGTTATTAGGGGTGTTGATCATGACACTAAAAAAATGACGCAACCAGCAATAAAATTTCTTTTAAAAGATCTTGAGTACATAGATTAAACAGTATTTCTTTTTATAAATTCCTCGGCTTTATTAAAGATAATATTTTTTCTTTCAGATTTCATATTTTTAAGAGATCTTGTCATTACAGCAAGACGAGGATTTGATTCAAAGAATTTAATATTATTGTTAACAAATCTCCAATAAAGTCCATCCACAACATCACACCATTCCCCTCTAGAATAATTTGACATTCTTAACATGTAACTTGAACCACAAATGTATGGTTTTGTAGAAAATATTCCTCCGTCAGCATACGACCCCATTCCATATACATTTGGAACCATCACCCAGTCATAAGCATCAATATACATTTCCATAAACCATCTATACATTTCATTGGGATGAATGCCCGTTAAATTCATAAGATTTGCTATGATCATTAATCTATTAATATGATGTGAGTATGCGAATTTTTTCGACTCTTTAATTGCATCATCAAGAGGTGGTATGCCTGTATTACCCTCATACCAATTCTCATTGAGCTTAAGGGAATGCGACCAATAATTTAAGTTTTTATACTGCGGCATATTTTCCCAATAAACACCCTTAATAAATTCTCTCCAACCAAGTATTTGTCTTATAAAGCCTTCTAGTGAATTTATTGGTATTTCACCATCAGATTCATAATATCTCTTTTGTGCCTTTTGTATACATTTCATTGGATCAAGCAAACCAGAATTTAAATAAGGTGATAACAAAGAGTGAAACATGAAAGTGTTTTCTTTATTTATAGCGTCTTGGAAGGCACCATAATTCACCAAAAATCTTTCAATAAAATCGTCAAGTAATATTTCTGCCTCTTTATGAGTAGTTGCCCAATTGAAGTTTTCAAGAGATCCTGTTGCATTTGGAAAACACTCTTCCACATCAACCATTACATCAAAAGTAACCTCATCAGGCTTAATAGTATTTCTTTTTGGTATTTCCTCTTTGAGATGAGAGATACCTTTTCTGTTGTCTTTGTCAAAATTCCATTTATCACCTACAGGTTTTGAATCTTCATTCATAAAAATATTATATTTTTTTCTTAGCCATCTATAGTAATATTCTTGTATTCTGGTTTTTTTATCTGAAGCCCAGTTTAAAAAATCGTCTGTTTCAGATATAAATTTAACATCATCTAATACTTCGAGAACAATGTCGTTCGATTGACAAAAAAACATTAAATTTTTATAGACATCAAAATCTGAAGGCTTGGAGATTAAAATTTTGTGAAATTTATGCTCTTTATTAATCTTATCAAGATAAGAGGCCATATTTTCTTTTGAATTCTTTGTAATTTTTTTATGAATTATATTTTTATGTAAATTATTTTTAATAATTTTCCTGAAAGAGCTTATTAAAAATACAATTTTTTGTTTATGATGATTTATTTCAAAAAATGTATCTAATGGCTCATAAAATAACAAATAATCATCATTATTCAGATCGCTATATATAGGATTATTTTTAGAAAGCTGATCAGGTAATATTATTTTAAGAGTTTTCATATAATCTTTGAATCGCTATTTTAATGCATTTTAGATGTATAGGTTTGACAATATTGTGTCATGCATGTAACATTTGTCACAGTTTTGTAACAAATATTAAAGGATTTCTAATGAGTATATTAAAAACACAATGGTCTCGTTTCCATGAGTTTATGAAGTCCGGCAGGATTCATAAAGTTTGGAATTCAATGGCACGTTAAAAAAGATTTATTTTTAAAAAACCCAACATATGTTTGGGTTTTTTTTTGGAGAATCATATTATTTTAAATTTGTTAGCAATATAATATTTGGCCAGTGAATATCTTATTAAAAATTCATCCTATTTTTATCTGCTTAATAATTATTTTTGGATGCAGTAATGAAAATTCTGACGCAGTTGATTTTAACAAGCTAATAAAACCTGACTTTGCATTTACTACTTATTTTCTAAACTGCAGTTTAAAAAATGATTCATCGCTTCTAGAATTAGAGTCTTTTTTTTCAAGTTTTAATAAAGCTAAAAAAAATAAGTACTTAGGCTCCTCAAATTTATTCTTATACTTTCCAGACTCTTTGTATCTTGATACTTTTGTCTTAAATTTAGTCAATACGGATGAGGAAAATACTTATTCAAACTTCATAAAAGATCTAAGTGATGATGGTTTTGACAAGCTCGCGTCTTGCAACTTTAATACTGACAGTGAAAAAGGGATAAAAATTTTATCTTCTAAAAACTTAATTCAAAATGAAAATTTCTCGTCTGAAATTTTAAGATGTAAATATAAGGATGGATATAATTTTGCCACTTTTAGAGTTTCTATCGATAAGTTTACGGAATTTTTAGACCGCAAGGATTTTGATTATGAGGTCATTTATGCGGAAAATGAAAATTCAAACAATTTTTTATGGATTAATAATTTTTATTCTCAAGATTATTCGAAATATATTCTTGAAAATTGGCAAACTTCTGATGAAGCTCTTCAGATTAAAAAAGAATTTACCGAAAATGCTCAATGTATTGATTCAAGATTTTACAAGGTTTTCAAAGTAATCTGATTAATAAAAGAAATAGTGAGCAAAATAATCTCATTTTGATTATAATTCCACGACGATGCGGGTGTGGTGTTAACGGCTAGCACAATAGCCTTCCAAGCTATTGGTACGGGTTCGAATCCCGTCACCCGCTCCATTAACTTCTTATTTGAGTTCCTTTGAAGCTTATACCTTCTAAATTTTGATTTTGGTTACAAGATACCATTGCTTGAGCTTTTGCAGGTAAGTCTGTAGCCTCCCAAATTGCAGTATCTGATGCCTTATCTTCATCAGAACCCCATAGATCTAGCCAAACAAAATCCGGCTTAGGATCAGCTGGCTCAAATGTTGGCTCAAGTAAAACATACCAATGATAATCTGAGAAATTTTCAATTTTTGCTAAATCAGATCGATATGAATCAAGATCAATCATTGAATAACCTTCGTTAAAGTTACAAAAGAAGAATGAATTTACAAATGAACCTGTATCATTTGTCTTCTTCGGAACTCTGCCAGTAGTAATGTCAAAGAGATATACATTATTTAAATCATATTGCATGATTCCCTCAATGGCCTTATCCCAATCTGCTTGGTAGCTAGAGCCTGACCATGTATTCCAACACTCATCTCTAGCTGATTGAGATGTCCATAAATGCACCCAAATAAAATCATAGCCATCATTAGCGACTTCAGGGGTGAGAATATTTGCTCCATTTAAACTGCATTGCATGTCATCAAGCATTTGGTTCCATGTATTTACTGCATTTGCTAAATTATCAGCAGAGAAGTTAGGTCCAGCTTTCATCCATGTATACTCAACCATGGATTGAGAATTAGATTGTTCATTATTTTTAGTTTGAGTGCATGCTCCAATTAAAAAGATTGTTGTAACGAGTAAAGTAATTTTTTTCATAATTTTATATATTTGTTTTATGTTCTATATTTATAACATATTTATGGATGAAGAATTATATTTTTTAAAAAAAAGCAGGCCTTTGACCTGCTTTTAAGACCTAGGGGATATGAATTTAAGAGGATATTCAAAGGCCTTCATTTATAAGACTATAAAATTTTGAAAAAGTTCAAATCTTTTAATAAAAAAATATAAAATTCCACCTAATATAATGAAAGATCCTAATGGCAATTCTTTTTGATTAAGCGTCCGTTTGAAAATATAGTAAATAATACCTAAACTCGCAGCCATAAAAAGGACTGGGCCTAAGGATAAAGGGCCGATAATACTTCCAATTCCTCCAAGCAAGATAAAATCTCCTCCACCAATACCATCAATATTGTTAAAAAATCTATAAATAGAGTTTACGATCCATAAAAATGAATATCCGCATATAAAACCTATCAATGAAAACATTAATGGAGTTATGTCAAAAAATAATATAGTGGAATCAGTAGCAAAATTAAAAAATATATTGCCAGTAAATCCAAGAACAAGAATGCTTAAATTTAATGGTAGCGGTAAATATAAATACGTTAGATCAAGAAAAAATAGAATATAAAAAACTGTAAATATGAGAAACAGATATATTGAAAAAATAGAGATTCCATACTCATTAAAAATCATTATGCCGACTAAGTAGAATATAGCCTCTGTTAGCGGATAGAATATAGAAATATTCTTTTTACATTTTTGACATTTACCAAACTGTTTTAAATATCCAACAATCGGGATTAAATTAATAAGGCTTATATTTTTTTTACAATTCTTACAGTTGGATCTTCTAAACAATATATTTGAAATTTTAAGACTAATTGATGGCTCTAACCTCAATATTAAAGTTGAAACAAAACTACCTATTGATAAAAAAAGCAATGAGAGAAGAACGACTTCAAATAAATTAACTTGGGAAATAAAAGAGCTATTATTTGAAAAGTTATATATATTGCTCAATTTACTTTTTTCTTGTTATATAGAAACAAAATAAAAGAAGAAGAACTACTGGAAGTGCATAAGCACCGATAATCATTAATTTATCAATCATTTATATTACCTGAAGCAAATGCATCTGGCCTTCTAAAGTCGCCATATCCTGAAAAAGTCCCATTTTTAAGCATTATAGTCTGAATACAAGTTAATGGATTCGATACTTTTAACTCATAGCCAATATTTGATAATTCTTTATTTAAATTGTCCTCAATAGAAAATTCAACTTCTAATATATCTGGTTGCCATTGATGATGTATTCGTTTTGCATAAGTTGCTTCTTCAAGATTCATTTCAAAATCTACGATGTTCAATATAGATTGAAGTACTGCTGAAATAATCCTTGCTCCACCAGGACTTCCGGTTGTAAAAAAAAGTTCATTGTTTTTCATGACTATTGTCGGTGTCATTGAGCTAAGTGGTCTTTTATATGGTGCAATTTCATTTGCTTTTGCTCCAAGTAAGCCAAATTGATTAGGTATGCCTGGGGCTGAAGAAAAATCATCCATTTCATTGTTCATTAAAATACCTGTGCCTTCAATTACAACTCCAGACCCAAAAGTAGAATTTAAAGTATATGTTGAGGAGACTACGTTTCCATACTTATCAGCAACTGAGAAATGAGTTGTCTCAGAACTTTCGTTATCTATGTACATTCCAGGATTTATATCAGATGAGTCTACAGATATACCAAATTGTATATTTTGTGAAATACTATTTGCATATGATTTGCTTGTTAGTTTACTCAAAGGAACATCATAAAAATCGGGGTCGCCTAAATACTCAGATCTATCTGCATAGGCATATTTCATAGTTTCCGCAAGAAGATTTATATATTTACTAGAATTATGCTCGAAAGAACTAAGATCGTAATTTTCCAATACATTTAACATTTGGATTATATGAACTCCTCCAGAAGAAGGAGGACCCATCGTTATTATTTGTAAATTACGATAGTCTGATTTAAGAGGCTCTCTCCATATTGCTTCATAGTTGCTGAGATCATGGAGCGATATGAGTCCACCATTTTTTTTCATTGATGATGATATTTTTTGTGCAATGGCGCCTTTATAAAAACCATCTCTTCCATTAGTAGAAATAGTTTTAAGGGTATTTGCTAAATCCTTCTGTATAAGATTATTTTTAAAGTCAGGATAATCAGCTAGAAAGATTTTTTTTGTTTCTTCAAAATAAGATAGTTTTTCGTGATATGTTCTAAGAACATTTGACATATAAGGCGATATTTGAAACCCATTCTCAGCATAATGAATAGCATCCTCTAGAAGATCTTCCCATGGAAGTGATCCAAATTTTTGGTGAACTTCCCACAAGCCAGCAACAGTTCCTGGAACACCACTCGAAAGATAACCAAAAGTTGATAATTTTTGATCATTAAAAGATCCATCATCTTTTAAATACATGTCTCTGTTCGACAGTTTTGGAGCTTTTTCTCTGTAGTCTATTGAATATGATTTTTGAGTTTCATCATGAAACATTACCATAAAACCACCTCCACCTATATTTCCAGCCCTAGGTAGAACAACTGCGAGCGTAAAACCAATTGCAATAGATGCATCAAATGCATTACCGCCTTTGTTTAGAATTTTTTCACCAACTTCAGTTGCAATAAAATGTTGTGTTGTAACCATTCCATTTTTGCCATAAGAAATTCCTTTCTGAGCAGGAGAATAACTATTTTTTAATGAATAAATAGGTGTCGAATTTATATAAGAAGAGCTTATAAAAAAGACAATTAGAAAAAATGGGAAAATAAATTTTCTAAGCTGAAGATTCATTCGCGACATTTTTTGCCCATTTGTAGTTTGCTTTACCATTTGGAGCTCGTTGAACTTCGTCAACAAATATCACTTTCTTAGGAAGTTTATATCCGGCTATAAACTCTCTCGTAGAATCAACGAGTGCTTCTTCACTTACATCTTTATTTTTTTCAAGTGAAACTACTGCAACTACCTTTTGACCAAATTTAGGATCATCTATTCCGACAACTAAACAATCGAACACTTCGTTATTTCTTTTAATTGCTTCTTCTACTTCTTCGGGATAGATCTTTTCACCTGCAGAGTTAATACAATTACTTCCTCTGCCTAGGAGGGTTATCGTTCCATCATCTTCAAGTTTTGCATAATCGCCAGGGAAACTATATCTGACACCATTAACTTCTTTGAATGTTTCCGCAGACTTCTTCTCATCTTTATAATAACCGACTGGCACAAGACCACTTGTACCAATAAGACCTATTTTTTTTGAACCCGGTTGGAGAATTTCGCCGTCATCTGAAATTACAATAACACCAGGATTAAGAGAAAATTTTGCTGTCTTTGGAGGATTTTCTCTTGTAGATACTGAACTACCCATTCCGCCTTCAGTTGACCCCATTGTATCCATAAGCTGCATATCATGATGTTTTAAAAGACCATTTTTCACTTCCTCACTCCACATTACCCCACTTGAGATAATTACATTGACTGAGCTTAGATCATATGGCTTTCCAGATTCTTCAGCTCTATCAAGAGCATCTAACATAGGCTTAGCAAAAGCATCTCCTACGATTACTATATTTGAAGTTTGTGTATCTTCAACTTGAGTCCATAATTGATCTGCATCAAATCCAAGATTTCTTGATGTAATAGCTGTTCCTCCCAAAAGTAAGGGTAAAAAAGCACCTAGCCACATACCAGTTCCATGCATCAAAGGACATCCAATAAGACTTCTTATAAATGTATTATCTTTTTTGAAATTATGAATTTGTTCTTCTAGATTATTAATATCTTCAGGCACGTTGTAGCCCATTGCTTTTAATGTTCTAAAAAGGAAAACCAGAAACTCTCCTTGTTTGTACATAACTCCTTTTGGCATCCCAGTTGTACCACCTGTATATAGCATATAAATAGTTTCTGGATCTCTATCAATTCTTTCCATTGGAGAACATGAATTCAGTAAATCCTCAAATTTTAATGAATCTGGAAAATGTGATTCAGTGCCATCCGATATTTCAATCCACGCTTTAATATTGGGAAGAGAATTTGAGATTTCTTTTATTCTGGAGCTATAGCAAGCATGATAAAAAACTGCTTCAGAATCTGAATTATCTAATAAGTAAATAAGTTCTTCTGCGACATATCGATAATTTACATTTATTGGAACCCCGCCGATTTTAAAAATAGCATTTTGACCAATAAGATATTCATTTGAATTATTTAAGTACAAGCCTGCTTTTGAATTTGCCTTCAAACCAGCATTTGAGAGAGCAGTTGCAATCTTGCTTGATTTCTCATCGTATTCTTTCCAGGATACAATTTCATCACCACATATGAGAGCATTATTTTCAGGAACAATATCAGATATCATTTCCCAAACTGAAGCAAAATCAAGATTCATAAGAACTCCTTCTAAACAAAATTTTTAATACTAACTATAAAAATATTAGTATCGCATTATTTACTAATCTAATAGTAAAATATCGTAAATACATAATAAAGAAATTTTATGAATGATTCTAATAAATTATTTGATCAGATATCTAAAGAATTAACGCAACCTGGTCAACTTTTCGAAACTAGAGAATATACAAATCAAGATGGTTATCTAAATATAGAGTATGCAAACTTTCCAGATAATCTTAAAAAATATTTTGATGTTGGTGCAATGCATGGAGATAAAGAGTTTTTGGTTTTTGAAGATGAACGATATACCTACGATCAAGCAACGAAGATTGCAGCAAAGGTAGGCAATGCTCTAATTGAAAATGGAATTCAAAAAGGAGACAGGGTCGCAATATGCATGCAGAATAATCCTGAATTTATGTTTGCATATATGGGTATTGTTGGCATAGGTGCTGTTTGTGTTCCGTTAAATTCTTGGTGGGTTCCAAGCGAAGTCATATATGGGATTGAACATTCTCAAGCTAAATTACTAATTGGTGATCAAAAAAGACTTCAGGGTTTAGAATCAATTCAAATTCCCAAGATAGTCACCAGTTATACACCTGATGATAATTTTGTAAATTTTCGTAAATTTATAAAAGATAAATCAGAAGAATGGCCCGATATAGAAATTTCAAGAGATGACAACGCAACAATATATTATACCTCTGGCTCAACCGGAAAACCTAAAGGAGTCTTATCTTCACATAGAGGCATTCTTTCATCTATGTTTAGTTGGGCGTTTATGTCTACTGTTTTAAATGAAAGAGAAAAAAGACTTGGAAAAGATAGTACGCCTCTTGCTGATTCAAACTCATCTATTCTGCTATGCGTCCCTTTATTTCATGCAACAGGAAGCCATGTTGCCTTTTTATTGTCTGTATTGGTTGGCAGAAAAGTGGTAATGATGAAAAAATGGGATGCGGGAGAAGCATTAAAACTTATCAATGATGAGAAAATTTCTGATATTACAGGAGTTCCAACTCAGTCATGGGAGCTTTTAAATCATCCTGATAAAGATAAATACGATTTAAGCTCACTTAAAAATCTTGGTGGAGGAGGCGGACCACGACCAGCTGAGCATGTAAAATTATTAGATGAGAATTTTAAAGGTAGACCCGGAATAGGATATGGTTTAACTGAAACAAATGCTTTAGGTACTCTTGGTAGCGGCGATGAATATATTAATCATCCTTCCTCTGCCGGCAGAGTGGTACCACCATTAACGGAAATTAAAATTATTGATGATGATTGGAATGAACTTCCAGAAGGTAGCATTGGTGAGGTTGCAATAAAATCTCAATCAAATATGAAAGGTTATTGGAGAAATGAAGCAGCTACTGAAGAGTGTATGAATGAAGAGGGTTGGTTTAAGTCTGGAGATTTAGGAAAATTTGATGGCCCATTCTTATACATACTTGATAGGCTGAAAGATATGGTTATTAGAGGTGGCGAGAACATTGCGTGTCCAGAAGTTGAAGGCGCAATTTATGAACATCAGGATGTTTTAGAAGCAAGTGTTTTTGGCATTCCAGATGAAAGGCTCGGTGAAATTTTATGTACCTCAATTTATTTAAAAAAAGGTTCTAAAGTATCTGAAGAAGATATAAGAAAATTTTTATCAGACAAGCTTGCGGCTTTTAAAATACCTGCAGTCATTGATTTTTCAGAAAAACCATTACCTAAACTTGCTTCTGGAAAATTTGATAAACCAACTTTAAGAGAGGTTTTTCAAAATAAATAATTTATTTCTTTCAAAAATCGAAAAAAAGAGTAAAAATGTTAATTCGATTTTATTAATAACATTGTGAAAATTTTAGTAATTGAAGACGAGCCTGATATTCGCAAGAACTTAGAATATAATCTTGCTCGTGAAGGTTTTTCTGTCATAGGTGCCGCATCTATATCAGAAGCTGAATCAAATCTCTCGGCTCAAACTTTTAATTTAATTTTATTAGATCTTATGTTGCCTGATGGGTCTGGTCTGGATTTATGTAAAAAAATAAAAGCTGACTCAAAAACAGAATCTATTCCTGTAATAATTTTGACTGCAAAAGATGATGAAGTTGATAAGGTGGTTGGATTTGAAATTGGTGCTGATGATTATGTTACAAAACCTTTTAGTGTTAGGGAGCTAATATTAAGAGTAAAAGCTGTTTTAAAAAGAGGCACAGAAAAGAAAGACATCCTTGAGGTTGAAAGAAAGTTTGGTGACCTAAGGATAGATATTGATTCTCACGAGGTCCATGTCGATGATTCGAAAATTAATTTAACCGCTTTAGAATTTAAATTATTAAGACAGCTGGTTGATACAAGAGGAAGAGTTCAGTCTAGAGACCAATTACTATCAGAAGTTTGGGGATATAGTTCTGATGTAACAACCAGAACCGTTGATACACATGTTAAGAGATTAAGAGAAAAGCTTGGACCAATGGGCAAATACGTTCAGACTATTAGAGGAGTTGGTTACAAATTTGCAAGATCTCCAGATTAGATAATGGGATATAGATTACGAACGTTTATAATTGTTTCAATATCTATGGGAATAGGCGTGCTGTTCTCAAACATAATCTCTGCCAATTCTGATATTTCATTACTGTTGGTTGCATTTTCTTTGATTATAATCGCCTCAATTTCTTCAATAGTTTTTGCAAATTTCTCATATAAAAGTATTTCTAACTTAGAGGCACTCGCTTCAAAAATAGCTGATGGCAGAACAAAAAAAAGGTACATAAAGGCACTGAAAGAAGATTCAGGAGAGTTTGGTGATGTTGCATTGAGTATCTCTAAAATCTCAGAAAATCTTAAAGATAAGATAAATCTAATTGCAAAACAAAGAGATCAATTTGGATCAGTATTAGATGACCTAGGTGAGGGAATTGTTGTTACAGATAATAATGGGAATATAACCTTTGAAAATGATCAATTTACACAAATACTTAATTTAAAAAATGTAAATGGTAAAAACATTAAAGATCTTGACATTAAACAACTTGGATACCTTTTTAGAAGATCGAAAAAAAGGAAAAGAGCTGATATTGAGTTTGAGATTGAGCTAAATGATAAATCAAATAAATGGGTCTTAGCTACAATCAATCAGAGCAAAACAACGAAAGAATACATTATAGTTGTTCATGATATTACTCAATTAAGAAGTCTTGACTCAATGAGAAGGGATTTTATTTCAAATTTATCACACGAACTTAGAACACCTGTAAGTGTTATCAGAGCAAATTCTGAAACACTTATAGATAGTGCTTTAGATGACAAAGAGCAAGCCAAAATTTTTGCAAGTGCAATTTTGCATAATGCAGAAAGACTTACTGACATGGTTTCTTCTTTACTGGACTTGTCTCGAATTGAATATGGAGAGCTAAAATTAAATTTCGAAGAGCTAGATTTGGATAGCTTCTTCAAAACATATGTTCAATCAATAATAACTCTATCAAAGAAAAAAAATATTGATATTGTTTACAAAACTAACCATAAAGGAAAGATTATTGCTGATTCACAAGCTTTTGAGAGAATTATGAATAATTTAATTGATAATGCTATTAAATATTCTGAAAAAAATTCTCAAATAATTATATCTACTTCAAATGAAGCTGATGAATATATAAAAGTTATGGTTGAAGATAGCGGCGCAGGTATTTCTTCAGAGGATAAAGATCACATATTTAGTAGATTTTATAGGACTGCTTCTGCTAGAGCCACTGATAATCAGGGCAGTGGGCTTGGACTTGCAATCGTTAAGCACCTAGTAAATAGCCTTAACGGGGAGGTTGGTGTTCAAAATTCAGAATCAAAAGGTTCTTTATTTTGGTTCACAGTGCCTCTGGCATAGTTTTTCTGTTTTTGACATTTAACTTTCATGTATAAAATAAGATAAACTAGATTTTCTCTGTTATGAACTTAATTAATATTAAAAAAATTATATTTGTTGTGCTTGTCTGTTTAGCAATCCTAATGACTGCATTTACATTACTTCAAATTTTAAATAAACCTAACATCAAAGAAATTAATATACCAAATATCAAAGACATTGAATTTACCTCATCAATTGATACATCTTCTAAGTCTGATGCTAACTCTAATAATAATATTAACTTTGATTATCAATTAATTGGTTATAGGTCTGGTGAAACTGATTTTTCAGTTATTCTAAAAAAAGGCAATAAAGAGTTTGTTGTGTCTAGTGGTGATAAACTAGAAGGATTGTATGAGCTTGTTGCTGTTAATGAAGATGAGGTAATATTCAGCAATAAAGGAAAACTATACAAAATAAAGAATTCTGTTGGAAAATAAAAAATGAAATTATTTAAGAAAAAATTAGCTTTTTTTGCAATCTCAGCTTTCTTTATAGCTGCTAGCGCACAAGAAACATTTATTCTTAATTATGAAGATGTTGATATCAAAAAAGTTACTCAGGACATTGCTCAGTTTTCAAAAAAAACAATTATCTTAGATCCAAGAGTTAAAGGGAAAATCACAATATACTCAAATGCAAATCTTGACAGAGATCAGGTTTGGAATGTTTATTTGAGAACAATTCAGGTAAATGGTTTCAGTACTATTGAGGAAGATGGGTTTTTAAGAGTTGTTCCAGAAAATGAGGCAACAAGAGATGATTCTTTCGGTTATGGTTCTGGTAACTTTGAAACAGCAATAATTCCTTTAAACAATAGGCCGATTGAAGAAATCTTGCCTATGATAAAACCTATTACAGGCAGGCAAGCTCATTTATCAAGTATTCCCTCAGTAAATTCAGTCCTTCTTGTTGATAGATCAAGCAATGTAGATAGAATTAAAAATTTGCTACAAGATCTAGATAAAAATAATACAGCAAAAATTACAATTATCAGGCTTGATAATTTGTCCTCGATTGAAGCGGTTAGAATTCTTGAAAAATTGAAATCACAAAATAATCCAACTATAAATCAATTTATTGCAATACCATTCACTCCGTCGAATTCGGTGATTTTATCCGCAAATGATTTAATAACACAAAATATTATTTCTACATTAGATACACTTGATAAAGACATTACAGATAATGATTCTACTGATGTTATATATCTTAAATACGCTAAAGCAGCTGATATTGCCCCTATATTGACCTCAATTGCAGGAACTTTTGTGAGTGATATTGAGGGAAGTAAAACTGTTATAACTCATCACGAAAAAACAAACTCCTTAATAATTTCTTCAGCCGAGGAGAATGTCAATTCAATAAGAAATATTATTGCTAAATTAGATATTCGAAGGGCACAAGTATTAGTTGAGGCAATTGTAGTAGATTTATCAGAGAATGCTGCTAAAAGCCTTGGAGTTGAGGCCATTTTTACAGGTGATGATGAGGAAAGTATCCCAATAGGTATCACTAGATTTTCTGGTTCTGGTCCAGATTTATTGGGTATTGCCGGAGCAGCTGATGATGCAACTGATGTAACACTAACAACAACAGCAGTCTCATCACTGCTTAATACTCAAGGCCTTGTTGCAGGCTTTGGAGATTTAACAAAAGGCGATGATAATTTTATCGGGATATTGAATGCAATTGCCTCAGATACTGACTCAAATATATTATCTACACCATCAATATTGGCCATGGACAATGAACCAGCTAGATTATTTATTGGTCAAGAAATACCTATTACAACCGGAGAAAGTTTGGGTACAAATAATTCCAATCCATTTAGGACCACGTCAAGACAAGAAGTTGGTATTGAATTAGAAATAACACCACAAATTGACGAGGGATCATCAGTTATTTTAAATATCAAACAAGGTGTTTCTGGTGTAGCAGGTGTTGCACAAAGCGGCCTTGATTTAATAACTAATAAAAGAGAAATAGAAACGACAGTTCTTGTAGATAACAATCAAATTATTGTTTTAGGAGGCCTTATTGATGAAGACATTCAAGAGGTAATTTCAAAGGTACCAGTTCTTGGTTCAATTCCAATACTTGGAAGACTCTTTCAATCTTCATCGAGCACATCCAATAAGAAAAATCTAATGGTATTTTTAAAGCCAACAATTCTTACTGATTCAGATTCTAGTCAAGAAGTTTCACTAGAAAAATATAATTATCTCAAAGCGCAAAAAGAGTTAAACGGAAAATTAGATATCATCGATCTTACAGAATCAAAAGATTAAATATGAACATTAAAAGCGAACATGTTAGAACAGATTTGCTTCCATATGACTTTGTTAGAACCAATGAAGTAATAGTTTTAGAAGAAGAGGATAAGTACCTCATTATTTCTACAAAAAATCCATCCATGCAAACTTATCATGAGTTACAAAGACATCTTTGCTCTAGTTTTGATATTAAAATATGCGATTCAGCTACTTTTAATGAGATTTTAACAACATCTTTTTCAACTACTAATCATAATAATGATATATCAGAGGAGTTGTCAGATGAATTTGATATTCAAGATTTTGCAGGAAGTATAAATGCTACTGAGGATCTTCTAAGCGGCAATAATGATACGCCCATCATAAAGTTAATCAATGGAATAATCAGTCAAGCTATTAAGAACAGAGCATCCGACATACATTTTGAGCCTTATGAGGATCATATTGTTGTTAGATATAGAATAGATGGAATTTTAAAAGAGATCTTAAAACAAGACAGTAAAATAGCATCAGTATTGATATCTCGAATAAAAATAATCTCAGGATTAGATATTTCAGAGAGAAGATTGCCACAAGATGGGAGAGTGTCTCTCTCATTAGGAGATAAAAATATAGATGTTCGAGTATCTACATTGCCTTCTTCATATGGAGAGAGAATAGTTCTCAGAATTCTTGATAAACAATCCGCTCAAATAAATATCGATGATCTAGGATTGCCAACAACAATATTATCAAACTATAAATCTTCGCTTAAAGATCCTGAGGGTATAATTTTATTTACTGGACCAACTGGATCTGGTAAAACCACCACCTTATACGCTGGTCTCAGATATTTAAGTGATTCGTCGCAGAATATTTTGACTGTTGAGGACCCAATAGAATATACACTAAGCGGCATTGGACAAACTCAAGTTAATACAAAAACTGGCTATACTTTTGCAAAAGGATTAAGAGCAATTCTAAGACAAGACCCAGATGTTGTGATGGTAGGCGAAATGCGTGATGTAGAAACTGCTCAGATTGGTATCCAAGCCAGTTTAACCGGACATTTAGTGTTATCGACTGTTCATACAAATAGCGCTGTTGCTGCTTTAACAAGACTGCGTGATATGGGAATTGAATCATTTTTGTTAGCTTCAAGTGTAAGAACGATAATATCTCAAAGGCTTGTTAGAAGATTATGTAAAAATTGTAAAGCTTCCTCACAACCCTCAAATGAAGCTTTAGAGATTTTTAAGTTAAAAAAGAATGAAGTAGTTCATGTTGCTGAGGGTTGTGAAAATTGTAGTAATACAGGCTACCAAGGAAGAATAGCCATAGCTGAATGTATTCAGATTGATAAAAACTTAAAAGACTTGATTCATAATAATGCATCAGAAAATGAAATAGCTGATTATGTTTTTAAAGAAAATAAATCCATTGATGAGGCATCAGTTGACCTTATAAAAAATGGAGTTACATCCTGTGAAGAGATCATGAGAGTTAATAACATAAAAGAAGATGCCAGCTTATAGCTATGTAGCTTTAAGTAATAATGGCTCTAAAAAAAAGGGTATCATTAGCGCTGAATCTGAAAGAGAAGCCAGAAGATTAGTCAAAGATTTAAAATTAACCCCACTTAAAGTCATTGAATCAAAAGACCTAGGTAAAGCATTAAGAATAAAAAATAAAGATGTAGTCTTAATGACAAGACAACTTGCTACACTTTTGGAAGCAAGCACACCACTTGTAGAGTCGATAGAAATAACAGCCAATCAAACCAAAAATCAAAATCTTGTATATGTTCTATATGGTTTGAAAGAAGAAATAATTCAAGGTAGAAGACTTGGAATTGCAATGAAAAAATTTCCTGGTGTTTTTTCAGATACATATATTTCTATGGTTTCAGCTGGAGACTCCTCGGGTAATCTCGATACCGTATTTACAAAATTAGCTAATTATTTAGAGGAGGGCGCTGCCATAAGGCAAAAAGTGATTTCCGCCCTTACTTATCCATTAATTCTTGTAGGATTTTCGATTATAGTAATAGTTTCTTTGCTGGCATTTGTTTTACCAAATGTTGTAAATCAATTTATTAAAGCTGGCGCAGACTTACCTTTAATTACAAAAATATTATTAGGTATATCAAACAATATTGGAATTATTCTAATCGTCAGCTTCATTGTTTGTGCAGGCCTATACTTTCTTTATCTAAATATTGTTAAAGACTTAAATAAGAAAATTTCATTTGATAAAAAAATATTGAGTATTCCTATAATTGGTAACTTTGTTCTCAATTCTGAGTTAGAGAGATTTTCAAGCACTATGGAATTATTGATTTCTTCTGGAGCAAATTTAGATATAGCATTAGATGAGTGTTCCAAAATTTTCAATAATAAATATCTATCCAGCATTGTATTAAAAGCTAAAAACGATGTGGTTGAAGGCAAAGACTTTATTAAATCTTTACAACAAGAATCAATATTTCCAGATATTTTTACTCAACTAATTTCAAGTGGTTATAAGTCAGGTAATTTAGCAGGTATGTTTAATAAAGTATCTCAGTTTATGAAAGCTGAAATTGAAACCAAACGCTCAGTTTTTTTATCCTTACTTGAACCGATTGTAATTATTTTAATGGGCGGATTTATTATGCTCATTGTTCTAGCTATACTTATACCTATTATGCAAATGAATACTTTAGCAATATGAAAAATAATCGAAAAGGTTTTACTCTCGTAGAGTTAATGGCCGTTCTTGTTATATTAGGAATTTTAGCAACTGTAGTTGTTGTCAGTGTTGATCCAGTATTCCAAAGAGCAAATTTAGAAAAAATAAGAGCTGATATGGCAAATACTGGTAAAGCCCTCGAGCTATATAAGTTTAATGAGCTAACTTATCCTTCAACATCTCAAGGTTTAGATGCATTAGTAATGCCTCATTCAGAACTTAAAAACCCTTTTTTATATCCAGATGGTGGTTATATTTCATCTATTCCGAAAGATCCATGGGGAAGAGAGTATATATATGAACATCCACCTAGAAGATCTGCCAAATATGATCTATACACACTTGGAGCAGATGGTGTAGAGGGTGGTTCTGGTGAGGATTCTGATATTGGAAATTGGATGCAAAACTAAAATTTTCTCAAGAGGATTTACACTTATTGAGGTGTTGGTAGTTATCTTAATAATTGGGATAACTACAACTCTTATAACTTTAAATTTTAGTTCAATAAATTCAATAGAAAAACAGTCAAATACCATTGATAAAAGGTTTTCGTATTTAACTGAGGAAAGCATAATTACTGGAAGAGTTATTGGATGGTACGCCACAAATAGTAATCATTATGCTGCATATTTATCAAATAATGATTCTCAAGATGATGATAAATTTTTTGCAGAAACCTCTTGGGCTGATGATAGTTCTGTTAAGAAAATATTTAAGTTTGCTGATGGCACAAATATTGAACTTGGTAATGATAAATCCAATAATCCAATACTAATTTTTTATCCTTCTGGAGAAAATTCTGGCGGAATTCTGGAACTTCACTATAGTGATTTTATTCAAAAAATCACTATAAAAAATAATGCAGATATACAAAATGAAATCACGCAATATTAATGAAAAAGGATTTAGTTTAATCGAGGTAGTTGTAGCTCTTTTTATATTGAGCATATCTGTAATAACTATATACAATCTTATAATCTCAACTTCAGTATCAACTTTTAAATTAGAACAAAAATATCTTGCAAAAGAGGTAGCAAGTAATCGTATTGCACTCATACACACCATAGAAAAACCTCTAAAACCAACAAATAGAAATGGTGAAATGATTATGGGTGGACAAAATTGGTTTTGGGAAGAAGAAATTAGTAAAAATATGAGTAATGAGTTTTATGACTTTACCATTTCAGTAAGGTCAGAGAATAAAAATGAACACGTATATATAACAAAAGGTTTTATATTTGATGAATAAAGGATTCACATTAATAGAGATTTTAATTTCGCTTGTAATTTTATCTATGATCGCAGTTATATCATCAAATATATTACAGTCATCACTTGAGCTAGAAAGAACTTCAACATCAAGGCTGGCAGATGTGAGAAATCTTAATTTCTCATCTGTGATAATAAGAAGAGATATTAGACAAATTGTTAATACAAATTTACGAGATGGTTTTGGTAACTCAATAGATGGAACGTTCTCTGGTAACAATGTAACTAAGAAATTTTTCTTTAATACAAAAGTTAACTCAATTTCGAATGAAATATCACCTATCAAAAGAGTAGAATACGAGTTAATTGATGACAAATTTGTGAGAAAACAATTCTTTTCATCAAATCCATATAATTTAAATGAATATAT
Source organism: uncultured SAR86 cluster bacterium (assembly GCA_902626385.1). Lineage (GTDB taxonomy): Bacteria > Pseudomonadota > Gammaproteobacteria > Magnimaribacterales > D2472 > SAR86A. The sequence continues at coordinate 64,907 of CACOEZ010000006.1, forward strand.
CTCATCAAATATAATTGACGAAGTTTCAGAACTTGAAATACTTTTTCTTAATGAAAACCAGTGGTACTCAAACTGGCCAATAGATCAAAATACAAAGAACAAGATTCCTAGGTTAATCAAATTAGAATTCACTCAAAATAATAAAGAATATTTATGGATCATTGAACCAAATATAGATTATGAAGTTCAGAAATAAAGGAGTCGTCCTGATATCAATTTTATTGATAGTGTTATTACTATCAGCTGTAGCAATTACTTTTGGAAATAAATATTTAGTTTCCTTAAAAAGAGCTCAATATATTGAATTTCAGTCACTTTCGTTAAATGCATTCAGAAATGTAGAGGCAATGTCATTAAATAAAATCGATAAATTTTCAAGATTCAATTCTAGTAATTTAACTAAAGAAAACCCTTTATTAACTAATGAAATATATTTTGAAATAAACGGAGCGACAATAGTTGGCTCTATTGACGATGCATCTAACTGTTTTAATATTAATTCTCTTGTAAGAGCCAGCAAAGATGATTATCAAGAAAATAAGAAGAGCATGAATGTTTTTCGTGAATTAATGTACCTAGCAGAAGTAGATAACAATGTTACAGAAGAGATTATTGATCAAATAATTGATTGGATTGATAAAAACTCAAATCCTAGAGCATATGGGCTTGAAGACTATTACTATTCAGGCCCACTGCATAACCCAAGAGAATTCAGTGGAGGTAGGTTGTTGATAGATATAGAAGAGTTAAAAAGTATCCCATCTGTTCGATTAGTGGATTGGAATATTTTCAGAGACTTATTTTGTGCTTATCCATTTGCTTCAGACTTAAAATTAAACATAAACACATTAGATAAAAATAATATTCTTCTATTAACAGCATTTTTTCCTAAAATTGATCTAAAAGATTCAGAATATATTATTGAAAATATACCCAAAAATGGCTTTCAGGACATTAATGCTTTTTTACAATCTTTTGATGATATTGATCTAAGCTCACCCAACGGAGAAATTTTATTTACATCAGATATTTTCAATATTGAAACGGTTATAGACTATGAGGGTTACTCTGCCTCTTCAAAAAGTACTTTAATTTATGGAAAGAATAAAAATGGCTATATTCTTTCAAGAACTTATAATGGAATTTGATGAAAACTTATATATTATTTCCTGAAAATTTAGAGGTTGAAAAGCATTGCTTGTTGTCTAGTGATGATAACTTTTTAAATGCTACTATTAGTATATCTTTAGATAAATTAGATTTTATTAAGAGCAAAGATAAATTAATTTACTTGTTGCCTTCAACCTTAGTTTCAAGTCATACATTTGTTCAGAATGATAAATTATCCTATTCAAACAATCTTGCTAATTTTATTTCCGAGGTAGATACAGATCTTGCAAATGATGTCTCAGAAAATTCATTTTTTATATTTGATAAAAGCGGTTTTGTTATCAATAAAAACATACTGGATGAAATTAATTCACAATTAAGTAAGCTTAAATGCAAATCGATTGTAATACCTGATTATTTTATAAATCAGACATCTGATCTTGATACCATTACTCAGTTTAATGATAAGTTCATATTTGCTTATAAAGATGGAACAGGCTCATCTATAGAGCCCAATCAAATCGAATCTTATTTAACGGTTATTAGAAATGTTATTCCTGACTTTAATCCAACAGTTTATGGTCCGACTGAAGATATAAAAAAATTATTCCAAGACAGCGAGTTTCTTTCAGAAATTAATTACAAAAATTTTGTTGAAAAGAATTTTGATAAGTTACCAAACTTCTTCAAATTCAAACCTTCATTGAAAAATATTTCTGCAAAACTTGATATTACCAAGAATGAGATATTCGCATTTGTAGCATCTTTTATTATTATCTTTTCCACACCCCTTGTTCTTGTAAATAATAATAATAAAACTGCCAAAGACTATGAGGATGCAACATTCAGTGTCTTTAAAAAAATAGACAATAATATTAAAAGGGTTGTTGCACCAAGAAATCAGATAGATGAAATATTAAAACAACTTCCAAATGTAAATACGGAAGTTAATAAACGAACACTTCCTATAAAAAACTTAGATTTTTTAGTCTCAATGGGTGATAAATATCTCGAAAGTGTTAATTTAGACATTGATCAAAATGAAGCAGATATATTATTTAGTAATATGCCTGAGGCACAATTCAAAATTATAAAAGGCCTCAGTGAAAATTTTGATATAGCTATTCTCAATGAGAATGTCGTCATGCTAGATAATAAAGTCTCAGGCGAAATTAAACTAGGTTTTAAATAATGGAATATTTTGAAAACCTTAATTCAAGAGAAAAAAAACTGTTATTGTTAGCTGTAACAGCCTTATCAATCTGCCTCATTTTCTTATTAATCAATAATACATTCAATAGTTACTCTCAATCTAAAAAGAAAGTAGACAAGGCAAGAGGTGATTATGAATATGTAATCTCAAAAGCTGAACTCTTAAGCAGTTCGCTTCTCGGACAATCATCCAATCCGGTTTCTATTGAAAATTTTATTAAAAGCAATATTTCAGTTCAATCTAATAATCTAAAAGTTTCTAATCAGGATGGATTGATAAAAATATCATTTAGTTCAGATAGTTTG
>CACOEZ010000007.1 GCA_902626385.1 uncultured SAR86 cluster bacterium
TAGCAATTGAGCCTTGGTAAGGCTCATATCTAATTCAAGACCGTGTTCTTTGGCAAGGTCAACAATATCAGCCTTTTTCATTTTATTTAAGGCAGACTTAGTTGGTATTTCACTTGTTGTTTGTAAAGGTTTATCGTCGCTTTTGATATCTTCAGGCGCTGATGAGCCACCAAACAACCTGGAAAAAAATCCTTTTTTCTTGTTATCCTTATTATTGCTCATAATATTTGCCTAAAAAGGGCTATAGGATAGCCTTAGATGACCATTCTTCCAAGAGTTTTTTTTGTTTTTTTGTTAATTTTATTTCTTTTAAAAGATCTGGTCTTTTTAAGAAAGTTTTCAACAACGAGTTTTCTTCTCTCCAGGAATTAATTTTTTGATGATTTCCAGACAATAAGACTTCAGGTACAGTCATTGAGTTTAATTTTTCTGGTTTTGTGTATACATCTCCCTTAAGTAATCCATTTGAAAAAGTATCTTTTAAAAATGAATATTTATTACCCAATGTACCAGGAATGTTTCTTGATATAGCATCTATTAGACATATTGCCGCATATTCCCCTCCGCTCAGAATAAAATCACCTAACGATATTTCTTCGTCTACATAATTATCAATAACTCTTTGATCTATCCCTTCATATCTTCCACATACAATAGTTATATTTTTTAACTTAGAAAGTGAAATTACTTTTTTTTGATTAAGTTTTTTGCCTTGAGGTGACATATAGATAACCTTACCAAGTTTATTTTTTTTTACTTGTTTTATTGTTTTTATAATTGGCTCAGCCATTATTACCATGCCTTCTCCACCTCCATAAGGCCTGGCATCAACTTGATTATGTTTATTGATGGCGTTCTCTCTAATATCAAATGTATTGATTGAAATAATATTTTTTTTCTGTGACTTTGATAAAACACCAGAATTGAGAGCATCAAATATTTCTGGAAAGATGGTTAATATATTTATATTCACTTGTTAATAGTCACTCTGCCAATTTACTTTTATAATTTTCTTTTCAGTATCAACAGATCTAATGAATATATCAATAATGTATGGGATAAGCCTTTTTTCATCATCTACTGATTCTTTAGTGGGATTAACTATTAAACAATCGTTCGAACCATAATTATTGAGACCTTTTACTATACCTAAAACTTTATTCTCATTATTGTCTATAACCTGCATACCTATTAGTTCATTCCAGTAGATCTCTCCACTTGATAGCTTGGGTAAATCATCTTGATAAATAAAAATTTTTTGGTTTGTAAGTTCTTTTATCTCATCAACATCATTGATATCTTTAATCTTTGCAAGAAATTTAGAATTATTTTTTTTAATATATTGAAATTTGATTACGATATCATCGCTGAATCTAACTTTATCAATATAATTAATGATATTTTCTTGTGGTTCACAAAATGAATTAAGGAAAAATTCTCCCTTTAAACCTCTTGGCTTCCCTATTGAGCCGATGCAAGTAATTTTATTTTTCTTCATTCTCTGAAGACTCTTTTTCATCGACACCTTCATCTGATGAGCTATCTTCACCTGAGCCTTCTTCTGATTTTTCCTCTTCAGCTGGGGCTTCCTCTTCTGCTGGAGCTTCCTCATCTGCTGGAGCTTCTTGTGGTGGAGCTTCTTCTGCTGGAGCTTCCTCTTCTGCTGGAGCTTCTTCTACTGGGGTTTCTTCTGCTGGAGCTTCTTCTGCTGAGGTTTCTTCTGCAGGAGCTTCCTCTTCAGCTGGAGTTTCCTCTTCTGCTGGGGTTTCTTCTGCAGGAGCTTCTTCTGCCGAAGCTTCCTCTTCTTCAGGAGCATCTTCAGCAGCTTTTTCTGCAGCTTCTTTTGCCAGCTTTTCTGCTAGAGCAGCTTTTTTTGCCTCTGCTTTAGCTTTTTTGGCTGCAATTTTAGCTTCTAGCTCTTCTGGAGTGAGCTTAGCCTCTTTAACAAGTGCTTTTACTCTGTCACTTACTTGTGCACCTTTTGATACCCACTCATTTAATTTATCAAGATCAAGTCTCAATCTTTCTTCTTGACCTTTGGCCATAGGATTAAAAAACCCTAATCTTTCAATAAAAGCCCCATCTCTAGGTCGCCTTTCATCAGCTACTGTTACAAAGTAATAGGGATTCTTCTTTGCTCCACTTCTCGCTAATCTAATAATTACCATATCAAATATTGTTAAAATCGTTAAAAAGATGTGTATTTTAGGTTAACCTTGCTAATATTGATAGTATTATTATGCAAAGTTTTAATTATTCTTAATTTTTAATGAGTTTTATTTCCCAGGTAACTATAAGTATAGTTATTTATTACATCATGAGAGTAAGTCTTAAGCACGAAAAATCTCTCTATACCGCTTCTTTGATTGCTGCTATATCTTATGTTGTTATATATCTTTCTACATATGATTTAATTAATTTACTTCCAACTGTTCATTTTATGGTAACAGGCCTGAGTCTTCTTTTTATATTTATTGCCTATAACGAAATAATTATTCTGGAAAGAAAAGTCAGAAAAATAAAAAAAGGTGAACTTGTAAGTTTAGATAGTTTTTCTGTTGAAAAAAGCTATAAAATAGTTTTTAAACTTTTGGGACTAGGATTAATTTTTTTGTCTTTTGCCTTAATATCTGGTTTTAGTATGCAATCAATATTCACAGCAAACATTGTTTTTAAATCTTTATTTACAATTATTGCATGGCTGATATATGTCATCACCTTAATTGGAATTAAATATTTTAACTTTCCAATAAAATATGCTACTCGAAGCTTATTTGTTGCTATGTGGGCTGTGCTTATTGCCTATTTTATGAATTCTTTTTTTGTAGATTAATAATGATTGAAGAACCCTCATTATTTTTTTTGTTTTCAGTATTAATTTTATTGTTAATTCTTAGTGGATTCTTTTCCGGCTCCGAGACCGGAATGATGGCTGCGAATAAAATTAAATTAAAGAACTTATCTAAAAAATCTAAAAATAGTGCAAAAAGAGCATTAGAGCTTCTCAAAAAACCTGATCAGCTATTATCAGCAATATTGGTTGGCAACAATTTTGCAAATATTTTAGCTTCTGCAATTGTCACTATAATGATGATTAACTACTTTAACGGAAATGTTTTGCTGGGCTCAATAATTCTTACAATAGTGATATTAATTTTTTCAGAAATAACTCCAAAAACAATTGCTGCAATAAAACCAGAGAGCATTGCCACAAGATCTTCTTTTTTGCTCAAAATTCTTGTCTATATATTTAAGCCTCTAATATTTTTTACGAACTTCATTAGTAGATCCATATTGTCAGTTTTCAAACTTAACGCAAGAGATGCCTCCAATAATGATAATCTTAATACCGAAGAGCTTAAAACGTTGCTTGATGAGTCAGGAGATTTAATACCTAAACAATATAGAAAGATGCTCTCTTCAGTTTTGGGAATGGAAGAGCTAGTTGTTGAGGATGTGATGATTCCAACATCAGAAGTTATTGGTATAAATATAAAAAATGATTATCTTGAGGCTATGAATATTATCGAGTCTACAGAATATACAAGACTTCCGGTATTTGATGATTCAATTGATAACATGATTGGTATTTTGCATCTAAAGGATTCGCATTCCTTTTTAGAGCTGCTTGAAGAGAAACAAGAAATTAACAGTGCATTACAAGAAACTTATTTTGTTTCTCAATCAACAGCATTAATGAAACAACTTCGTGAATTTTTGTCGAATGACAAAAGTATTGCTCTAGTTGTAGATGAATATGGAGAAATACAAGGTCTAATCTCGATTGAAGATATTTTTAAAGAAATTGTTGGGAAGTTTGGTTCTGCAAAAGAAGAATTAGAAAAAGAATTTGTTGTTTTAGGCGATAAATCTGTAATCACTGATGGTAACGCAAGGATAAGAGATTTAAATAATTATGTTGGATGGAACATTTATGATGATAGCTCCAAGACTATAAATGGTCTTGTTACTGAGTATTTAGATCAGATTCCTCAGGCAAATCTTTGTATCGAAATAGATAATTACAGGTTTGAAATTATTGAAATTGAAAATAACTTTATTTCAAAGATTAAAATTAAAAAAAATTAAATTCTTATTTTTAAAATAACTTTCCCTAATATATCTTTTCTTTTAAATGAGACGTTATTAATTGTTGAATTATAAGAACTATTATCACCTTGAACCTTGAAAACATTTTGGTCTTTAGATACAACTCTTTTGAGAATGTTTCCATGATCAAATGATCTTACCACTACAACATCGTTTATGGTTGGAGGGAATATGTTGCTTACAATAACGATATCTTTATCAAGATACTCAGGGGCCATGCTTGACCCCCTAACTTTAAAAAAATTAATCACCCAAAACAGGAACAACCATTTTTACATGTGGTGGATTTAGTGATGTTTTAATTTCGGTTTCAATTTCTTTAGTTGTCCAAAAAATTTCAGCGAATCTATTTACTTTCTCAATTAAATCAACACCATTTTGCCTATCTATATCTTGTTTACATTTTGATGCTGTCATCATTATGGAATGAGCCAAATCATGAATTTCAGGAAACTTCTCCATATGTGGCTCCTTGAAATAGTCGCCCCAAATTGTCCTAACTGCATCCTTAACTTCAATAGCATGATCTTCTTTTTGTTGGACTAATCTATTCAGGTGGGCTAAATCTTTTTTTGAATCTATAGAATCAGGCATCTCTGCAATTAAATCCAAAAATCTTAATACACTTAAAGCCGCATATTGTGCGACACCAGGATCATATACTGCACAAGGAATGTCACAGTGCGCCCTTACATCTTTGATTTTCATATTAACCTCCTGCAAACTGCTCTTAAAAATTGAACTATAGTTTCACCTAGAATGATAAACGCAAAAAATATAACTAAATAAATTATAGATTCAATTAAATGTATATGAATTGTATTATCAACATGAGCAAATAAATTTATTGATAAGATTGGTAAAAAATATATAAATTTCATTAAAACGACTCCAGACAAATTATTTCAATCACTAACAATTATACAAAAAAAAAGGGGCAATATGCCCCAATTTTCTGAATAGAATAAAAGATTTACATCATTCCGCCCATTCCGCCCATTCCGCCCATATCAGGCATAGGTGGCATTGGTGCTTCATCTTTAGGAACATCAGTTACCATAGCTTCAGTTGTAATCATCATTCCAGCAACTGAACCTGCTGCTTGCAAAGCAGTTCTTGTTACTTTAGCGGGATCAAGTATACCCATCTCGATCATGTCACCAAACTCACTAGTTGCAGCATTAAAGCCAAATGAGCCTTTTCCATCTATGACTTTATTAACAATTACAGATGGCTCTTCACCAGCGTTGGAAACAATTTGTCTCAATGGTGCTTCAAAAGCTTTTCTTGCAATATTAATACCTACATTTTGATCATCATTATCGCCTTTTAACTTTTCAACAGCTTCAAGACATCTTATTAAAGCAGAACCTCCACCTGGAACAACGCCTTCCTCAACGGCAGCTCTGGTAGAGTGAAGAGCATCTTCAACTCTCGCTTTTTTTTCTTTCATCTCAACTTCTGAACCAGCACCAACTTTAATTACAGCAACACCACCAGCAAGTTTAGCAACTCTTTCTTGTAGCTTTTCTTTGTCATAATCAGATGTTGTTTCTTCTACCTGTGCTCTAATCTGATTTACACGAGTTGCAATCGCATTTTCATCGCCAGCACCATCAATGATTGTGGCATTATCTTTATTAAGAACTACTCTTTTAGAAGTTCCTAAATCATCAACTGATGCACCTTCGAGTGTCAGGCCAACTTCCTCAGAAATTACAGTTCCACCAGTAAGAATTGCAATGTCTTCAAGCATAGCTTTTCTTCTATCACCGAATCCCGGAGCCTTACAAGCTGCTGCCTTAACAATTCCTCTTAAGTTATTAACAACCAACGTAGCCAAAGCCTCACCCTCGATATCTTCTGCGATAATTAACAAAGGCTTTCCAGCTTTAGCGACCGATTCAAGAAGTGGTAACAAATCTCTTATATTTGAAATCTTTTTGTCGAATAACAAAATATAAGGTGAATCGAGTTCGACTGTCATATTGTCTTGATTTGTAATGAAATACGGTGACAAATAGCCTCTGTCAAACTGCATGCCTTCAACAACATCAAGCTCGTTTTCAATACCGCTGCCTTCTTCAACAGTAATTACACCTTCCTTACCAACTTTTTCCATAGCCTCAGCAATTATCTCTCCAACAGCAACATCTCCATTTGCAGAAATAGTACCGACTTGAGCTATTGCCTTATCATCTGTACATGGAACACTCAAACCCTTTACATGCTCTACTGCTGCAGTAACTGCCTTATCAATTCCTCTTTTTAAGTCCATAGGATTCATTCCAGCTGCAACTGATTTATTTCCTTCATTAACGATTGATTGAGCTAGAACAGTTGCGGTCGTGGTTCCATCACCTGCCTCGTCAGAAGTTTGAGATGCAACTTGTTTTAACATCTGTGCACCCATATTTTCGAACTTGTTTTCAAGCTCAATTTCTTTTGCTACAGAAACACCATCTTTAGTGACAGTTGGCGCTCCAAAAGATTTATCAAGCACTACATTTCTTCCTTTGGGTCCAAGCGTTACTTTTACTGCATTAGCAAGAGTATTAACTCCATCAAGCATTTGTGTTCTAGCACTATCTCCAAATTTAACATCTTTAGCTGACATATTTTATCTCCCTATAAACTTATATATTATTCAACAACTCCAAAGAGATCTTTCTCACATAATATTAGATACTCTTCTCCGTTTAATTTAATTTCATTTCCACCGTATTGTCCGAAAATGACTGTATCTCCAACAGACACATTCATTGCAGATGCTTCTCCGGCATCATTAGTTTTACCTGGACCAACAGCAACAACCTCACCCTGTGATGGCTTTTCTTTGGCAGAGCCAGATAAAATGATTCCTCCAGATGAGGTTTCTTCTTCCTCAGTTCTCTTAACGAGGACATTATCATGTAAAGGTCTAAAATTCATTTATCTCTCCATATAAATTGCATATTTATCTTAACCAATAATTATGGGCTAAAAAATATAAATCAATAGATTAAATAACTTTTTTTAATCTAAAAATTAGAAGCGCAATTGTAACCCCAATTAGGTTGGCAAGTAAGTCAAATAATTCAAAATATCTATATGGATGAAAATAATGAATAAGCTCTATAATTGCGCCAATCAAAAAAACCAATGAAATAATTTGATAATCTCCTAGCTCAAATTTCGAAATCAATGCTAAATAAGCTAGGTAAAAGAATATTAATATATGTAAAGCTTTATCTGATAAAGAAGAAAGTGCATCAAATCTAGGAATATCTTCTGCATTAACAAGGCTAAAATAAAAAACTATTATTATTGAAACAAAGAAAACTATTCTAATTTTTAATATTTTGCTCATTAAAAAAGCCTTTATTTAGATATATCAAGATCATTGCGGGAATTGCTAAACAAGAAGTAAAGATGTAAAAACTCATCCAACCATATGAAAAACCATATAAATTTTGAAAATTTTCCACAAATACGCCAGAAAAACCACCAAAAATTTTTCCTAAAAATGCCATAAAAGACGTTAACAATGCATATTGAAACCCAGTATATTTTGGTGAAACTAAACTAGTTAAAAAGGTTATATTTACAGTTCCAACAATACCTGCTGCCAAGCTGTCAAAGGCGACAATTGATGCAAGTAAAGAAACATTTTTCTCACTGACAGCAGAATAAGAAAAAAATAGATTTGTAAACATTACTAAAAAGGCTCCAATCAGAAGAGATTTATATAAACCTATTTTCTTTATCAGGATTCCTCCGAGAAAAACTCCAACTATTGTTGCAATTAAAGCAACCACTTTAACTACATAACCGATTTCTGAAAGTGTATACCCCATATCGATGTAAAAAGGATTTGCCATCGGACCCATTACGATATCAGTTAATCTATATGTAGAAACTATAAGTAAAAGTATGGATGCCATTTTTATGCCAAATCTCATAAAAAAATCTTTTATGGGGTATATTAAAGACTCTCGATAATTTAGCTTTATGAGATCAGGGTTTGGAGTTTCTTCAGAAATATATATTGATACAACTAAGTTTACTGCCATGATAAAAGCCATTAATTGATACGCTGATGACCATGAGAAATTATCCGCAAAAATTAATGCAAAAGAAGATCCAACCAATATGGCAATTCTGTAGCCAAATTGGTATCCAGCTGCTAAATTTCCTTGATCTTCTAATTTTGCACTCTCGATTCTATATGCATCTATTGCTATATCTTGAATGGAGCCTGCTAAAGCAACAGCAAATGCGAATATAGCAAAAATTACTAAGTCAATTAAAGGGTCGATAAATGATAATGCTATTAAAGATATGATAATCAATACTTGCATTGTAATAATCCAACTCCTCCTATGACCAAATCTTTTAAAAATTTTTGTAGGTGTTCTATCTACGAAAGGAGCCCAAAGGAACTTTAAAGAATATGTGAGCATTATCCAGCTTATAAAACCAATCAAACTTAGATCAACACCAGCATCTCTCAACCATGCTGTTAAAGTAATAAAAATGAGTACGTAAGGTAGGCCGGATGCAAACCCATAACCTGTAAATGACGAAATTTTTGAGAAATTTTGATTTGTCATAATCCTTTAAGATACCTATTCCAATCAAAATTTGCACCAGGATCCGTTTTTCGATTCGGTGCAATTTCTGAATGGCCTACAATGTTTTTCGATTTGATTTTAGGATATTTTTTTATTATTTCATTAGTTGCAGATATTAAAACTTCGTATTGATTGTCTGTATATTGATCCTTTTCATTGCCTTCGAGTTCGATACCAATTGAATAATCGTTACAATCCTCAATTCCCTTGTAGCAAGATACTCCTGCATGCCATGCTCTTTTATTAAAAGGAACGAACTGAAGGACTTCACCATTTCTTTTTATAAAGATATGAGGTGAAACCTTAAGATCCTTTATTTTGTTGAAATATTCATGTTTTGTTTTATCTAGCTTATTTAAAAAAAAATCTTTTACAAAATCTCCTCCGTAGTGATCGGGTGGCAAACTTATACAATGAATAATAATTAATCTAATATCAGATTCATCTGGTCTTTCATTAAAATTTGGAGAATTATATATTTGTGATTCTTTGAAAATATGATTTTCAATTTTCATTTATCTTAATCCAGGAGGAAGTTTAAAATAAATATTTTCATTGTCTTCTCCATGTTCAATAATTTTAGCTCCGATATGATTCTCTAATGATTTAGCTATCTCCATTACTCTTGATTCAGGAGCAGATGCGCCAGCAGTAATTGAAATTCTGGAATAATTTGAAATATTGGCTAGATCTAAATCAGCAAACTCATCAATAAGAACAGATTTACATCCACATTTTTCACCAAGCTCTTTCAATCTATTGGAGTTAGAGCTATTTTTAGATCCAACAACTATCATAAAGTCTGACTCTAGAGCCAACTGTTTAACAGCATCTTGCCTATTTTGGGTTGCATAGCAAATATCATCCTTTTTAGGGATTGTTATATTTGGAAAACGATTTTTTAGTATTGAAATTATGGATTTTGTTTCATCAACACTTAACGTTGTTTGCGTTACAACTGCAAGTTGATCATTTTTATTTACATCAATAGAATTTGCATCTTTTTCGTCTTGGACTAAGTATATGGAACTATGTTCTGAATTAATATGTCTGCCCATTGTTCCTTCAACTTCTGGATGTCCCTCATGCCCAATCAAAATAATATCTTTCTCAGCCTTGGCATGTTTTCTTACTTCCATGTGGACTTTTGTAACTAATGGACAAGTTGCATCAAAAAAATTTAAGTTTCTTGACTTGGTCTCTTCTTCAACCTCGCTTGAAACTCCATGAGCACTAAAAATTACAAGTGAGTTATTAGGAATTTCATCTATTTCCTCAACAAAAATAGCGCCTCTGTTTTTAAGGTCTTCTACAACAACTTTATTATGAACAACCTCATGTTTAACATAAACTGGTGCTCCATAAATATCTAATGCCTTATTAACAATATCAATAGCTCTATCAACTCCTGCACAAAAGCCTCGAGGATTTGCTAATTTAATTTGTTTCGACATTTGTAAAGTTCGTTTTTATTTCAAAGTATATAATTAAAATTGCGCCTATTGTTATAAAAGCATCTGCGAGATTAAAGATAAAAAATGAATAATTGTTTATTTTTAAATGAAGAAAATCAGTCACATAATTATCCGCAGCTCTATCAATTATATTACCAAGAGCGCCTCCTGATATAATCATTAATGCTGTGGCCTTTTTGATACTCTGCTCATTTATAGCTAAATTTATAATATATAAAACAATAATTATTCCCAAAATTAAGAGAAAATAAGAAGTTAATTCATTATTATTATCTAGAATCCCAAAGGCTATACCAGAATTATATATCAGAAGTAAATCAATGAAAGGTAAGATAAAATCTTTAGTTTGACCAACTGAAAAGTTATTTACAACATATTGCTTAGTCCATAAATCTACAGTGACAAGGATAGCTAATAAGAGAAAATATTTTAAATTAAACAAACTTCCTTTCTTCTCCATCTTCTTCTATGTTCAAAATGCATCGATTGCAAAGCTCGATATGATTTTGATTACTGCCAACAGACTGGTCTTTATGCCAACACCTTACACATTTATTATTTGAAGAATTTTCAATGTTTACAGTGAAATTGTCTCCAATTTGAGCTTGTGCTTCTGAGGTGATAAACAGGAAATGTAGTTCGTCCCCTAGTTTATCTAGAATTTCTTTATCTTTTTTCTCTGCAGTTAATAGAACAATTGCATCTAAAGAACCTTTTAGTTTATTTTCGTTCCTTAAGGCTTCAATTTTTTGGTTAACCTCTTCCTTAATATCAAAAATTCTCTCCCATTCCTTCGATGAGATATTAGATGTAACTTTTTCATTTTTATTATATTTACTAAGAAATATCGATATTTCCTGATCTGAAAGTCTTGAGGTATTCTGCCAGACTTCTTCTGCGGTATATGATAATACTGGTGCAATTAATCTCACTAAAATATTGAGTACAATCTCAAGGCTAGTTTGACATGATCTTCTTGCATGGGAGCTAGATTTACAGGTATAAAGCCTATCTTTTGTAATGTCGAGATATATACCACCAAGTTCATTCACACAAAAATTATGAATAAGTTGAACTCCTCTATGATAGGAATATTTATCATATTGAGATAAAACTTTTGATTCAAGCTCAATCGTTGAATTTATAATCCACTTATCTAGTTCAACCAGATCATCCAAATTAACCTTCTCCTTATGGGAAAAGTTATTCAAATTGCCCAATATAAATCTAAATGTATTCCTGATTCTTCTATATTGATCAGAAGTTCTCTTTAAGATTTCGTCTGATGCGACCATTTCACTTCTATAGTCTGTTGAGGCAACCCAAAGTCTTAATATGTCTGCGCCGAGGTTATCCCAAACTTTTTGCGGTGATACTACATTTCCCAACGATTTAGATTGTTTTCTTCCATCTTCGTCTACAACAAAACCATGGGTGAGAACAGACTTATATGGAGCTTTTCCATTCATTGCAACGCTTGTAAGAAGTGATGACTGAAACCAACCTCGATGTTGGTCAGAGCCTTCCAAATATAAATCTGCTATTACATTTTCTTCAAAGATTTTTGAAGATACTGCAGCATGCGTAACGCCTGAATCAAACCAAACATCCAGGGAATCATTTATTTTTATGTAATCCTCAGGATTATCAATATAATCTCCAAGACTTAATTTGTCCCATGCATAAATACCCTCTTTTTCAATTAGATCGGCAAAGATTTTAAACAACTGAGATTGATTTGGGTGAATTTCTCCAGTATCTTTGTGAACTACAAGTGTTATTGGAACTCCCCAATTCCGCTGCCTTGAAATGCACCAGTCAGGTCTATCATCTAACATTGACTCAATTCTTTGAAGTCCCCATGATGGCTCCCAATTAACTTCTTTAACAGTATTTTTTGCATCGTCTAATAGATTATTTTTTTCCATTGAAATGAACCATTGTGGGGTAGAGGTAAATATTAGTGGAGTTTTATGTCTCCAACAGTGAGGATACGAGTGATGATAATCTTCTACATTTACAATGCAGTTTTTTTCCTTTAATTTTTCAATTACAGGATCATCTGCTTTTATTGGAGGCAATCCAGCAATAAATTCAAATTCATCCTTAAAAAACCCTAAACTGTTCAATGCTTTTTTAATTTCAATATTATTTTTCTTACAAATAAAATGATCATCCAATCCATGAGCTGGAGCAGTATGAACACATCCAGTACCTGTTTCGGTAGTGACATGATCACCGAGAAGAACAATAGAATTTCTATCAAGAAATGGATGTTGCAGGCTTATTTTTTCAAGTTCTGTTCCGAGACACTCAGATAATATTTTTCCAGACTTGTTCCATCGCTCCATGCAATCATCGAACATTTCAGAAGCAATTACATAAAAATGATTGTCTATTTCAACCAATGCATATTTCAGAGATGGATTGACGCATACTGCAACGTTTGAAGGTATTGTCCATGGAGTAGTAGTCCATATGACGAACGAAATGTTATCACTTAGATTGACGTTAAAAGCTTTGTTGATTTGATTAAATGACTCTTTTTTTAGATTAAATGAAACATCGATCGATTTTGATGTCTTATTTATATATTCCACTTCGGCCTCTGCCAATGCAGAAGAACAATCCTGACACCAATGAACAGGTTTTTCACCCTTTTCAAGATGTCCTGCATTAAATATTGAACCAAGTGATCTCACAATATCTGCCTCAAAAGAAGAGTCAAGACTTTTGTATGAATTATCCCAGTCTGCAAATACCCCTAATCTCTTAAAATCTTCCATTTGACTAGAAATCTGTGATTCTGCATATTCTTTGCAGGCTTTTTGGAAAGACTCTTTATCCTGAACTATCTCACTCTTCTTTCCATGTTTCTTTTCAACGTTTAACTCAATAGGCAGCCCATGACAATCCCAGCCTGGAACAAATGGTGCATTTAAACCCATCATAGTTTTATATTTAATTGTTATATCTTTTAGAATTTTATTAACCGAATGGCCTAGATGTATTGAGCCATTAGCATATGGAGGGCCATCGTGAAGAAGAAATAACTTGCTTTTAGAGTATTTGTTTCTAATTTTTTTGTATATTTTATTTTTTGCCCAGAAATCAAGAATTTCTGGTTCCTTTTTCGGTAATCCAGCCTTCATGGAGAAGTTAGTTTCTGGTAGATTTAAAGTTTCCCTATAATTAATGGTCATTTTGCAATTTTAAAATATCTTTAGCTTTGGAAATATCCTTTTGAATTTGAGATTTTAACATGTCCAAGTTATCAAATTTCTTTTCATCTCTTATTTTTTCAATGAATTTTATATCAAGCCTTTCTGAATATATATTCATATCGAAATCGAATAAATGAACTTCTAGAACAGGCGAATTTCCTCCAATAGTTGGTCGAACGCCCATGTTTGCAATTCCGTAAACTTTTTTATTTTTTAAAGTGCATTCAACGACATAAACACCTTTAATTGGAAGTTTTTGTTTGGGAAGCCATATGTTTGCAGTAGGAACATCTATTGTTCTTCCGAGATGTTGACCATGAACAACTTTTCCAGATATTACATATGGTCTTCCAAGAAGTCTTTCTGCAAGTTTAAAATTATTATCT
This sequence comes from uncultured SAR86 cluster bacterium, assembly GCA_902626385.1. Lineage (GTDB taxonomy): Bacteria > Pseudomonadota > Gammaproteobacteria > Magnimaribacterales > D2472 > SAR86A. Next base: position 13,809 of record CACOEZ010000007.1, read on the forward strand.
AGCAACGCCTTTCTGATCCTAGTACTACTTACTCGTTCGTTTTGATATAAAAGTGTTTCTGTATTTTCTATCAAGATATTTTTCTTTTTACCCCACTTCCTTAGCAAATCAGTATCGCCTCTTCTATCTGCACCAAATTTAAAGTCATCTCCAACTGTAAAACTTAATAAATTTATAGATTCTAAAATTTCATTAATAAATTCATCTGGTGACATTTGCCTCAGAGAGTTATTAAATTTTAGGAAAAATGCATAGTCAATTTCATTTTCTTTCAAAAGCATTACCTTCTTTCTCCAAGGAAAAATCCTTGGTGGAGCCTCTATTTGAGAATTTCTAGCATTTGCAAAATATTCAGCTGCATGAGGTTCAGTAAAAAAGACAATTGTCTTTGCATTTAATTCTTTAGCATTTGTTTTTATTTTATTTAAAATTGACTGATGACCTAAATGTAATCCATCAAAGTTTCCTATTGTTCCACATAGTTTTATTTTTGGATGTCTCTTTTTAAAGAGATCTAGATTATGTTGTCCACGAATTAAATACATTTTAATTAAACTGTTTAATAAAAGATGTTCCCAAAATTAATCGAGCTATTGAAAAATAAATAATTATGGAGAAGATAACTTCAACTCCAAGATATAAGAATCTTTCGGCTTGAGACATGATCATAAAATCTGTGAGAGCAGTGTAAAATTTTAAAAAAATTATCAACGCTGTACTTGAAAGTATAATGGCAATAAAAAATCTATAGTTAAAATTTTTTAAATAAACTAATCCGTTTTTAAATAAAATAAATTCTAGAATTAACACACTTACAAATGCAGCAATAGAGCTTCCAATAGCTAGCCCTACATGACCGAAGTTAAATACAAATGCTAATACATAATTTAATATAGCATTTAGTAATAGTGCTAAAAACGCTACATACATTGGTGTTTTGGTATCCTTTCTTGCAAAAAAAGCAGGTGTTAAAACTTTCATAAGCATAAAGAAAGGAAGTCCAAACGAAAAAGCTATAAGACTATTTGAGGAACGAAAAACATCAATAGGTTGAAATTCACCTCTCAAAAAAATAGCAGCAATTAAGTCTTCCGAGCAAAAAACCAAACCAATCAATGATGGTATACCAATAAAAATAACCAAACTTTGACTATTAGCTAATGTATCTATAAATTTCTGGCGTTGGCTACCAACATCTAGTTTTGAAAGTCTTGGTAAAAGAACTGTTCCAATTGCTATTGCAAATATTCCCATCGGGAATTGAATAAGACGATCAGAAACATAAAGCCAAGTTGGACTCCCAGTCTCTAAAAGTGATGCAAAAATTGTGTCTATTAGAATATTTATTTGAATTATTCCTCCAGCAAGAATTGCTGGCATTATTAACAATAAAAATTTCTTTAATCCTTTATTTTCAAAATTAAGTACCGGTCTTGGCAACATATTAATTGTTGATAAAGGAAAATATTGAATGAGCAATTGTAAAAAACCTGCCAATAGAACACCCCAAGCCAATGCGTAAATAGGCATCTCAAAATTAGGCGCAATTATAACTGCAGCAAAAATTAAACAAACATTAAATATCACTGGTGTAAATGCTGGAATTGAAAATCTATCATGAGAATTCTGAATGCCGCCAGCGAAAGCAACCAAAGAAATTAATGCTAAGTAAGGGAACATTATTCTTAAAATATTCACAGACAAATCTTTTTTGACAGGATCAAAATAGAAACCTGGTGCAAAAATAAAAATAAATATTGGAGCAAAGATTAATACGAATAATGTGAAAAAGAACAGAAAAGTAACAAGAAATCCTGCTATTGCATTTAGAAAATCAAAAATATCTTCCCTATTGTCACTTTTCTTAAAATCATTATAAATGGGTATAAAAGCCTGATTGAATGCGCCTTCAGCAAAGAAGCGTCTAAACATATTAGGTATCTTTAATGTAATAACAAATATGTCATGAAAAATAGAAGCGCCTAAAAGGCTAGTTGTAGAAATATCTCTAATAAGTCCAAAAACTCTCGAAATACCTGTCCATCCTCCAACTTTAGATAAGGATGACATAAATGTTGGAGACTTATGAATATCTTCTTTAATTATCTTGTTCAAAATCTAGTGAGGCAGAATTTATGCAATATCTCAAGCCAGTTGGTTGAGGACCATCATTAAAAACATGGCCGAGATGGGCATCGCATTTAGAACATCTAACTTCTGTCCTTCGCATGCCGTATGAATTATCTTCATGTTCTTCAATTGATTCTTCACAAGAAGGGATAAAAAAACTTGGCCATCCGCATCCAGCATCAAATTTAGAGGTAGATTCAAATAATTTTTCACCACAACAGATGCATTTATATGAACCCATTTCATTAAAGTCCCAAAATTTTCCGGAATAAGGTCTTTCTGTTCCAGCTAATCTTGTTACTCTAAAACTTTCGTCATCAAGAAGCTGTTTCCATTCAGATTCATTTTTAAAAATCTTATCCATAGCATAATTGTAATTAAAAAGATAAATATTAGATAGAAAGAATGAGATTGACTTATATTGTCTTACTTATACTGGAGTTAACTACATCAGCATATTTAAGAAAATCGTCTATAAGAATCTTGCTGGGTTTGTAAATTCGTCTTCTTCTGTCAACTTTAGAGTCACTTTCAATAATATAATTTAGCTTCACGGATTGCTTTAAAATTTGAAGCCTCTTTATTCTAGAAGCATATTTTTTTGGAACAAGTGATATTGCATATTCTTGTGATATTTCATTTCCCTCAAAAAACTCTTTCATAAAACTCATCAAAAAATAAAACCTATATGTGTCTGCTTGAAAAAAATTCATTGAATCTGGATTATTTGGATTATCAATAGCAACATCAACTACAGTGCTTATAAGCCCTTTTGCGTTTTGAATTAATTTTTTATCAAGTGATTTCAATTTAGCATCCTCTATTCTTTTATATGAACAATTAAAGTGCGCTAAATTGTTTTAATAATTAGATTTATTATTTATATATTAATATAACACATATTTTTTTATACACTTATTAAAACTAACATCTTTAGTGTGATTCATCAGGATTTATCAGACTCTTTATCCAGTTAAAGAAAGTATTTTCTCCAAGTGTATATTTATCCAGCATATCAAAGTCATGAGCAAGCTTTTTAGGATCTTTATAAAAATCTTTTCTTGTAACAAACTCATCATCATCTAATTTTTTTACAAGCCTAGCTGGGTTTCCTGCATAAACGGAATTTGCAGGAACATTTTTTGTCACGACTGCACCAGCTCCTATTATGCTGTTTGCTCCAATTGTTACACCTTTACAAATTATCGCGCTATCACCAATCCAGACATTGTCTTCTAAAATAATAGGTTTTGTTTTTCCTACTGGTTCTGCTCTGTCGTAGATTCCATGCCAATCTGCATCTGAAATATATGCTCCATGAGCTATCATACATGCATCGCCAATTTGAATTTTTTCTGCAGCCATTATTCTTACTCCAGGAGTTATTAAACAATATTTGCCAATTGAGATAATGCCTTCGTTGTCACCAATATTCCAAGAAGTGAATTGCAATATTGCATCACTAGCTCCTATCAAGGTTGGATAGTCATCTATAGAAACATTTTTTCCAAAAACTTTTATGTATCTAGGTTTAAAGTACGCGCCGCCTTTTCCTAGTTTTTTAAATTGTGGTTTAAGAAAATGATTTACATAAACTTTTATAATCCTTTTTGAAAACTTTTTGAGCCAATATGGACGATTATCTTTTCTGATGTTTTTCTCCTAAGTAATAACTTTTATTATGATAAAGTAGCAAAAAATATTTGCATATAAAATTGAGTAATAAATACATTAAAGAATTTAGACAACTTATAAAAATTGGTGTGCCAATTTTTGGATCACAAATGTCTTATATGTTAATGGGAACCGCTGACACTATTATTGCAGGTAGAGCAAGTGCAAATGATTTAGCAGGGCTCGCAGTTGGCACTGCTTTTGCAAACACCTTATGGTTTTTCGTAACCGGAGTAATATTCTCAGTAACTCCAATTGTTGCTCAGCTTTATGGAGCAAAAAAATTTCATGAGATAGGTAAAAAGCTCAGAGAAATACTTTGGATAGCAGCATTTTTAGGATTTCTTTTAGCATTTATTTTCTTTAATCTAGATATAATTCTCAATTTATTTCCTATTAAGGAGTCTATAACAGATATTTCAATTAACTACCTTAAAGCAGTTGCTCCAGGCATTGCATTTATAACAATATTTACATGTTTGAGGTGTTACAGCGAAGGTATGACCTTAACGAAACCAATATTTTTTATAGCATTTACTGGCATGCTTATAAATATTCCACTCGATTTGATATTTGTTTATGGCTGGTTTGGTGCACCTAAACTGGGTGGGGTTGGATGTGGTATTGCAACATCTATTGTTGCTTTGCTCATGATGATCACTTTATTTGTATATATTAGTTTTTCTCAAAATTATAAAAAAACAAAACCATTCTCTGAATTCACCTTACCCTCTAAATCTACCACAAAAGAAGTTTTTAAATTAGGTCTTCCAATTGGAATTGGTATCTTTATTGAATTAAGTATGTTTTCTGGTGCTGCGATAATTTTAAGCATCCTTGGTGAAACTGTTGTTGCGAGTCACTCAGTTGCTATCAACATTGCTAGCCTATTTTTTATGGTACCACTGGCAATAGGATTAGCTGCTGCAACGAGAGTTGGTAATTTAATAGGAGAATCAAATCCCCATCAAGCAAAAACAGCTTCATTTTCAACTATATATTTATGCATGATTGGTGCTTTAATTAATAGCTTCATAATAGTCGTATTTGGCTCAGAAATAGTTGGGCTATATACAACTGAAGTGCCTGTTAAAGAACTTGCAGTAAGTCTTATTATTTTTGCTGCTATATTTCAACTTCCAGATGGGATTCAGATGGGAGCTTTAGGGAGTCTTAGAGGTTATAAAGACACATTTATACCAATGGTTCTTTTGTTTATATCATATTGGCTATTTGCTATGCCAATTGGATATTATTTAACCAATTATGGATTTGGTGACCCTTACGGCGCCAAGGGAATGTGGTATGGAATGATAATAGGCCTTAGTATCTTCTCCTTCTTATCTGTATTTAGATTAAGATGGACAATTAAAAGAAATATTAAAAGGAGTGCTACTCAAGAACTTCAGCAACCTTTGAGCCAATAGACACCAAATTATCTGCTACATGAACTCCGCACTCTTTGAGCTTTTTAATTTTTTCTTCAGCAGTTCCCTTCCCACCAGCAATAATTGCTCCAGCATGACCCATTCTTTTTCCTGAGGGAGCTGTTTGACCAGCAATATAAGAAATAACTGGCTTAGTAACATTATTTTTAATATATTCTGCTGCGGATTCTTCTGCAGTTCCTCCAATCTCACCTACCATAACAATTGCCTTAGTTTGATCGTCTTCTTGAAAAAGTTTTAACATATCTATAAAAGATGATCCTGGAATAGGATCACCTCCAATACCAACGCAACTGCTTTGACCAAGTCCTAAATCAGTCGTTTGCTTTACTGCTTCATATGTTAATGTTCCGGATCTTGAAATAATACCAATTGAACCTGGCATGTGAATGCTGCCAGGCATGATTCCAAGCTTTGCTTCTCCAGGAGTAATTACTCCAGGACAATTTGGTCCAATGAGCCTTACACCAAGTTCATCAATTTTTTTCTTAACATAAAGCATATCTAACGTGGGCACACCTTCAGTAATACAAATTATAAGTTTAATTCCAGCATTAGCTGCTTCAAGAATAGAAGACTTACAAAACTTAGCTGGAACAAAAATAATAGACGCGTTTGGCTCTACCTTGCTTACTGCTTCTTCTACACTATCAAAAACTGGTCTGTCTAGATGCATTTGACCACCTTTTCCAGGTGTCACTCCTCCAACAATATTGGTGCCGTATTCAATAGCCTGCTGTGAATGGAGAGTTCCTTGGGATCCTGTGAAACCTTGAACGATTAATCTGGTATCTTTATTGACTAATATACTCATTGAGATAACTCAACAGCTTTCTTTGCAGCTTCAGCTAAATTATTAATACTTTCAACTTTAATATCTGATTCATTCAGAATTTGTGCTCCCTTTTCTGCACTATTTCCCTCAAGTCTTACTACTACAGGCACACTTATTCCAACCTCTTTAATTGCTGAAATAACTCCCTCAGCTATTAGGTCACATCTTACAATTCCGCCAAAAATATTTACAAGCACAACGCTAACCTCAGGATCTTTGAGAATGATTTTGAAAGCCTTGGCAACTCTTTCTTGTGTAGCTGTTCCTCCAACATCTAAAAAATTTGCTGGATTGCCGCCATAAAATTTAATAGTATCCATGGTACCCATTGCAAGACCAGCACCATTCACCATACACCCTATGTTTCCGTCAAGAGAAACATAACTTAAGTCACTTTTTGCGGCTTCAGCTTCTTGAGGATCTTCCTGAGATTCATCGTACATTTCAACTAGTTCAGGTTGTCTAAATAATGCATTTGAATCAATATTTATTTTTGCATCTAAGCAATGCAGATCATCTTTATCATTTATAACGAGTGGGTTAATTTCTAAAAGACTAAGATCTTTTTCAATAAAAAGTCTCATGAGATTGTCAACCATTGGAATAAATTGCTTCATTTGATCTTCGTTAAGCTTTAGTACTTTTCCAATGTTGATCGCATGATTCTCTACATCTTTGACATCAGGATCAATTCCTTCATATATAATTTTTTCAGGTGTGTTTTTTGCTACATCTTCAATATTAACGCCGCCTTCACTAGATCCGATGAAAACAATTTTTTGAGAATCTCTATCTATAATTGCACTAAGATATAATTCACTTTTTATCTCAGTGCATGCCTCAATTAAGATAGAACTAACTGGCTGTCCTTTTGAATCAGTTTGATATGTTACAAGTCTATTACCAAGCCATTTGTTTGCAAAATCACGAGCGGATTCTGGTAAATCAATTAACTCTACACCTCCAGATTTTCCCCTACCCCCCGCATGAACTTGAGCTTTTACAACCCATTTTTGACCACCTATTCTGTTACATGCATCAACTGCATCTTTAGCATCAAATATAACCTCACCCTTTGAAACTGGTAAATTATAATCTGCAAACAATTGTTTGCCCTGATACTCATGCAAGTTCATCTTGATTTATTTCCGATATGAATAGCCTGATTATTTGAAGCTAGAGCTGCTTCATGAAAAGCTTCAGAAACGGTGGGATGACTAAACATGGTCAATGCAATGTCCTCAGCACTTGCACTAAACTCCATTGATATTAATGCTTGTTGAACAATTTCAGCTGCTGCAGGCCCAAAAACATGAACACCCAAAATAGTATCTGTTTTAGTATCCGACAATACTTTTACAAAACCTACTGATTGATCAACAGCTAAAGCTCGACCACTAGCAGCAAAAGGAAATTTTCCAACCTTGTATTCAATCTTTTCACTTTTGAGCTCAGTTTCATTTTTTCCAACCCAAGCAATTTCTGGATGAGAATATATAACAGATGGAACGAGATCATAATTAACTTCTGCGTGTTTCTCTGCAATTCTCTCAGCAACCATAATGCCCTCTTCACTTCCTTTATGAGCAAGCATTGGTCCTCTAACAACATCTCCGATTGCCCAAATACTATCTATAGACGTTTGACAAAATTTATCTACCTCAATAAACCCATTATTAAGTTTTATATCCAATTTTTCTGATAGCACATTAGAAGAATTGGGTTTTCGGCCAACAGCTACAATAAGCTTGTCGAACTCAGCTTCAACGTTATTTCCACTATCATTGTATGTAACTTTTACAGAATTTTTTAATTCTTTAGCTGCAGTTAGCTTAGAATTCAATTTAATATCAAGTCCTTGTTTTTTAAATTCTTTCATTGAATCTTTGGCAATATCTGGATCGGCCATTGGCAAAAAAGTATCCATTGCCTCTATTACAGTAACCTTTGAACCAAGTCTTGACCAAACACTTCCAAGCTCTAAGCCAATTATTCCAGCACCAACAATTCCTAGTGATTTTGGAACTTTTTCAAATGACAAAGCACCTGTGCTATCAACAATATTTTCACCAAATTTGGCAGCAGGAATTTCAATTGGAGATGAGCCACTAGCTATTATTATATTTTTTGCATCAATAACTTCTAAAGATCCATCACTTTTAACAACTTCTACTTGATTTTTGCTTAAAACTTTTCCTCTGCCAGAAATTGATTCAACTTTGTTTGCAGAAAATAGTCCTGTTATTCCACCAGTCAATTTAGTAACAATCTCATCTTTTCTCTTCATCATTGCACTCAAATTGAGTTTCATATCTTTAATATCAATACCATGTTCGGCTAGGTTTTTATTTGCTTCATAAAATCTGTGCGATGAATCGAGCAAAGCTTTAGATGGAATACAACCTACATTTAAACAAGTACCGCCTAAATTTAATTTTCCATCTTCATTTATGGATTCTTCAACACATATTGTCTTTAAGCCCAATTGAGAAGCCCTTATTGCAGCAACGTATCCTGCTGGACCGCTTCCGATTACTACAACGTCATACATATCTATTCCTATGTTTATAAGTTTAATAACAGTCTTTCAGGAGACTCTAATTGTTCTTTGATTGAAACAAGAAAAGTGACTGCTTCTTTTCCATCTAATAATCTATGATCATAGCTCATTGCTAAATACATCATTGGTCGAATTACAACTTCTCCATTAATTGCAACTGGTCTTTCCTGAATTGAATGCATACCTAAAATTGCTGTTTGAGGAGCATTTAAAATAGGTGTTGATAACAGAGAACCGAAAACACCGCCATTTGAAATGGTAAAAGTTCCTCCTTGCATTTCATCAATAGAAAGTTTTCCGTTACGAGCTTTTTCTGAGTATTCAAGAATTGACTTTTCTATTTCTGGCAAAGATTTTGTATCAGCATCTTTTATTATTGGTACAACTAGCCCCCTGTCCGTTGAAACAGCTACTCCAATATCCTGAAAACCATGATAAACAATATCACTACCATCAATTGAAGCATTCACTACAGGAAACTTTTTTAAGGCTTGAACGGCAGCTATAACAAAAAATCCCATAAAGCCTAATTTTACTTCATGCTCTTTCTCAAACTCTGCTCCATACTTGGCTCTTAACTCTTTAATTGGTTGCATGTCAACTTCATTAAAAGTTGTAAGCATTGCTGTTTCTTGCTTTACAGAAACAAGTCTTTTTGCAATTGTTGACCTTAGCCTAGACATGGGCACTCTTTTTTCTGGTCTATCTTCTCTAAATTCGCTATCGGGCATAATTTCATTTGAATCATTAACATCTTCTGTTTTAGATGACATATGATTTATTAGATCTGCTTTAGTCAATCTATTATCTTTTCCAGATGCTTCCACTTTTGAGGGATCAAGATTTTGTTCGGATAATATTTTTTTTACGGCTGGCCCGTTCTTATCTTTTTTAGGTTTTGATATTTTTTGTATCTCAGTTATTTCGTCTTTATTATCATCTTCTTTGTTTTCATCAATTGGGGTAGAGGAAGTGTCGGAGGAATTTCCTTCTTCAAATTCACCGATAATCTCAGCACTGACAACAGTTTCTCCTTCGGATTTAATTATTTTTGTAATAACGCCATCAGACTGAGCTAAAACTTCAAGAACAACTTTATCAGTTTCAATTTCAGCTATAACATCGTCTTGTGCAACAGACTCGCCCTCTTTTTTGAGCCAATTCGCAATAGTACCGTCTGCTACAGACTCTGGGAAAGTTGGTGATTTTATTTCAACACTCATTTAAGTAATGCCTCTTTAACAAGTTCCTCTTGTTGCTTAAGATGCAACTTCATCAGTCCTACCGCAGGTGCTGCAGCAGCGGGCCTGCTAACTAAAGTTACTTCTTTTTTTACATCAAATCTGTCTAAAACCCTTTGAATTCTATGTCTATGACTAAACCATGCACCTTGATTCATTGGCTCTTCTTGACACCATATAAACTCTTGTACATTTTCATACTTTGTGAGGATTTCTTCAAGATCATCATAAGGAAATGGATATAATTGTTCTATTCTTACCAAGGCTACATTTTCTAAATTTTCTTCTTTTCTTTTGTTATCAAGATCATAAAAAACTTTTCCTGAGCACATGATTACTCTTTCAACACTTTTTTTATCAACTTCATCATCTATTACACATGAAAAATGTCCATCACATATTTCTTTAATCGAAGACACAGCATTAGGATTTCTTAATAAACTTTTGGGTGATATAACTACTAAAGGTGTTCGCATTTTTCTGATTGCTTGACGTCTAAGAAGATGAAATATTTGTGACGGGGTACTTGGAACACAAACTTGTATATTTTCAGATGCGCATAATTGAAGGAATCTTTCAATTCTTGCACTGCTATGCTCAGGTCCTTGTCCTTCATAACCATGAGGTAATAACATTACAAGACCGGACAGTCTTTCCCATTTGTGTTGAGCAGAAACAATAAATTGATCAATAACTACTTGTGCACCATTTGCGAAATCTCCAAATTGTGCTTCCCAGATTGTTAGACCTGATGGCCAGGTTGCGGAGTAACCATACTCAAAAGCTAGAACAGCCTCCTCTGATAATAAAGAATCATAAATATCAAATTTTGTATGATTCTCCTCTGCTATGCGTGCTAGAGGTATGTAGCCAACACCCGAAGAAGAGTCAAACACACAGGCATGTCTGTGAGAAAAAGTACCTCTTCTTACGTCTTGTCCAGTTATCCTTATAGGATAGCCTTCGCTTAATAATGTGGCATAAGCCATGCTTTCAGCATATCCCCAATTTGTACTCATTTTAGAATTTGTCATTGCTATTCTGTCTTTAAAGATCTTTGAGGCTTGCGATCCTAAGTTGAATGTTTCAGGCACTTCGCAGATTGCTTTTCCTAATTCTTTAAACTTTTTCTTGTTAAAAGTAGTATCAACCTTTGGCCACCACTTAATATCCATATGTGGTTGCCAATCAAACCATAAAGAGTCATTTGGTTTTTCAGCAAGATTTTTAGCAACTGATTTACCTCCCTCTAATGACTTCCTATAGTTGGTTTTTATTTTTTTAGCTTTTTCCTTATTAAGAATTCCATTATTTAATAGCACTTCCTCGTACTGACTTAATACAGATGGATGTTTTGAAATTTTTTCGTACATTTTTGGCTGAGTTGCCGATGGATCGTCAGCCTCGTTATGCCCTCTTCTTCTATAACAAAAAAGGTCTATAACAATATCTTTTTTAAATTTATTGCGATATTTACAAGCTATTTTTGCTGCATTAACAACCATTTCAGGATCATCTCCGTTAACATGTATGACAGGTGCCTGAATAATTTTTGCCACATCTGATGAATAATCTGTTGATCTCGAGTCGCTTTTGTTGCTCGTGGTAAATCCAATTTGATTGTTTACTATGATATGAACAGTTCCTCCCACATTGAAGCCTCTTGTCTGAGACATCTGCAGAGACTCCATAACAACACCTTGACCAGAAAAAGAAGCATCGCCATGCAAAAGAACTGGGACAACTTTAGATCTTTCTATATCTCCAATTCTATCTTGACGAGCTCTTACAGAACCAACAACAACAGGATCTACAATTTCTAAATGAGATGGATTATTAAAAAGTGACACGTGAACTTCGCCACCAGGTGTATCAAAATTTGAGGAAAAACCTAAATGATATTTAACATCACCAGTGCTTGCTCCCTCCAGCTCAAAATCTTCATCAAACGCAGAAAATAATTCACTTGGAAGTTTACCTAGAACATTTACCAACAAATTAAGCCTGCCTCTATGCGCCATACCGAAACAAATTTGTTCAGCCCCCATTGAACCTAAATTTTGTATAACATGTTCTACAAGTGGAACAAGAGACTCTGCTCCATCAATGCCGAAACGTTTCATACCTGGATATTTTGCTGATAAGTATTTCGCAAGACCTTCTGCAGAATTGAGCCTTTCATATATATTTAATTTTTCTTCGTTATCGAATGAATAATCTTGAAGTTTTGATTCAAATTTTCTTTGGAACCATCGTCTTTCATTAGATTCCACGATGTGATTACATTCTATGCCAATATTCCCGCAATATATTTCTTGCAGGCTTTTAAGAATATCCTTAAGTTTCATTTTTTTTGTATCAGATAAAAATGTATCTGTATAAAACTCTTCTTCTAGGTCATTTTGGTTAAGGCCGTGAAACTCTAAATTTAAATCTTCAATTTTTTTTCTTTCCATAAGGCCAAGAGGGTCTAAACTCGCCATTTGATGTCCTCTATTTCTATAAGACTGAATTAGTCGTATAACTTTTCCTTGTCTTTCATCTACAGTAGTTTTTGATATTGAATTTTTTCGAGAAATATTTTTAAATTCTTTAATTATATTTTGATGTGAAATCTCGCCATTAGAAGTGGGATGATGAGGAAGATTTTCGAAAAATTCTTTCCACTCATCTGATAATTGATCAGGATCATTTATGAAAGTTTCGTAAAGAGACTCTAGGTAGGCGGCATGGCCTGCTGAAGTGTGTGAGCTCCCCCAAAGCTCTTTCATAGATATGGTCATTTGCTTTTTAAAATTTAAATTCTATCAGAAGCAATTATATCCTTTTTATTTTTATGTAACATAGATTTTATTTCACCAATTGCCTTATTTGGATTAAGACCTTTTGGACATACATTTACACAATTCATAATTCCATGACACCTATAAACACTGAAAGGATCAGACAAAGCATCTAGCCTTTCTTCAGTTTTTAGATCTCGAGAATCTGCAAGAAATCTATAAGCTTGAAGTAAAGCAGCTGGACCAACAAATTTATCTGGATTCCACCAAAAGGATGGACAACTTGTGGAACAACATGCGCATAAAATACATTCATATAAACCATCTAGCTTATCTCTCTCTTCAGGAGATTGAAGTCGCTCCTGCTCTGGAGCAGTTGTTTCATTTTGTAAGAAAGGTTTAATTTTTTCATATTGTGCATAAAATTCGGTCATATCAACAACCAAATCCCTAATTACTGGTAACCCAGGTAAAGGCCTTAACTCAATCTTGTTTCTTTTAATAACTGATGAAATAGGTGTAATACATGCGAGTCCATTCTTGCCGTTAATATTCATTCCATCAGATCCGCAAACACCTTCTCTGCATGATCTTCTGTATGAAACAGATTGGTCTTGCTCTTTAAGTAAATGCAACAGGTCGAGAACCATGATATCTCTCTCAGGTTTATCGATAGTGTATTTTTTCATGTAAGGGAATTTATCTTCTTCTGGATTGTATCGATAAAGACTAACTTGTAGTTTTTTGCCAAACATTAATATGTCCTCACTTTTGGTGGAAAAGCTTCAACCTTGGATGGTTCAAAATTTACACCTCTTTTAGAAACTTCTTTAGTCTTTGGATCGAATATAGTGTGGCATAACCAATTTTCATCATCTCTATCAGGAAAGTCATCGCGCGCGTGAGCTCCTCTACTTTCATTTCTTTGATATGCAGATACGGCGGTAGCTTCAGCAACTTCAAATAAGTTTTGTAATTCTATTGCTTCAACCCTGCTGGTATTAAAAGCATCACTTTTATCTTTAAGATGAAGGTTATCAACTTTTTCCTTTATCTCACTAAGTTGATCAAGACCTTTCTTCATAAATTCGCCGCGTCTAAATACACCAAAATAATTTTGCATGCATTCTTGCAGTTCTCTTTTAACTTCAGCTGGATCATAGCCGTCAGTGGAATCATTTAAAGCATTTAATCTTTCAAGTGACTTTTTAATATCACTTCTTGTTGCAGAGTCTACCCCGCCACCAGATTTAAGTTCCTTTTGTATGTGCATACCTGTCGCTCTTCCAAAAACAACCAAGTCTAAAAGTGAATTTCCACCTAATCTATTAGCGCCATGAACGGAGACACATGCAGCTTCTCCGGCTGAGAATAATCCTGGAATTAATTCATCCACACCATTTTCCCTTGTGAAAGCTTGACCGTTAACATTTGTTGGTGTTCCTCCCATCATGTAATGACATGTTGGAACCACAGGTATCGGTTCATAGACAGGATCAACGTGAGCAAACGTCCTAGAGAGCTCACATATTCCAGGTAATTTAGAATTCAAAACGTCTGCACCAAGATGATCAAGCTTGAGGAAAATGTGGTCATTTTTCTCACCACAACCTCTTCCTTCAAGAATTTCAAGCACCATTGACCTTGCGACTACATCTCTACCAGCAAGATCTTTAACATTAGGTGCATACCTCTCCATAAATCTCTCGCCATCTTTATTTATAAGATATCCTCCTTCGCCTCTGCAGCCCTCAGTAACAAGTGAACCTGCACCGTATATTCCTGTAGGATGAAACTGCCACATTTCCATATCCTGTGCTGGGAATCCTGCTCTTAGAGCCATAGCTAAACCATCACCAGTATTAATCAAAGCATTTGTAGTTGAAGCATATATTCTTCCTGCTCCACCAGTTGCAAGAACAGTTGCTTGTGCCTTTAGATATGCGACTTCACCATTTTCAATTGAGAAAGCAATAACACCTGTAACTTCGTCTTTAGCATTTTTAACTAAATCCACAGCAAACCATTCATTTAGGAAATTTGTACCCTCTTTAACGTTATTTTGATAAAGAGTATGAAGAAGAGCATGACCGGTTCTATCTGCTGCAGCACAAGTCCTTGCTGCTTGCCCACCTTTGCCAAAATCTTTTGATTGACCACCAAACGGTCTTTGATATATGCGACCATTTTCAAATCTTGAAAATGGTAATCCCATATGCTCGAGTTCAAACACAGCTTTTGGACCTTCAGAACAAAGATATTCGATAGCATCTTGATCGCCAATAAAATCTGCTCCTTTTACTGTGTCATACATATGCCATCTCCAATCATCATTTGGATCAGCGCTAGCAATTGCACATGTAATTCCACCTTGAGCAGAAACAGTATGTGATCTTGTAGGAAATACTTTTGAAACTACTGCAGTTTTAAGACCAGATTTGGCAAGCTCTAAGGATGCTCGCATTCCTGAACCTCCACCACCAATGATTAGGGAATCAAATTCGATGGTTTTAATATTGTCAGTAAAAATATTGTTCATTATTAATATAACTTATAATTACTTATAATTATCATTTATAACCATATTATATATAAAATTACAATTAAATACACAGTTCCAAGCAATACAAACGAAAAAAGATAGGTTTTTCTTATGATATTTGCTATTTTTGAAAGCGATTTATTCAAAAATCCTAGAGTTCTCTCAGTCAAATAATCTGTTCCGACCGTCCACAAACCTATGAAAGCATGAAGCAAAATAAAAATGCATGCTACTGAAGTAAAAAATCTTGTTTGAAAGGATAAAAAGAAATTTGTCCAATCAAAGAAGTTTATAGGCCCCTCTGATAAAACAATGAAACTAGAAACATAAAGCAAATAGCAAAGTATTACTAATGAGCTATAACGTTGAAGATTCCAAATCATTGAGCCTTTCATAAATATATATAAAGTAAAATTAAAATTGACGTGATAAACCAAAAAACAATAACAAATATAGCTGAGTTATTTGAACCATGCAGAGACTCACCAATATGAAAAAAATCCATAATTAGGTGCCTTATGCCAGTCAAAATGTGATACCAAAGTATTAAGAGACTTAAATAAATCACAAGGGAAAAAATAGAAACTGATGACAGGCTTTCTATTAAGTTTTCAAAATTAGATTTTGATGAGGTTGAAAAATATATTAGATATAACATTACTGGCAAAGTAACAAAAAAGGCATACATGCCCGAAAGTCTGTGCGTAATTGAAGAAAATGCGGACATTGGCAATCTAATCTTCGTTAGATCTAGGTATACTGGTCTTTCTTCCATAGTGTGCTTAGGTTATAAATATCAGTAATTTATTGTTATCACTGATGATTATACAGTACATTGATTGATAAGCCTTTTTATATAGTAATTAATATTAATTATTAGATTTATGTTTGTGCTTAATAAGTCTTTGTCTTTTTTTGGTCTGTCTGCTGCTCAGTTTATTTTTTTTTCCATCAAAAGGATTCGAAGATTTTCTAAAAATTAATCTGAGCTGAACGCTATTTAAATGTAATTCTTCTCTAAATGAATTCTCAAGATATTTTTTATAATTTACAGGAATTTTCTTATCTTGATTTGAATGAATAATAAAAGTTGTTGGATAAGTTCCGGCAAAATGTATGTGCTTAAACTTAAGTTGTCTTCCAGCCACTGAAGGTGGCGCACTAGCATTTACAAACTTATTTAGTAGTTTATTTAGTTGAGATGTTGAAAAATTTTCTTTTGATTTTTCAATTAAAAAATTTATATCTTTGAAAACTTTTTTAAAGCCTTTTTTGTTTATAGCAGAAATTTCAACTTTCATAATTTTTTGCATGAATTCTGATTGCATTCTTTTGTTTGTATATAAACTAATGAGCTCTTTTTTTGAAATCAAGTCAATTTTGTTGAAAACAAATAGCACTGGCTTGCCCGCCTCTATTATCATATTTAATATTTTCAGATCTTGATCAACTATATTCTCATTCGCATCACATAAAAATATTACTGCATCAGATTTTTCTATGGCATGCATTGCTCGAACAAATGAGAAATATTCAATCTTATGATTATATTTATAGCCTTTTCTAATACCCGCAGTGTCAATAAATAGAAATTTTTCATTATCTATTTCAAATGGGATACTTATTGCGTCAATTGTTGTGCCAGCAATCTCACTGACAATAAGCCTATCTTCATCAATTAAAGAATTGATAAACGTTGATTTACCTGCATTTGGTCTGCCCAAGACAGCAACTTTTTTATCACTAGATTCCTTGATATCTGTTTCTGGGACTATTTCGGAAAGATATGATATTAATTCTGAAAGGTTAAGTGAATGCTCTGCACTAATCTCAAAAAAACTTTTGATACCGTTTTTAAATAGATCATCTTTTACATTTGAGTTCGATTTCTTATCAATCTTATTTATTACACTTATGAATTCTTTTCCTAACTTTCTCAGATTTTGAATAATATCAAGATCTTCTTTGTTTAAATCTTCTGACCCATCAAGAATCAAAAGAATAAGTGAAGATTCTTGAACTGCAATCCATGCTTGTTGGGAAATTGCATTGTTAATACTTTCATCTGAGTCGGCAATACCGCCCGTATCTATAAGAAGCGTTTTTTTGTTTTTTAACTTTAAAAAATTATAGTTTCTGTCTTTAGTTAAGCCTGAAAAATCAGAAACTATAGCATCTCTGGATTTTGTTAATTTATTAAATAAGGATGATTTACCTACGTTTGGACGACCTATTATTGCTATTGAAGTAAACATTGCTATTTGTCATTTTATATTCTTATGGAGAATAAATTAAATGCTTCATCAACTACATATAAAGAATTACTCCTACTGAATAATGTCTTAATAGGTTTTTTTGATATCTTCTTTCTTCCAATTGTTGTTCCGTTTAAAGGATCAATAACATGAAGGTATCCCTCAAAATCACCAACAATTAAGTCACCTTTAAAACTTACTGGATTAGACAAACTTCTATTTAAATAATCTTCGTTTGACCAAGATTCCTCAAGATTTTTAGATGAAAAAGATTTCATGCCTGAATTAGCTTCAACTACAAGTATTACACCCCTTGTAACAACAGGTGAATAAAATGAAGATGCATCATAAGACCATACAGATCTTTTTTGAGCAATATCAAAAATATTTAATTTTCCTTGAAAGTTTGTAGCGTAAACTAGACCACCATCAACAACAGGACTTGAATCAGAATCAATTATATTTTCTAATTCTGAGCTTCCACTTACATAAGATATTGCACTGTCCCATAAAGGGAATCCAGAATTGATATCAAATACGCCCATGCGACCACTATCAAAAGTAACAAATACTTTATCCTCTGAAATAACCGGACTGCTGCTGCCTCTGATAGTAAGAGTTGGTAACTTAGATCTATAAGACCACAATACAGCACCCGAAGATTTATCTAAGCCTAAAAGCTCGCCTGAACCAGTCTTAACTACTACTCTTTTAGGATCAATTGCAGCCTTACTTAATACTTCACCTTTTACATTGACTGACCAAAGCTCCGATCCATCACTTTGATCAAGTGCAATAACATTCCCGATAAGATCGCTAACAACTATTATTCCAAAACCTGATGCAACGCCTGCTGCTAAAAAATCAAGTTGTCTACTCCAATTTTCTTTGCCATTATCTGCATTTAGAGAAACTACATTACCTTCTGCATCAGCAAAGAAAAGGTTTTCTGAACTAAAGCCTGGTTCAAAACTTCCAATTTGATTATCTCCATCAAAAGACAAACTCCAGTCTATCGAAATATTTTTTTGGTCACTAAAGGCGGTTAACTCTTTTGGCTCATCTGGATCAACCTCATCACTTTGCCAAAATCTAAGTCCCTCAAGAGTTGAACAAGAAACTAGAAAAACTGAAGCACATATTAAAATAAAAAAATTTTTATTCATTTTATTCACTTAAGTTTTCAAGACCAGCAATTTTCATAGCTATTATAGATTTTGAGGCTTGATCATTATACTTGCCTGATGCGAGTTCATATTGAGACTCGGCAAGTTTAATATTTCCCTTTTTTGCCAAAATATCGC
This sequence comes from uncultured SAR86 cluster bacterium, assembly GCA_902626385.1. Classification (GTDB taxonomy): domain Bacteria; phylum Pseudomonadota; class Gammaproteobacteria; order Magnimaribacterales; family D2472; genus SAR86A. The sequence continues at coordinate 32,581 of CACOEZ010000007.1, forward strand.
CAGTTAATTCGTGTATGTAAGCATTTGTTTCTGAAGCAGAATATTTTTGAATTAATTCAAGCGCCTCATCAAATTTACCATTTGAAACTTCAATCCTGGCTGCACTTACTCTTGCCATCTTATTAAAAATTTTATTACCGTTAAAGCCATCAGTTAAGTTGATGAGATTAGTAAAATTTTCAAGCGCTTCATCAAAGTTTTTATTTTTTGCATCTAAATTTGCTTTTGATAATAAAGCTATTTGAGTATATCCAGTTGATTTATAATTTTGTAGAAGTTCTTCAAGCATGCTGTCTAACTTTTCTAGATCAGGCTCCTCAATGGATAACTCTATTAACCAATCGTTGTAAATTATGGCTGCATTCTCATGATTTTTCTTGTCAATTTGAGATGAAATAATGAAGTATGCTGATATAGAAAGAGTAACAACAATTACAGCTGTAATTGTCTTTTTATGTTTATCGAGAAACTTCAACAAGGGTAAAAACCTCACATTATTATCGTAAACATCATTCATTTTCTTACCTCTACTTAAATTGAACTAATAAACTTCTTAATTTCGTTTAAAGTTAATTTTTTTTGATCTGAATTATCTTCTTGCAAAGATTTTAAAAGAATAGTCTCTGAAGCAAGCTCTTCATCTCCCAAAATGATTGCATATGAAGCCTTATCTTTGTTAGCTCTTCTCAATTTTGATTTTAAGCTTCCTTCGCCGAGACTAACTTCAAATACAATATCTTTATTCAAAGATCTCAGATCGTGAGCTATTTTATATGCTTTTTGCTGGATTTTGTCAGATAAAATCATGAAAGATATTAATGTTTGCCTTGATGAGGTATTTTTAGAAATCTCTGCCAGTCTTTCTATTCCAATAGCCATGCCTATTGCGGGAAGCTTTTTCCCGCCAAGCTCTTCAAATAGCTGGTCGTATCTTCCCCCTCCAAGATATGCATCTTGGGCACCTAAGTCTTCAGAAACTGCCTCAAAAATGAAACCTGTGTAGTAATCAAGTCCTCTAACAAGGCTATGATCAATTTCTATATTCTCATTTGGAAAAGTCTCTTTGACTGTTTCTAACATATTTAATGAATCTTGAGATATGTAATCAGAAATTTTTGGAGCACTCTTAAGTACTTTTTGAGTATCCATGCTTTTTGAATCTAAAACTCTTAAAGGATTTTTATTCAATCTATCAACATCTCTTTTATCAAGATTTTTGGCATGTGGCTCAAGAAAGGTTTTTAAATCATTGCAAAATGATTCTTTTGATTCATTGTCTCCCAGGTGATTTATCTTTATTTTAGGATTTTTAATATTAAGTTCTGCATTAATTGAAATTACCATCGATATCATCTCAAGCTCTGCAAGACCTTCTTTATATCCTAACAATTCAACTCCAGCTTGATTAAATTGTCGATATCTACCCTTTTGGGGTCTTTCATATCTCCACATAGGTCCTAGGTACCACAATCTATGAAAATCATTTTCAAGTTTTTTTTCAATAATAGATCTTACTACTCCTGCGGTTCCCTCTGGCCTTAGAGAGATTGTTTTTTCATTCTTATCTTGAAATGAATAAAGTTCTTTATTTACGATATCAGAGGATTCTCCCACAGATCTATTAAACAACTGCTCGTCTTCAAGTGCTGGAGTTCTGATTTCATTTAAAGAATAATTTTTAAATATTTTTATAAGACTTTTTTCAGTGTTGAAAATCTTATCAGATTGACTTGATTCATTATCTTTCTGACCCAATAAATCTATCATGCCAGTAAGTGAGTGGATTTTTTTCAAGTTAACTCCTTAATATTATCTTTTCAGATTCAATTTTTGACTGTGCAACTTTTTCTCTCACTTGATCTTCAAGTTCATCAACAAGATTATTATTAGCAATCTTCTTATTAGGGCTTCCATCAACATACAACAAATTATTTGGACTAGCGCCTGTCAGTCCTATGTTTGCCGCTTTACTTTCTCCCGGTCCATTTACATAACAACCAATAATTGCTACTTCAATATCATCAGATATGTCTTCTAATCTTTGTTCAAGTTCATTTACAACTTTGATAACATTGAAATTCTGACGAGAACAACTTGGACACGCCACAATTTTTACTCCTCTACTTCTAATATTTAAACTTTTGAGAATATCCCAACCAACCTTAATTTCATCAACTGGATCTGACGCTAGTGATATTCTAATTGTATCGCCAATACCTTCTGAGAGAAGCATACCCACACCTATGGAAGATTTCACAGTTCCTGCCCTGTAACTTCCAGCCTCTGTAATCCCAAGATGCAGTGGTTGATCGATTAAATCCGAAATTTTTCTATATGCATCTACTGTCATTTCAATATTAGATGCTTTCAGGCTCATTTTGTAATTATCAAAATTATATCTATCAAGAATTTCAACATGCCTTAAAGCAGATTCAACAAGAGCATCTGCATTAGGTTCTCCATATTTTTTTTGTAAATCTTTTTCTAAAGATCCGGCGTTAACACCAACTCTTATTGGAACATTATTATCAAATGCAGCATTTATTACTTCTTTTACTCGGTCTTCTTTGCCAATATTTCCAGGATTTATTCTCAAACAATCCGCTGTATCTGCAACTTCAAGAGCTATCTTATAATCAAAATGAATATCAGCAACTAGAGGCACGTCCACAGCTTTCTTGATTTCTTTAAAGGACTTTGCTTCGTCATAACCTGGAACAGAAACTCTTACAATATCAGCACCTGCAGCCTCAAGGTCTTTAATTTGTTTAACAGTTGAAACAACATCACATGTATTAGTATTCGTCATAGATTGAATAGTTATAGGATTGCCTCCCCCCACTAAAACATCTCCAACTTTAATGGCTTTGGTTTTTTTTCTTTTTATCCAATTATTCATTGTTAAAGTTAACTGTACTAACTCCTGTTAACGAATTAGTATTTTCAAAAAAATCTATTACCTGTCCATTATATGTTCCTTTTATAGAATCAGCATTACCTATAACGATTTTAAAAGGAATATAAACTGTTCTGACATAGATATCGCCTGTTCTAAACTGTTGAGCTTCAACTAAACTATCATTTACATATAGTTCGATCCAAGAATTATCAGTAAATCTTAATTCTAAGAGATTTTTGTTAATTGATAAGCCATCTGCAACTGCTTTTTTTGTAGTATTAGCTTGTATAATTTCTTCGATAAATTGAAGGTCATTTGTATTTGGTTTATAAGTCAATTCAGTCTCTTTAAGACTACTTTTTGAAAAAATTAGTGCAAGAATAGACAAAGTTGTAAAGATAGATATTAAGATTATTTGTTTATTTCCAATATTCCATGAGTAAGGAAGCTTAATTTCTTTTTTTATTTTTTTCAGACTACTTTCTTTTTTCGTATTGAATAGTCCTGGAAAATCAGAATTTATTCCAAGAAATTGTTTATATTTTTGAAAATATGCTTTAGCAAATGCCTCAGACGGAAACTTTGAAAAATCTCCTCTTTCGATCGCAATTATATAATCTTTGTTTATGACTAGTTTCTCAGCCATTTGATCTATTGAATAATTTAATTCTTGTCTCGCCTTAGAGAATTTTTTTCCTGTTTTAACTGAATTTGCAGATTTTAATTCGTTACTCATTAAAGTGATCTATGCGATATTAACTTCTTTCCCTTTATAGATTTTGACAAATTTCCAACCAACTGACCACATGCAGCGTCAACACCATCACCCCTAGTTGTTCGCAAGGTTGTGATGAACCCCTTTTCTTTTAAGAAAAATTTGAATCTATTAATTTTTTCCGAGCTGGGTCTTTCGTAGTTTGATCCCTCAAAGCTATTAAAAGGTATTAAATTTATTTTACAAGGAAATTCAGAAAGTAACCTTACCAGTTTTTTTGCATGCTCCAGAGAATCGTTTATATTTTTAATAAGTATATATTCAATGGTGATATGTCTTTTATTATTATGAAATTCAAGGAAATATTTGCACGACTCGATTAAAGATTCTAGTGGATACTTTTTATTAATTGGAACTAATTTGTCTCTAAGTTTGTTATCAGAAGCGTGAAGTGAAATTGCTAGAGAAACATCAACATGCTCATTAAGACGATTTATATTAGGGACAATACCTGAAGAACTAATGGTAATTCTCTTTCTTGATAAAGCATATGCGAGTTGATCTTTCATAACTTTTGCAGCTTCAATAACAGCATTAAAATTTAAAAGAGGTTCGCCCATGCCCATAAATACTACGTTAGTAATTTTATCTTCTTGGTTGCATTTGAAATTAGCAAGCCAAAGCTGTCCGATAATTTCGTCACTCTCTAAGTTTTGATCAAAGCCTTGTGCTCCTGTTGCGCAAAATGAACACTGCAAAGCACAACCTGCCTGAGAAGAAATACACAAAGTTTTTCTTTTACCATCAGGGATTATTACCATTTCTACCATAGAACCCGATGATATTTTAATTAAATATTTTTTAGTTCCCTCATCAGATATAAACTCTTCTTCGATAATGGGTGGATTTAATGTTGCGATTTTCTTAAGCTTTTCTCTAAGATCTTTATTAAGATCTGTCATTAAATCAAAATCTAATATGCCTTTTTGATGAACCCACTTGAAAATTTGTTTAGCCCTAAACTTAGATTCATCAATTTCGATAAAAAATTTTTCTAGAGAATCTAGCGAATAACCTAAAAGATTTTTTTTCTTTTGCAATTTACTTGATCAATATCTCTTCTTCATTGAAAAAATATTTTATCTCCCTTTCAGCGCTAATCAGTGAGTCTGAACCATGAACTGCATTAGCATCAATACTATTTGCAAAATCAGATCTTATGGTTCCTGGATCTGCCTCTTGAGGGTTTGTACTGCCCATAAGCTCACGATTTTTTTGAACTGCGTTTTCCCCTTCAAGAACCTGAACAAAGACTGGGCCAGATGTCATAAATTTTTTTAAATCCTCAAAAAATGGTTTCCCATCATGTTCAGCATAGAATCCTGAGGCCATTTCATCATCAAGGTGAATTAATTTTCCAGCAACTAAATGTAAGCCGTTTTCTTCAAACCTTGAGATAATTTTACCGATAAGATTTTTCCCAACAGCATCTGGTTTAATAATAGATAAGGTTTTTTCTATTGTCATAACGTAAGCCTCATAAATTTTGGAAGTATTATATATTAATCTTATTGATATTCTTCAATCCAATGTGATTGAATTGCTTCAAGAATTTTCTCACTTGATTTAGATGGGTCGCCAACAAAGTTTTCTAGATTGCAAACTTTTTGGTGCAGGTCTGGAAAACTAATCCACTGAGGATCTATCTCTGGGAAAGTATCATTTAATTCGATAGCAATATCCAGTACATCTAACCAATCTATTTTCTGCATTAATGATCCTCGGAAACCATATTGATATTATATTTAGGTAGTTCTATCTCTATTTCTTCATCTTCTGGTGGAATTGCCTGACAGCTAAGTCTCGAGGTTTGCTCTAAACCCCAAGCTTTATCTAATAAATCCTCTTCAATATCAGTTGCTTCTTCTAATGAGTCGAAACCTTTGCGAACTATACAGTGACATGTCGTACATGCACAAGACATCTCGCATGCATGTTCAATCTTGATATTATGTCTTAATGCAGCTTCACAAATTGTTTCTTCTGGGAGTGATTCTATTTCTGCACCATCAGGACAGATATCCTCGTGAGGCCATATTCTTATTTTTGCCATGTTTTTATACGGTAAAACTTTCGCCACATCCACAAACAGCTTTTGCATTTGGATTAACGAACTTTATACCCTTATTCAATCCGTCATCTACATAATCAACTAAACTGCCTTTTAAAAACTCAAGACTCTTAGTATCTACAAAAATAGTGCAACTTCCTTTATCAAAAATTTGGTAGTCTTGCAATATTTCATCTACAAAATCAAAGGTATATTCATATCCAGAACAACCGGCTTCTTTGACGCCAATTTTAATGCCTTCACCTTTTCCGCGAGAATTTAACATATCTCTGAAATGTTCCAGAGCACTGTCAGAAAAATTTAGTTCTGCTGGATTGAAGGTAGCCATGATTTTATTGTTTTGCTTCGTAATCCTCTATTGCTTGTCTTATAGAATCTTCTGCTAAAACAGAACAATGAATTTTAATAGGAGGTAATTCTAATGCTTCCACGATTTCCACATTTTTAATGGCTTTGGCTTCTTCTAGTGTCTTACCAATAAGCATTTCTACCAACTCACTTGAGGATGCGATTGCAGAACCACATCCGTAAGTTTTAAACTTTACATCTTTTATTACATGCGTATTACCCTTAGGCTCACATTTAATTTGTAACTTCATAACGTCACCACATGCTGGAGCGCCAACCATTCCTGTTCCGACATTCGCTTCTTTAGGGTCAAATCTACCCACCTTAAATGCCTCTGGATTGTTTAATGTATTCTCAAATTTTTCTACAACTTTTTTGCTATATGCCATATTAATCTCCTAATGCATATTCCATTCAACTTCGTCTAAATCAATGCCATCTAAATGCATTTCCCAAAGCGGAGAGAGCTCTCTCAATCTATGCACTACATTACCTAAGATGTCTAATGTATTACTTACATCATCATCACTAGTGAATCTTCCAAATGAAAACCTTATTGAGCTGTGCGCTAATTCGTCTTTCCTTCCTAAAGCTCTTAAAACATATGATGGCTCAAGACTTGCTGATGTACAGGCAGATCCAGAAGATACTGCAATATCTTTTAAACCCATAATAAGGGATTCGCCTTCAACAAAATTAAAACTAATGTTGAGTATGTTTGGAACTTTATTTTTTAAATCGCCATTAATGTAAACGTGATCTATTTCTTTTACTTTATCTAAGAATTTTTTGTGGAACTTATTGACCTTTTTATGATCTTTTTCCATTTCTACCTTTGCTATTCTAAAAGCTTCGCCCATTCCTACAATTTGATGAGTTGCTAATGTACCTGAACGCATACCTCGCTCATGCCCACCGCCATGAATTAATGCCTCTAATCTTACCCTTGGCTTACGTCTTACATATAGCGCCCCAACACCTTTTGGTCCATAAGTTTTATGAGCTGAGAATGACATAAGGTCAACTGGTATTCTAGAAAGGTCAATATCGACTTTCCCAGTACTTTGAGCAGCATCCACATGAAAGAAAGCACCATTTTTTCGAACAATCTCACCAATCTTTTCAAGATCATTTACTGTACCTAGTTCATTATTGATGTGCATAATAGAAACTAATATTGTTGAATCTTTCATTGCAGATTTAACTGCATCAGGACTGATTACTCCACCTGCATCAGGATCTAAATAGGTAACCTCAAAACCTTCTCTTTCGAGTTGCCTGCAAGGATCGAGAACAGCCTTATGTTCAATTTTTGAGGTAATTATGTGATTTCCTTTAGTTTTGTAGAACCTAGCAACTCCTTTGATAGCAAGATTATCTGCTTCAGTAGCACCAGATGTCCAAACTATTTCCCTTGGATCACAATTAACAAGATTAGCAACATGAGATCTTGATTCTTCAACAGCTTCGTCAGCTTTCCATCCAAATCTATGAGATCTAGACGCGGGATTACCAAACTCTCCTTCAGGAGTCAGGAATTCCATCATTTTGGAAGCTACTCTTGGATCAACAGGTGTAGTTGATGCGTAGTCCAAATAAATTGTAGATTGTGTGCTCATCTAATTTATCTCTCTAACCTTAATATATGGGCTATCATTTGATTCCACAAGGCTATTTATAGTTATTTTTTCTAAATATTCCTCAACAATATTGTTTAATTCGTGCCATAAGTCATGAGTGCTACATTTTTTTCCATTATGACATGCAGATGTCCCATTACATTTTGTTGCATCGAGTACTTCATCCACAGCATGCATAACGTCTTTAATAGATATATCAGAGGGATCCTTAGCGTATAAGTACCCTCCATTTCTTCCTCTAATGCTCTTAACAATTCCAGCTATACGAAGCTTCCGAAAAATCTGTTCAAGGTAGGTAAGTTCTATATTCTGATTATTAGAAATATCACTTAACGAAACAGGTCCTGAAGACTGTAAAAAGCTCAATTCAGTAAGTGCACTAACAGCATATCTGCTTTTTGTAGTTAATCTCACGTGTGAATTATAAATACCCGACTATTTTAGTCAAGTTTCTATATTCATACCAAGTCTGTCTGCAACTTGATGATAAGACTCTACAACATCACCTAGACCTTGCCTGAAACGATCTTTATCCATTTTTTTCATGGTTTGTGAATCCCATAACCTACATCCATCTGGTGTAAATTCGTCAGCAAGAAGAATCTTATCTTTATAAACTCCATATTCAACTTTAAAATCAACTAATATAAGCCCAGAGTCTATAAATAGCTTTGATAAAATTTCATTAACTAAATATGTTTGCTTTTTCATCTCATCTATTTGATCTTTATTTGCCCATCCAAAAGAAATAATGTGTTCATCATTAATTAGTGGATCTCCTAAATCGTCATCTTTTAAGAAAAATTCGAACAAAGGACTTTCAAATACTAAGCCATCTTCTGTACCGAGCCTTCTGCATATTGATCCAGAAGCTCTATTTCTGATTACACACTCAATTGGAAACATATCCAGTTTATAAACTAACGAGTCAGTATTATCTATCACCTCAACAAGGTGTGTATCAACCCCATTTTTTTTCAAATGCTGCATTATGAAAGCATTAAATTGATTATTTACAGCTCCTTTTCCGAGAAGTGCTTCTTTTTTCTTACCATCAAAAGCAGAAGTATCATCGCTAAAGTGCATTATCAAATGATCTTCATTCTCGGTTGTAAACATTGATTTTGCTTTACCTTTTGTTATTTCTTTTAATTTTTCCATTAGCTTAACGATTCATTTATTTTTGATATAAGTTGTTCAGACTCTTCAATATTACCATTTTTTGAAACAGCACGAACAAATGTTTTTTCATTTTCTTCAGTGATTGTAACTTCAAATTCTGCTTCCTCCCCAATAACAATTTCTTCCGCACCCACAGTCTCATTTCTGCCAAAGAGACCAAAAAAACCTTTCTCCTCAACTTGTGCATAACTTACATAAAAAATTCCATTAGTCCTATCTCTGTCATTAGTGACAATATTTGCCTCCACTAAAGCCTTACTGACAGAAGACCAAGCCCTATCAAAATTTAAATCTAAAGCAATTACAGTTTTCCCATCTTCAGTAAAGATATTTGCTTTTTTCATTTCATTCAAATTCTGAGCTGCAAGGGAAGTTCCTGAAAAATTTGAGACTGAATTAGCAAAATATTCAACAATGTTCGACATTTCATTCTGCAAAAACTCAGGATTGCTTATTATGGAGCCATCAGTTTTACTTATTTGATATAAAAATATTTCTGTCGAGGCTTCTTTGATGCCATGTTCAACTCGCATTTGCAGTTTTGTGTCTTGATCAAAGTCAATATCAATTTCTCCGGATACTGGATCAGCTTTTGTGACCTGATAAATTGATGTATCCCAATAATTTTTTGATATTGGCCATGAAGTAGAAGGAAGTGTTTCAACATAAATCCACATTAATTCTCCTAGACGTCGAAGCTGAACTGAACTATTACCTGAAGAAGCAAAAATTTGTCTAGGTTTTGGCACTTCAAGATTTCCATCTAAGCTTTCTAAATCAATTACAGGATAATGATTTTCAGAATTAGGCTCATCTAGAGATCCCGGCAGAGCTATATCATCTTCAATTCGTTCTTCAAGAAAATCATACTGCTTGTCAGGAAAGTATCCATCAGACCCTCCAAACATAGAACATGAGCTGGTAACAACTAATATTAAAGAAATTACAATATACCTATTCATATTAGTTTTAATTTTAACATCTCACTGATAATGTTTTCATGAAATTCTTCATTTAACTGAACCAGTGGCAATCTTACAAAATCCTGAATCTTATTCATTTTGCAAAGCATCCATTTTGCAGGTACTGGATTTGATTCTACAAACAATAATTTATATATAGTTTCATTTTTTTTATTTAAATCAATTGCCTGATCGAATTTTTCATTATTTATTAACAAACAAATTTCTGATATAGATTTTGGAATTACATTTGCTGCAACAGATATTACTCCATGCCCGCCCTCTTTCATAAGGGTTAAAAAAGAAGGATCGTCACCTGATAAAATTGAAAATTCTTTATTAACTGAATTAGAGATGTCTATCAATTCTTTTATTCTCTCAACTTCTTTTACAGATTCTTTAATTCCTATAATTTTTTCATGGCCAGACAAAACTTTGACAGTTTCTGGTAATAAGTCACATGCTGTTCGTGATGGTACATTGTATAAAATTTGAGGTATATCTACAGAATCAGCAATCTTTGTATAGTGCCTTATTAAACCTTCTTGACTGGGTCGATTATAGTAAGGGGTTACAAGCAAACACGCATCTGCTCCAATTCTTTTTGCTTCCGAGGTAGTTTCAATTGCTTGAGCAGTTGAGTTTGAGCCTGTACCAGCAATTACCGGAATTCTTCCATTAACAAGATTTACGGTTTTTTCAATTACTTCAATATGTTCTCTTACAGAAAGTGTGGCAGATTCTCCAGTTGTACCAACAGATACAATTCCATTAGTTCCCTCATCAATGTGCCACTGAATTAAATCAGATAAAGCATTAAAATCTACTTCACCATTTGAATTCATGGGCGTCACTAAAGCTACAATACTGCCAGTTAAAGCTTGCATCATTTTATAATTAGGTAAAAATATGACTATACACTATTTTTAAAAAGTTATAACAAGGAAATATCATGGCAAAAATACTAGAGGGCAAAAAATGTCCAAGCTTTGAAGGCGAATGCACCAACAACAAGACTGTTAGTAATAATGACTTAATAGGTAAAAATGTGGTGATATATTTTTATCCAAAAGATAGCACCCCAGGATGTACTACTGAAGGTCAAGATTTCAGAGACAATTATGAGTCTTTTAAAAAAACTAATACTGAAATAATAGGAGTTTCTAGAGATAGTATTAAATCTCATGAGAATTTTAAATCAAAACAAAACTTTCCTTTTGAGCTCCTGTCAGATCCTGACGAAAAAATGTGCAAAACTTTTGATGTAATGAAAATGAAATCAATGTACGGAAGAGAATATATTGGTGTTGATAGATCAACCTTTTTGATTGACAAGTCAGGCATTGTAAGAAAAATCTGGAGAGGCGTAAAAGTTAAAAATCATGTACTGGAAGTATTAGAAGAGACAAAGAGTCTTTAATATATTCTTACATTCAATTCTTCTTTATTGGTAATACTTCCTCGTATCATTCCATCTGTGTTAAATGGTGCTGCGACATTGGCGTCTTTATCTATTGCAATCAGTCCACCGTAGGCTTCAATTTCTTCTAATTCCATTAAAATTGTTTCAGACGATTCTTTAAGATTTTTTCCTAGGTACTCAATTCTAGTACATACTTCTTTAGCAACTTGATACTTTATAAAATATTCGCCATGTCCTGTTGATGAAACGCCACAAACATTATTTTGTGCCCAAGTGCCTGAACCAATAATTGGCGAATCACCTACTCTTCCTGGCATTTTATTAGTCATCCCACCAGTAGAAGTACCTGCTGCTATATTTCCATTTTTGTCTAGAGCAACTGCTCCTACAGTCCCAATCCTGTCATGGACAATAGTATTTGATGCTGTTTTTTGCTTGGCTTTTCTTAATCTTTTAAGATTTTTTTCAGAGTAAAAATATGACTCATCAACTATTTCGAGCCCTGCATCCATAGCAAACTTTTCTGCACCCTCTCCAACTAACATTACATGCTCAGTTAGTTCTGAAACTTTCCTCGCTAATTTGATTGGATTCTTAATTTTTTTTATTGATGCAACAGCGCCAGCAGACCTATCATTTCCGTTCATAATTGAGGCATCCATTTCTTGAATTTCATCTGAGTTATAGACAGAACCTCGTCCAGCATTAAATAAGGGAGAATCTTCCAATTCAGCAACTGCAAACTCGACTGCATCAATGCTTGATCCTCCTTGTTCAAGAATTTTGAATGCTTCAATCAAAGTTTTTGAAATTTTGTCTTCAATCTTATCTTTTTGATCTTCAGACAGGTTTTTCATTACGCCAGCTCCTCCATGGACTGCTATACCGAAGTTAGCGCTACTCATAAGAAAAGATGAATGCAAAAAAATGGAAAATATAAATAATGTTTTAATCCTCATTTAACTGAGAAGCTCCTGGCCATGAATTCCAAACAGCTTTTATAAATGTGGCTAATGGAATGGAAAAGAAAACTCCCCAGAATCCAAACATACTTCCAAATATAAAAACAGCAAGAATTATTACTATAGGATGAAGTTTCACAGCCTCAGAAAAAATAATTGGAAC
>CACOEZ010000008.1:0-35000 GCA_902626385.1 uncultured SAR86 cluster bacterium
ATAGGCTCTGAATCAGTAAGTCTTAATATAAAAGAAAAAGAATTTCAATTTGAAGGAAATATATATTCTTTAAAAAATCTGCCTTTAATCGGCGAACATAACTTCAAAAACTATGTTTGTGCTATTTTGGCTGCGAACATTGACGGAATTGAAGTTTCTGATTCTATTGATTCACTTCTTAGTTTTCAAGGAGTCAAAAGAAGAATGGATGAAATCTCAGAAATAAATAATATTAAAATATACGATGATTTTGCACATCATCCAACTGCAATAAATCTATCCACAAAAGCTCTCAGAAATCAAAATCAAACAAAAAAAATTTTAGGCATTATTGAACTTGGTTCCAATACAATGTCATCAGGTTATCACAAAGAATCTTTACTGGAATCTTACAGCAAAATTGATCATGCACTGATCTTGGATGAAAAAGCCTCATACGAAGGCTCAAATATTTTTAATTCCTTAAATGATCTGCTTACAGAACTAAAAAAAATAACTAAGGATTATGATATTATTTTGATAATGACTAACAGGGACAGTCAAAAATTTATAAAACCACTGAAAGACTACCTTGAAAAAAAATAACTTACCAATATTTCCTTTAGGCATTGTTGCTCTTCCAGGCACAATTCAGTACTTACAGATTTTTGAACCAAGATATCTAAAAATGGTAAAAGATTGTATGAAGAATAATTCAGGTTTTGTTATTGTCTTCCAGTCAGAGCATTCAAATGGTAAAGATTTTGAAATTTCCAAAAAAGGTTCATATGTTGAAATTATTGATTTCAATAATCTATCAAATGGATTACTTGGAATCACAGCCAAGTCATTGGAAAAAGTAATTATTAAAGACTTAACTCAGCTAGAAGATGGTCTTCACGTTGCAAATGTTCAGCCTGTGATAGATCCTGAGGTTGACGATCAAGCACTTTTAGCTGAATTTCCTGAGCTTGCAAATATCCTTTCACAACTTGTAAAGCATCCAAAGATAAGCGATATGCCTCTTAATGTTGACTTTAATTCAGCAGACTCAATCGCTTATCATTTAGCAGGGCTGATTCCAATATCACCATCAAGCAAACAAAATCTTCTAGAAGCTCTAGACGCAGCTCAAAGATTTAAAATATTATCAAAATACATTGATGAGATGTCATCTAACTAAAGTTCAGATATTTATTGGAGGCTGATTAGACTTTTCTCTAAGCCAATTTATACCTTTTAAAACACTTGGTATAGCAATAAATCTCCTTTCGATTTCATACTTCCCTGGATAGTTCGATAACATCAAACCTACCATAATTGTGAAAATTCCTTGCCCTGGAAGAACTAACATAAATATACCACCTATAATTAGAGAATATCCCAAGACGTTTTTTATTAGCAGCGATATAAACCAAAAAAAAGGATATTTGATTTTAAATTTTGAATCCTCTTTTTTTATAAAGTAATCACTTGGAATAAGAGCAACCAGCCATTTAATACTCAAAAGACTGAAAACAAAAATCACAGCAGAAATGGAGCCAAGCCAAAAAATAAATTTTTTATAATTTGTTACAAATTGATAAAGAGTATCGAGATAACTTATTTCCAAAAATACTTACCTTTTTTTATTTATATGATTTAGTATATCAATTACAAAATTTATTTTTAAATAACCTTTTATAAATATACCTGACTTGTCAAAAAAGAAACTCTCTGAAATTTGTAATCTTAGTCTCTCAGACAGCAAGGCTGAGAATATATTAAATTTAAATGTTAAAAATTTCTCATCTTTTACTGACGAAATCATTATCGCTACTGCCAATTCAAACAGGCATGCAAAGTCTGTTTCCGAGAAACTAGTTGATCAATTAAAAAAGGACAAGATCGATATTTTAGGCGTTGAAGGGGAGGCAGAGTCAGGATGGGTTCTTGTAGATTGTGGAAACATCGTAATAAATATAATGAAAAAGGATGAAAGAGATTTCTATGATCTTGAGGGTCTTTGGGGAGAACATAATATTTCTGATATTTCTAGGTAGATGATCATTAAAATATTAACTATAGGACATAAACCTAACGGGACGGAGTTCGAAACAATTAACTATTATCAAAAACAGCTACCTAAAAACTTAGTAGTTAATTTTATTAATCTTAGAGGAGAGCAAAATTCTAATCTCTCAAAAAAAGAGATTCTTTTAAAGGAATCCAAAATTATTCTTTCAAAAATTTCCAAAAGTGATTATGTTGTTTCATGGGACTCAAGAGGAAAGCAATATAATTCAGAGGAGTTCAGCGAATTTGTTAAAGAATCTCAATTGAGTAAAAAAGAAATAATTTTTATAGTAGGTGGATCATTTGGTCTTTCAGACCAAGTTTTAGCAAGATCTGACCTAATATTATCAGCATCTTTACTGACATTTCCTCACAGATTATTTAGACTAATTTTGATGGAACAAATCTACAGAGCTTATACAATAATTACAAAAAAAACTTATCATAAATGATAGATTCACAAGAACGATTTTCTGAGAAAAAAAATTTTTTTAATAGACTAATATTGATTTATGTTATTTTTGCAGCTTTATTCATCTTAATAATTTACAAGACCTATTCTTTACAAGTATCAAGCTTTTCAGATTACGAAATTGCAGCATTAAAAAATAAAACAAGAGAAATTTTAATTCAGCCAAGTAGAGGAATTATTTATGATAGAGATGGGCAGATACTAGTAAATAACGTACCTAGTTACAATTTAATAATAAAACCTTCATTTATCAGCAATTTTGAGAATTTGTTGGATGAAATTAAATCTATTGTTGAGCTGTCAGAAGAAGAAATTGAATATGCGCGTATCAATTTTCAAAAAAAAGCTTCACTTAACAGGGAGCTTATCCTTAAGAAAGATCTATCTAAAGAAGAAATTGCAAAATTTGAAGTAAGGAGCTATCGCTTCAAAAATGTTTTTATTGAACAAAGATACTCAAGGCAAAATTTATATCCTGAGCTCTTCTCTCATGCAATTGGATATGTAGGAAATTTGAACAACGAAGGACTGGATAAAGTGCTGCAAGATCAATCTCTTTCTACAAAAGAGACTATTTTTTATTATTCAAATGGTTTTATAGAGGGAAAAACAGGAATTGAAAATATCTATGACGATCGGTTAAGAGGTAAATATGGAACAAAAATTTTTGAAGTTGATGCAACAGGAAAATTATTAGATGAATTAAATGAAATTCCGGCAGTTAGTGGCAATGATATTAAAACCTCCCTTGATTTGGAAAGTCAGAAAGTTGCTTTCAAGGCTATGAACGGCAGAAGAGGAGCTATTGTCGCAGTAAAAATATCAACTGGTGAAATCGTTTCATACATCAGTTCACCCTCTTTCTCTGTAAATAAAATTGCAAATGGTTTATCTGAAAACGAGTTCAAAGAGCTGCTAGACGATGTTAATAAACCTTTTTTTGATAGAGCTGTCCAAGGAAGATATTCTCCAGCTTCAACAATAAAGCCGGCTATTGGCTTATTTGGTATTGAAAATGAAATTATAGATTGGGACTACAAAATCAATGATCCAGGATTTTTCATTCTTCCTGAGGATAATCGAATTTATAGAGGTTGGAAGAAAGGAGGGCATGGCGACATCAATTTATCTAATGCAATAATAGAAAGTTCTAATACTTTCTTTTTTTCACTTGCTTACCAATCTGATATAAATGATTTAACCAAACACTTATCAAAATTTGGTTTTGGTAGAAATGTCTGCAATGATTGTTTTTTGCCAGATATTGGCTTACTTCCAAGTCCAGCCTGGAAAATGAATACTCATAATTTTGGATGGTTTAAAGGAGATACTGTAAATTTGGGAGTGGGACAAGGATATTTAAGTGCGACACCAATCCAATTAGCATATTACGCAGCTATTCTAGCAAATAAGGGCACAATAAATAAATTTTCATTTGTAAAGAAAGATTCCCTTGAAGAACCAGATAAATTAATTTCAGCAAATATAGATGTTTCTGATTGGGAGAAAATGCATGAGAGCATGATAGGCGTTATTGATAATCCAAAAGGAACTGCAGGTAGGTTAAGAAGCTTGAAAGATTATCCTATTGCTGCAAAGTCTGGAACTGTGGAGCTTGTAAGCACTGAGACAAAAGAAGACTACAAAATTATAAGAGAAAATGAGGGCAACAGAGATCATGCAATAATTATTGCTTTCGGTCCTATGCCAAATCCTGAATATGCCGTAAGTGTTGTTATTGAAAATGGAGAGAGCGGTGGATCGGTTGCTGGACCAGTAGCCATTGCAGTTATGAATAGCCTGATTAATTGATGATAAAAAAAATATCAAATATTTTTCGAGATGGCATTTATTTTGACCAGTATTTATTTATATCTATAACATTGCTTTCTGCTATGGGGCTCGTATTTCTTTTTAGCGCATCTCAAGGCAATTTAGAGACAACAATAAAGCAGTCTATTTTTGTAATTTTTGGATTAGTGTTAATGTTACTAGTGAGTCAGCCTGATCCAGATTTTTACAAGAATAATGCCTTAGCCTTCTTATTAATATCATTATTTTTGCTCCTTTTAACAGCATTTACTGGAAAAGAAATCAATGGTGCTAAAAGATGGCTTGATTTAGGATTCTTCACATTACAGACTTCTGAAATAATTAAAATTTCTTTACCAATATTTTTGGCAGCATATTTATTTAATAAATCATTACCAATTAGCTTAAAAAATACTTTTATTTCAATTTTATTGATATTTATAATTGCAAACATCGTGAGAATCCAGCCGGATCTTGGAACAAGTTTAGTTATTTTGATTGCCGGATTATATGTTTTATTCTTAGCGGGATTGAGTTGGAGATTTATTGGTGCTTCAAGCGCAATTTTTGTTTTGTCACTTCCATATATCTGGAATAACTTTTTAGAGCCATTTCAGAGACAAAGAATTTTAACTTTGTTTGAACCAAATGCAGATCCTTATGGCTCAGGTTGGAATATCACTCAATCAAAAATAGCTATCGGTTCTGGTGGTTTCCAAGGAAAAGGTTATCAGCAAGGTTCCCAGGCTCATTTAGATTTTCTACCAGAGACAGAAACGGATTTTATATTTTCTGTAATAGCTGAAGAATTTGGTTTTTTGGGTGTTTGTGTTTTGTTATCGGTTTTCTTATTTATACTAATTAGATGTCTATATTTGGCTCTAAATGCAAGAGATAGATTCTGCAGATTGACCATAGGAGGATTAAGCTTACTATTTTTGTCTACAATCTTTATAAATCTTGCAATGGTTATCGGCATAATACCTGTTGTAGGAATGCCTCTTCCTTTTATAAGCAAAGGCGGTTCATCTTTGTTATCATTTTACATAGCTTTTGGAATAATTATTTCAATGGCCACACATAAGAAATTAATGAGACGATGAAATATATTCTGCAAATAATTATTTTTTTCTCTTTAAGTATTTACGGAGATTATTTTGATCATCCAAATTCACAAGAAACAATAAATGAACTAATAGAGAATTATGGATTTGACTCAGATTATGTTGAAGAGGTTTTTAAAAATGCTAGAAAACAACAAAAAATTATTGACTCAATATCATCACCAGCTGAATTTACTTGGACATGGGATAGGTACAAAAATTTGTTTATTGAAGACAAACGAATAAAAAATGGAAAAAAATTTATCGATGAAAACATTATCACCCTTGAAAAAGCTGAAGAGAAGTTTGGAGTCCCTAAAGAGGTTATCGTGGCTATTCTTGGTATTGAAACAAGATATGGCAAGATCTTAGGAAATTATAGAGTATTAGACAGTCTTATGACTCTTGGCTTCGATTATCCTCGAAGATCAAAATTTTTTAAGGACGAATTAATTAAGTATTTTTTATTAACACGAGAAAATAATTTAGATATATATAAAATTAAAGGTTCTTACGCTGGTGCAATGGGATATGGACAATTCATATCATCAAGTTATAGAGCTTACGCAGTTGATTTTGACGGGGACGAGAAAGCAGATTTATTTAATTCTGTTGATGATGCTATTGGGAGCGTGGCAAATTATTTAGCTGTTCATGGTTGGAAGCGTGAGGGTAATATTGTTACAAAGTTATTAGTTAATGACATAAGAAATTTATATAAACCTCACGAATCTCTTTCAAATTTTATCTCATTGAGTTTTAATGAGGATGGCAAGGATGTAAATTTTATTGGTGACGATAACTTTATAGCTATTACCAAATATAATAGAAGTCATTTTTATGCAATGGCTGTATATTATTTATCAGAAGAGTTTAAAAAATGAAAAAATATTTATTACTAATACTACTATCTCCTTTATCAATTTTAAGTCAGAGTTTTGTTCCTAATGCTCCAGAATTAAATCTAAAAAGTTATATATTAATTGAGCCTAATACCAATACTGTAATTGCAGAATTTAATTCCTCAGACCTCATAGAGCCAGCTAGCATGACAAAAGTAATGACTGGTTATGTTGTTTCCGATCAAATAAAGAATGAGCTCATTAATTTAGACGATCAGGTATTAATTAGTGAGAAGGCATGGAAGATGGAAGGCTCGAAAATGTTTATTGAGGCTGGAAAGAAGGTAAGCATCCTAGACCTATTAAAAGGAATTATTATCCAGTCAGGCAACGATGCCTCTGTAGCTATAGCAGAATATGTGGGTGGTACTGAAGATGGTTTTGTAGACTTGATGAATTCATATGCTGGTGCAATGGAAATGAATGACACATATTTTGTTAATTCAACAGGGCTGCCTGCTGAAGGTCACTATACTTCAGCAAGAGATCTAGCAAAATTAACAGCCAAATTTATAAGTAACTTTCCCGATGAGTACGCTCTTTATAAAGAAAAACAATTTACTTTTAATAACATCAAGCAACTTAATAGAAACAAGTTGTTATGGAGAGATGAGTCATCAGATGGAGTCAAAACAGGCCACACCTCCACAGCTGGTTATTGCTTAATAGGCTCAGCAAAAAGAGGAAAAATGAGACTCATAACGGTAATAGCTGGGAGTGATTCCGATAATGATAGGTTTTTATCTACGCAAAGATTGCTTGAATATGGCTTTAGGTTTTATGCAACGCAAAAATATTTTGATTCAAATAAAGAATACACTAATGCCAAAGTATGGGGCGGCAAAACGGATAAGGTAAAGTTAGGCGTTGCTCAAGATATTTCTATTACCTTGCCCAGAACAAGCTTTAAAGATGTAAAAGTTGACTATAAATTTAAAAATAATGTTCAAGCACCAATAGAAAAAGGTCAGGAAATGGGTTCTTTGGATATCATTAGTAACGGAGAAGTTGTTCATACCTCCGCATTGATCGCTTTGGAGGAAATTGAAGCGAAGGGATTTTTTGGAAGATTATGGTCAAGATTTGTTTTATGGATAATGAGTTTATTTGGGATCTCCTAAATGAAAAACATTCATGCCGTTTTCAATGGTGAATATAAAGATCTTGATAAAATTAAAGTCTCACCGTTAAGCAGAGCTTACACTTTTTCAGATAGCGTTTACGAGGTCATACCTTTTTTTAACGAAAATATTATCGCATTTGATAAACATATCAAAAGACTTTCAAATAGCTGTAGTTCTCTAAATATTGATGCAGACATAGAAAAGTCTGCGAATGAAATACTTCATTTAATTTCATCAAGCAATCTTAAAAACGGATATGTTTACTATCAAATATCTCGGGGAGTTGATTCCCTCAGATCTCATATTCATAACAATGATCTTAAAGAAGAGTCTTTTGGCTATGTTGTGAGTCATTCCTTTGAATCTAAGGATCTTAAGGTTGCAATCTGTGAGGACATTAGATGGCAAAGATGTGATATTAAATCAACTTCTTTATTAGGTAATGTAATGAGTATGAATGATGCAAAAAATCATCATTGCGACGAAGTCATAATGCATAAGAATAATGAAATAACTGAGGGTGGAGCTTCAAATGTATTCTTTGTTTTGAATAACATAATTTGTACACCATCACTATCCACAAATATTCTACCCGGAATAACTAGAGAATTATTAATAACAGAAATAAAGAAAAATGGAATTTCTGTTGAAGAGGGAACATATTCCGTTGAAAATCTTTTAGAAGCTGAGTCAGTTTGGCTAACTAGCTCCACAAAAGGACTTGCTCAAGTAAGCGAGATAATAAATCAAAAGACACGAATTAAGAAAAATAATAAAATTTTTAATCAATGTAAGAGTATTTTTGATAGAGCTTTTTTAAGCAGCTGTTAATTCAATTACGACGTTGTCTAAATCTTGCCAAAATTGATCTTTTGTTTTTCCAGCAAGACCTTTAGAAGCTAGATCCAATTCATAAACTTTCTTTTGTAGAGGAATAATTTTCTTCATAGAATTTACTTTTATAAAATTTTTATAAGATGGAATTTTACTGCTCCAGATTCCAGCATTTTCAAGTCCTTTCCTGATATCAGGGTTCTGCATTGCTATAACAGATGTATTTACTACTTTTCCTATGATCCATACCAGAAGTTGAGCATTACGATCATCATTTCTATGGATTGATTTAAGAATTCGCAACGCACCAGACGTATTGAATTCAATTATTTTGTCTTCAAGATCGTACGGGGAAAACTCTCCACCATCCAATACAAGATTTGTTTTAATTTGCTCATTTTCTTTATATGTAAGTTTTAAAAGATTAACCTCATTTTGTTGTGCAACAAGATTACCCTGAAAGAGATCTGATATGATTTCCACATACTTTTTTATGTCATTGTTTGATACGAAACTTAACTGATTCTTTAACCATATTTTTTCTTCAAATGACTTAAGTTTATTACACTCGACAATCATAGCTGACCTATCTATTTTTTTTACCCACGCAGCATTTTGAGTAACTTTTTTAATAGCAGATCTAATTATAATAATTAAATCTTCTGATTTGCTTAGATCAAAAATATCAATAATTTCTTTTGGGACTTTTCCACCTTCATGAATAATCTCAATTATTAATTTGCTTCCAAAAAGTGAGCCCCCAGCATTTTCTAATAAAATTTTATTTATATTTGGAAAGTCTTTTTTTGTAATGATTTTTTTTTCGTCAAAACCATTTTTTTTGAAAAAATCATTAATTAAGTCTTTAGCATAATTTTGAAGAACTATTTCTTCGCCATATATAAAGAAAACCTTGGGCGATTTGTCAATGTATTTTTTTAAAGAAAGAGAATCACATTTCAATTAAATTTACCTCAAAAATTAATTGATTAACAAAATCATCATATATTTCGTTTTTTATGAAATCCAACATTTCGTCCTCAGCAAGTATATTTAACTCGTTTGAGCTATATCTTTTCATTGTCATTAATTTTCTATTAATAATTTTATTATTTATCGAGATAGAAATTGAGACTGAAGACTTTACTTCCACCTCTAAAGATCTAAGAGCTTTGCCAGAAAAAACATCATAGTTAGATATCATAAAATTTGAAATCCTAATTACATTTGACTTTGTTTTTTGGTTTTTATTTTTGCTGGATGAAACAGCACTAAACTTATTTTGTAGTTTATTTGGAATATCGTCAGAGAATACAAATTGAAAATTTTCATTATTTAAATTTTCGTATGTAACCAAACTATAGCTACATCCCAATGTTAAAAATAATAATATTGGCAACATAGCAAATTTATTTAAAATTTTATTTGAAAGGATCATATTACAAAGTTTAAAAGTTTATCTTTAACATATATGGATTTCTTAATTTGAGAATCACCAATATGAGTCTTTACATTTTCAATTTGTGACGCAATTTCCTCAATTTCTTTTTCAGTTAGATCTTTATTTAATAAAATCTTACCTCTTACTTTTCCATTCACTTGGACTATAAGTTCAAATTCTTCAGCATCAAGAAGGTCTTCATTATATTCTGGCCACCAAATTTCAATATTCTCATTGTCATATTGATATTCTCTCCATAAATGCTCGCAAATATGAGGGGCTATTGGAGATAGCATTTTTAAGATAAAGATTATTGCTTCGTTCAAACAAAATTTGTTGGAGTCACTAGCGGCGTCATCTTTATAATCATCAGGTATAAAATTCAGTAGTTCCATTATTGCCGCAATAGCAGTATTAAAAGCAAATCTTATTTCATAATCATTTTGTACTTTTTTTAGTGTTGCATGAGTTTTTCTTCTCAACTCAATATCATTCTTATCAAACTCTAGATTATTAATATCAAATGACTCAAACTTTCTTCCAGAAACAAGCGCCCATACTTTTTTTAAAAACCTAGAAGCTCCCTCAACTGATGACTCACTCCATTCTAAACTTTGCTCTGGTGGGGATGTAAACATCATATATAGTCTTACAGTATCAGCTCCATATTTATCGATGTAAGCTTGAGGATCTACAGTATTACCTTTTGATTTTGACATTTTAGCCCCATCTTTTAAGACCATGCCCTGAGTAAGCAGTCTTTTAAAAGGTTCGTCTCCGTCTACCATTCCTATGTCACGTAATGCTTTATGAAAAAACCTTGAATACAGAAGATGTAATATTGCGTGCTCAATTCCGCCAATATATAAATCTACAGGTAACCAATATTTAGTATTATTATCAAAAATTTCTTTATCGTTTTCTGATGATGTAAATCTTGCGTGATACCAAGACGAATCCATAAAAGTATCAAATGTATCGCTCTCTCTTAAAACATCTTTATCAAGCTCAATGAAATCTGGAATTTGTGAAAGCGGCTTAGGAGATGAACCTTCTGATAATTCAGGAAGAACTACAGGAAGATCTTTTTCTTGAACCATTTCTGGCTCTCCATTTTTATAAATAACAGGAATTGGACAGCCCCAGTATCGTTGCCTACTAACTCCCCAATCTCTGAGTCTAAACTGAGTAAGTTCTGACCCTTTACCAACTTTTGTTAAGTGCTTTATGATTTTACTAGAAGCCTCTTCAGAACTCATGCCATTAAAATCATCTGAATTTACCAGTCTTCCTTTTTCAAGAATTGGTAATTCTGTTTCATCTTCCAATTGAATTACTTGTTTAATGTCTAAATTATATTTCGTAGCAAATTCATAATCTCTACTATCATGACCTGGCACGCCCATTACAACTCCTGTGCCATATTCGAGCAGTACAAAATTTCCAATCCATACCGGTAGCCTTTCTTCAGTTATTGGATGAATGACTCTTATGCCAGTATCTATTCCAAGCTTTTCTGCTGTAGCCATGTCTGCTTCAGCAGCTTTAGATTCTTTGCATAAATTAAGAAAATCCATAACTTTAGCGTTATTTTTTGCAATTTCAATCGACAATGGATGGTTGGGAGACAAAGCAAGAAATGAAACACCAAATATAGTATCTGGCCTGGTTGAAAAAGTTTTAAGCTTCTTATCAGATTCCTCTAATTGATATATTATCTCTGCGCCAAAAGACTTTCCAATCCAGTTTTTCTGCATAAGTTTTACGTTCTCTGGCCAATCTAAGCTCTCAAGAGATTCAAGCAATTCCTCAGCATAGTTTGTAATTTTAATGAACCATTGATCGATTTCTTTCAATTCAACTTGAGCACCAGATCGCCATCCTTTTCCATCAATTACTTGCTCATTTGCTAAAACAGTTTTATCAACAGGATCCCAATTTACTAGAGATTTTTTTCTATAAACCAAACCAGCATCATGAAATTTTTTAAATATTAATTGCTCCCATTTATAGTAGCTTGGATCACATGTTCTTAATTCTTTTGACCAGTCATAGCTTAACCCTAATGACTTGAGCTGATTTTTCATATTTTTAATATTTTGATTTGTCCAATCTTTGGGATTTACTTTATTTTGAATTGCAGCATTTTCAGCTGGAAGTCCAAAAGCATCCCATCCCATTGGTTGGAAAACATTATAGTTCTGCATTCTTTTGTAACGAGATATAACATCTCCAATTGTATAATTTCTGACATGACCCATATGAAGTTTCCCAGATGGATATGGAAACATTGACAAACAATAAAATTTTTCTCTTTGGTCAATTTTTGATTCATAAACTTTATTTGATTCCCAATGATCTTGAATGTTTTTTTCTAATAATTTCGGATTATATTTCTCAGTCATTTTTTATTTTAAGAATTCATTTTCGAGATAATTTATTGTATGTTTATTTTCATTAAATATCTCATCATCTAGAATATTCTGATGAAGCTTTTGATTTGTTGTAATGCCTTCAACAAAAAATTCGTCTAAAGCGCTTTTCATTCTTTTAATAGCTGATTTTCTTGTATTGGCTTGAGTTATAATTTTTGCAAGAAGCGAATCGTAAAACGGAGGTACCTCATAACCACTATATATATGTGAATCATACCGAATACCAAAACCACCAGCAGTATGCATTTTTGTTATCTCCCCTGGACATGGCTGAAAATTAATTGGATCTTCTGCATTTATTCTGCATTCTATTGCATGCCCATTAAAGTAAACTTCATCTTGATCAAGATTAATACCAAGCCCAAGAGCAATTCTAAATTGTGCTTTCACAATATCAAAACCAGTTATCATTTCTGTTACAGGATGTTCAACTTGAATTCTTGTATTCATCTCAATGAAATAGAAATTATTTTTTTCATATAAAAATTCAAGAGTTCCAACCCCTTCGTAATTTATTTCCTTACAAAGATTAACCGATGAATTTAAAATTTTATGAAGACTTTCCTGATCTACATTTGAAGCTGGAGCTTCTTCAATGATTTTTTGATGCCTTCTCTGCATGCTGCAGTCTCTGGTACCGAGATGGATAGCATTTCCTTTTCCATCTCCAATAACTTGTATTTCAATATGCCTTGGATTTTCAATAAATTTTTCAATGTATATTTGATCATTTCCAAATGAATTAGCAGCTTCTTGCATTGTAATTTCAATCATATTTAAGAGACTCTCTTCTGAGTGAACTATTCTCATGCCTCTCCCACCACCTCCAGCTGTAGCTTTTAAAATTACTGGATAACCAATACTTTGAACAATGTCTTTTACTTCATCTTCATCATTTGGTAGCTCTCCTGAATAACCGGGTACCGTAGGAATATCAAATGTTGAAACAAAATTTTTGGCCGTAATTTTATCCCCCATCTTTCGTATTGTTTCTGACTCAGGTCCAATAAATTTAAATCCACTCTCATTACACTGATGAGCAAAGTCTGGATTCTCAGCCAAGAAACCATAGCCTGGATATATTGCATCCACTTCTGTCAGTTCAGCTGCAGAAAGTATTGAAGGTATATTTAAATAGCTATTAATAGGTGCAGCAGGTCCTATACATACTGTTTCATCTGAAAATTTTAAATGTTTAAGGTCTTTATCAATCTCGGAGTAAACGCTTACCGTTTTAATACCTAATTCTCTGCATGCTCTAAGAGCACGAAGCGCAATTTCTCCTCTATTGGCAATTAAAATTTTATGAGACATTTATTCAATAACGATAATAGTTTGACCAAACTCAACAGGCTGACCGTCCTCAACTTCAATAGCAGAGACCTTTCCATCAAAATCAGATTTAATTTCATTCATCATTTTCATCGCTTCAATAATGCAAAGAACATCTCCCTTATTAACGTTATCACCAACTTTTACAAATGGTTCTTTTTCAGGACTTGGCTTTCTATAAAAAGTTCCCACAATTGGAGCAGTGACAAGATTTCCTTTTATATCAGTTGATTCTTGATTTAGAGTTATTGCACTATCTACTTTTTCAATATTATTTTGGTTGACTGAACCACTTACAATACTAGTGTCCCTGCTCGATTTTGAAATTCTTACTGACTCTTCACCTTGACTCACTTCAATCTCATTTAAATTTGATTCTTCTAACATCTCTATTAAAGTTTTAATTTTTCTTATGTCCATATTTTTACCTATTTATTTTCAATTGCATCCTCAAGAGCTATAACATATCCGTTAGTTCCATTTCCACTGATCACTTTTTTTGAAATGTCCGAAAAGAAAGATTTCTTTCGAAAATCTTCTCTTGAGTCTATATCTGAGATATGTACTTCATAGAATGGAATTTTGACTGCCAATAATGCATCTCTTAATGCAATACTAGTATGTGTATAGCCTGCTGGATTAAAAATTATAATATCAACATTTTCATTAAAAGCTTCATGAATACGATTTATAAGCTCGTGTTCCGCATTGCTTTGAAAGAAATTTATTTTAACATCTGATTTATCTGCAATATTTCTTAAATTATTCTCAATATCATTAAGGGATTCTGATCCATAGACATCTTCTTCTCTAATACCAAGAAGATTGAGATTAGGTCCATTTAGTACTAATACCTTCATTTAACAGATTTTAACAGAAAATAGCATTATTTATAAGAATTTAGAGTAGATACCTTTGTATCGGGTAACAAACACCCACCTCAGCACAACCTTGATATAAAATTTCATATTCAGTGCTATTACTTTTTGCAGTAACTGAAATTTTGAGTATATTTTTGAAAATATCAGTTTTTCCAAAAAACTCATCCTCAATTTCATTTTTTGATCCTATTAAAAGTTTATGCTCAAGAGGATTTTCATTTTGTTTTATTTTTATCGAATCAGCATACAAGTAATATTTTTCTTTAATATCCCATTTTATTATTATTTCATTACCATCATTCATAACATTAATCTTGAATGCTTCATCAGCTGGAAGTATTTTATTTTCTTGTAAAAATCCATTATCATCGCCAGCAAAACTTAGGGATGAAAAAAAAAATAGAGTATAAATATATATCAGTCTTTTCATTTAAGACTAGGATAAACTTCAGAAAATATAAAGTGAAGCATTTGATCAATTATAATTAACTAATGTTTTCAAATTTATTAATCAATTTATATTTTTTTATCCCTGCATGGATGGTTAAAATTTTTTTATTTTTTAATCGTGACATCAAGAGAAAATATATTCTTGATCCACAAGCTCAACTTTTAATTTCTCTTTTCCCAAAATATGATGTGAAAGAAATTAAAAAACAAGACTTAAAAGTTTTTAGAGAATCAATTGAGCAAACAAGAAGAAAAGTTAGTGTTTCAAAAAAAACTTTGAAAAAAATCATCAAGAAAGATCATTTTATCGGAGATGAAAAATCTCTAATGATAAGAGAATACGAACCATATAAAACTGATAATGAAAATGTAATTTTATATTTTCATGGAGGTGGTTACGTTTTAAATTCAGTTGAAACACATGATGACACTGTTTCTTATTTTTCAGAAAAATTAAGAACAAAAATTTTTTCTCTGGAATATAGGCTTGCTCCAGAAAATAAATTCCCAGATGCTTTAGAAGATTCTTTAAGTGCGATTAGATGGCTGGAATCTCAAAATATACCTCTACAAAATATTAGTCTTTGTGGTGATAGTGCAGGCGGTCATTTGGCTGCATCTGTTGCTCATTATTTCTCAGAAAAAGATATTAAAATTCATAGTCAATTTTTAATTTATCCAATGTGCGATCCTGGATGCAATAGTGATTCTCAAAAATTGTTCAGTGAAGGTTATTTCTTAACTAACGAAGCTATGAGGTGGTTTTGGGATTGCTTGATATCTAGTGAAAGCGACAATGAAAATCATAAATATAATCTGCTTAAGGTTAATAAAAAAATAACCGTAAATCATACATTTATAATTACTGCAGGATTTGATCCTTTGCATGATGAAGCTGAAAACTATGCATCAATTCTCCATAATTTGGGTAATAGTGTGAAACAATTACACTATCCTTCTTTGTTTCATGGATTTGCATCAATTACGAAGCTTAAAAAAGCAAATGATGCTGTAAATGATATGCTTAGAGAGTACAAAAAAATATTATGAAAAACATAGTAGAAGTTAAGAATCTCACAATTGATTTCAAAGTTAGAGACGGAGTTTTTCGTGCCGTAGATAATATAAGTTTTAATATCCAGAATAATAAGACGCTAGCCCTAGTTGGAGAATCTGGATCTGGGAAATCCGTAACAGCAATGTCAATTATGCAACTTTTACCATCACCTCAAGCATGCTATGAGAAATCATCCTCAATTACTTTTAATGACAAAGAAATTATTGGAGCAACAAAAAAAGAATTGTTATCAATTCGTGGCAATATTATTTCAATGGTTTTTCAAGAGCCAATGACATCTTTGAATCCTTATCACAGAGTTGGCGATCAAATTACTGAATCAGTATTACTTCACACAAGCAAATCAAAAAACGAAGCATATGATGAAGCAATAGAATTGATGAAGCTAGTTGAGATTGATGATGTTACTAGACGATTTAAATCTTATCCTCATGAACTTTCTGGTGGTCAAAGACAAAGAATAATGATCGCAATGGCTTTAGTAAATAAACCACAACTACTAATAGCTGATGAACCAACCACCGCATTAGACGTAACGATACAAGCTCAAATTTTGGATTTAATGTCAAAACTTAAAAAAGAATTAGGCATGTCAATTTTATTTATAACGCATGATCTTGGATTGGTTAGAGAATTTTCAGATCAAGTGTGTGTGATGCAAAATGGTGAAATTGTTGAAAAAGGAGATACTGATAATGTCTTCGATAATCCAAATCATCCATACACGCAAAAACTTCTCAGTGCAGAGCCAAAACCAAAAACCGAAATAAACAATGAAAAAAGTCCGTTAATTGAAATACAAAAACTAGATGTTTTTTATGAAATGCCCTCAATAAATTTTTTTAACAAGAAAAGATTTCATGCCGTTAAAGATATTTCTTTAGATATATACAAAAATACAACAATTGGCCTAGTTGGGGAATCTGGATCAGGAAAATCTACTTTGGGCAAAGCAATTGCAAATCTTTTAAAATTTGAGGGAAAAGTCTTTTTTAATGGTAAAAATATATCAAAATCGCCTAAAGAGATTAAAAAGCATATTCAAATAGTGTTTCAAGATCCATATGGGTCATTATCTCCTCGGATGACTGTTGGTGAAATTGTAGGAGAGGGATTAGGTGTCCATTTTAAACTTACAAAACAAGAATCTGAATCAAAAATCGACAAAGTGCTTACAGATGTAGGGATAGAACTAAGCTCTAAAAATAAATATCCTCACGAGTTTTCTGGTGGCCAAAGACAAAGGATCGCAATAGCTAGATCTCTAATAATGAATCCAGCCTTTATGATATTAGATGAACCAACATCTGCCCTTGATAGATCAATACAAATTCAAGTGATTAATTTACTTAAAGATATTCAAAATGAATATGGGCTAACTTACTTGTTTATTAGTCATGATTTAAAAGTTATCAGGTCTATGTCAGATTATATTTTTGTAATGAAAGATGGGAAAATCGTAGAATCTGGCAAATCCAACGACGTTTTTGAGTATCCAAAAGAAAAATATACTAAAAAATTACTCGCAGCTGCGTTAAGATACGCATCCGATTAATAATACATGTAAAAAATGAGTTCTAGAAAATATTCAAAAGAACTAGTTGATGGCCCTAATCAAGCCGCATCTAGATCAATGCTAAGAGGTGTTGGCTTCACTACTGAAGACTTCTCAAAACCTTTCGTTGGCATTGCTTCAACTGGTGCAAAAGTTACTCCTTGTAACATGCACTTGAATAAGTTATCAGAAATTGTTGAAGATTCTGTAAATAATTCAGGAGGAAAAGGCGTTCTTTTTAACACTATTACAGTTTCTGATGGTATTTCGATGGGAACTCAAGGAATGAAATACTCTCTTGTCTCTAGAGAAGTAATTGCAGATTCAATTGAAACTGTTGTAGGTTGTCTTGGATATGATGGTTTAATTGCAGTTGGCGGATGTGATAAAAATATGCCAGGCTGCCTTATAGGCATAGCAAGATTAAATAGACCAGCAATTTTCATATATGGGGGCTCAATAAAACCTAGTAGCGAGAACACTGATTATGTGACAGTATCTGAGAAAGTCGGCGAATTTTCTAAAGGAAAGATTGATGAAGATGAGCTGATACACTATGAAAAAATTTCTGTTGAAGGCCCTGGATCATGTGGTGGAATGTACACCGCTAATACTATGGCGTCCGCAATTGAAGCTCTTGGGATGAGTCTTCCTGGCAGCAGCAGCCAAGATGCCGTTTCAGAATCAAAGAAAGTAGACTGTATTTCTTCAGGTGAAGCGATAATGAAACTTTTAGACAAAGATATTAAACCCTCAGACATTATGACAAGGGAAGCTTTTGAAAATGCTATTACTGTAGTTATATCTTTGGGAGGCTCTACCAATGCTGTATTACACCTACTTGCCATCGCTCATTCTATCGGTATAGATCTTGAGTTGGATGATTTTACAAGAATAGGAAAAATGACACCTGTTCTCGCTGATTTAAAACCTTTTGGTAAACACTATACATCAGAACTAAATGCTAGCGGAGGTATTCAGCCATTGATGAAAGCTCTACTAGATAAAGGTATGCTCCACGGAGATTGTTTGACAGTCACCGGAGAGACACTGGAACAGAATCTTAAAAATGTTCAACCTTATGACAATAATGAGATTATTAGGAGCTTTGAGGAGCCTATTAAGAAAGATAGCCATTTAAGAATATTGTATGGAAATCTTGCTGAAGATGGGGCTGTTGCAAAAATTACTGGCAAAGAAGGAACATCTTTTGAAGGCAAAGCAAGAGTTTTTAATTCTGAAGAAGATGGAGTAAAAGCAATCCTCTCTAATTTAATTAATGAGGGAGACGTAATTGTTATTAGATACGAGGGACCTAAAGGTGGGCCAGGAATGCGTGAAATGCTAAAACCAACTTCTGCAATTATGGGACTTGGTCTTGGCGATAAAGTTGGATTTATTACTGATGGCAGATTCTCAGGAGGTACGCATGGATTTGTGGTTGGACATATTTCTCCAGAAGCGGCTGATGGTGGCAATATTGCTCTTATTGAAGAAGGAGATATCATTTTAATAGATGCTGAAAATGATAAGTTAACATTGAAAGTTGAAGACGAGGTGCTTGCAACAAGAAGATCGAATTGGAAAAATCCTATTAAAACTCCTGATAAAGGTGTTCTTTCAAAGTATGCAAATAGTGTAAAATCTGCAAGCTTGGGCGCTATAACTGATTAATATGATTGATAGAAAATATCCTAATACACGTTTTAGAAGGCTTAGAAGAAATTCTAAATTAATAAACCTTGTTTCTGAAAATACGCTTAATTGCGATGATTTAATTCAGCCAATATTTATAAAAGAAAAATTTAACGGCTCTGAATCAATAGAGACGATGCCAGAAATTAAAAGGTTCAGCATTGATTCATCACTGAAAGAGATCGAAGACATTATTAAAAGTGGAGTAAATACTGTTGCAATATTTCCAGTAATTGATCCTGACAAGAAAGATGATCAAGGAAGTGAAGCTATAAAAAGTGATAATTTTATATCATCTACTATACGCAAAATTAAAGAAGAATTTCCTGACATTATCTTGATAGCTGATGTTGCGCTAGATCCATATACGACTCACGGTCACGACGGAATAATTAAGAACGACTATGTTGATAATGATGCAACAATTGAAGTGTTAGTTAAGCAATCTTTAGTTTTAGCAAATGCCGGCGCAGATATAATTGCTCCTTCAGATATGATGGATGGGAGAATTAAGTCAATTAGGTCTGCTTTAGAGAAAGCTGAGTTCAAAGATACAATACTGCTTTCATATGCAGCAAAATATAATTCAAAATTCTATGGTCCTTTCAGAGATGCTGTAGATTCGGCATCGAATCTAGGCAAATCTTCAAAAGAAACTTATCAGATGAATATTAATAACAGAAATGAAGCCATGCATGAAGTAGCAATGGATATTAGTGAAGGAGCTGATATTGTAATGGTTAAGCCAGCAATGCCATATTTAGACGTAATTCAATCAATTAAACAAAAATTTATGATTCCGACATTTGCATATCAAGTTAGTGGAGAATATAGCATGATTAAACTAGCTGTAAATAATGGATGGCTTGATAAAGATGTTATGCTAGAATCGTTAGTCAGCATTAAAAGATCCGGTGCTGATGCAATACTCACATATGCAGCCAAAGAAATTTCAAAGGAGATACTCAAAAGATGAGCAATGTAGTTGAATTAGAAAATAAAGAAGATTTTCAAGATGAGGTTATTAGTTCCGATAAACCAGTTTTGGTTGATTTTTGGGCTGAGTGGTGCGGCCCATGTAAACAACTAGCTCCTTTGGTTGAAGAGGTAGCTCAAGAATATAAAGATAATATTTTAGTATGCAAAATGGATGTAGATAGTAATAGAGAAATTGCTGCTCAGTTTGGAATTAGATCTATACCTACATTAATGATATTTATTAATGGTGAACCAGTTGGTACAGAGATTGGAGCTCTTACTAAACAACAATTAGATGAATTTGTGAGATCAAAGATATAAGATATTTTTAAATAAACTTTGAATCTTATTTAAAAAGAGTTATTATTTTCAGTTCCAGATTTTAAAAAACCTTCCAGTTTCAAAAATTCAAAATAAAAAACATTGGGGAAAAGTACATGAATCTTAGCGAAGTAAAAGATAAACCTATTAGCGAGCTTGTAGATATCGCGACTGAATTAGGCTTAGAAGATCTTGGCCGCCTAAAAAAACAAGAAATCATATTCCGAATATTTAAGAACAAAGCCTCTGAAGGAATTGATATATTTGGTGGAGGTGTGCTGGAAATTTTAAATGATGGTTTTGGTTTTTTGAGGTCGCCTCAAGGCTCATACTGCGCTGGTGAAGATGATATTTATGTATCACCAAGTCAGATTAGAAAATTTGGATTACGAAAAGGTGACTCTGTTGCAGGGAAAATTAGAACTCCAAAAGATAAAGAGAGATATTTCGCATTAATACAAGTTGATACTATTAATGGTGAGGAACCTGCAAAAACAAAGAATAAAATTTTATTTGAGAACTTAACGCCTTTATTTCCAACAGAAAGATTAATGCTTGAACAGGGTAGTGGCTCAAATGAAGATTTATCATCGAGAATCATTGATTTGATTGCTCCAGTTGGGAAAGGACAAAGAGGATTAATTGTTTCTCCCCCAAAAGCTGGTAAAACTTTAATGCTTCAAAGCATTGCTCATTCAATCAAAAGTAATAATCCAGAAGTTGAGCTTATAGTATTGTTGATTGACGAAAGACCAGAAGAAGTAACAGATATGTCAAGAACTGTAAAAGGCGAAGTTGTTGCTAGTACTTTTGATGAACCCCCAACAAGACATGTTCAAGTAGCAAACATGGTTATTGAAAAAGCAAAAAGATTAGTTGAGCACAAAAAAGATGTTGTAATTCTATTGGACTCCATTACAAGGCTTGGAAGAGCATATAATTCTGTTCAGCCGGCGTCAGGTAAAATCTTGAGTGGTGGTGTGGACTCAAATGCTCTTGAGAGACCTAAAAGATTTTTTGGTGCAGCTAGAAACTTAGAGGAGGGTGGAAGCTTAACAATTATAGCCACTGCTCTTGTAGAAACTGGTTCAAAAATGGATGAAGTGATTTTTGAAGAATTTAAAGGAACTGGAAACATGGAAATTCATTTAGAGAGAAAGATCGCTGAAAAAAGAATTTATCCTGCAATTAATGTAAGAAGATCTGGGACTAGAAGAGAAGATCTTTTAACCACTGATGATGAATTACAAAGAATGTGGATTCTCAGAAAAATTCTCGATGAAATGGAAGATGCTCAAGCTATTCAGTTTTTAATTGATAGAATTAAATCTCATAAGACAAATGATGAATTCTTTAGTTCTATGAAGAATGGAAATGGTAAAAAAACTAAGTAGTTTTCTTTATTTCATCATATAAATCTTCTGAAAAATAATTAATCGTTTTAGCCTCATAGCCTAGATTATTAATATATTCTTTTATTCTCTCAGAAATGCACATAAAGGATGTCGTATTATTAGCAATATATATATTCTCAAAAAATATTTCTGCAGCAAAAGTACTTGAAAAAATAACAACATCAGCTTTGATAAACTTTTTACGAATTTCTATATAATTCAAAAATTTCTTCCTTTTGTAACAAACAATATTTTCAGCATCAGCACCATATTTGATTATGTGATCATGCACTTCTTCTAACCCATCTAAACCTTTTACGATAGCAAACTTTCTTTTAATTAATTTTTTGCCAAGCAATTCTATTAGACCTGATGAACCAGGTATTTCCGGAGTAGTAGAATTTATTCCAATTTTATCAAGAGCCCTTTTAGTTGATTCACCCATAGCAAAGACATTAATTCTTTTACATATTTCGAAATTTTTAAAATTTTTAACTGAAGCTACGCTTTGAAAAATAATGTCTGTAATTAAGCTATCTAAAACCTCATATTCGACTGGCTCTATTTCAAATATAGGTATGTTCTCTATTGAATTATCAAGGCTAGAATTTTTGCTATTTGTGCTTGTATCAATTATGTTCATGTAATAATTTAATACCATTGTTTTTTTTAATATATTCTAAAATTTCATTGATGTTATCTCCTGAAAACGAAATAAAATTTTCAACACCATATATTTCACCACTTAGATGATTTCCTGATGCAAAGAGTGAAATAGCAGAATTACAATCCGCATTTAGTTTCACTAATAGCTCTCTCTCCATATTTATTTCCTTATTAAGATCTGCCATATCTTTATATATTTGAGATGACTCAATAATGCTTTCAGCTGAACTACCCTCCTTCCATTGGACTGCAAGAACACCCTGTCCAGAACATGTTGGGTGATCTAAGCTTTGGTAATTCTGATTTTGTATCAAAAAGTCTAACCTTGAAAGACCTGCTTCAGCTAAGATAATGCAGTCGTATTGACCATCATTTAGTTTTTTTAGTCTTGTATCTATGTTGCCATTTAAAGGCTCAATGTTTGTGGCATTCATATGAAATTTTGCTTGCATCTTTCTTCTAAGGCTTGAAGTGCCAAGTTTCATTTCACTTTTAAAATTAGGTTTCGTATCTTTTCTAAATATTAATAAGTCTTTTACCTTTCTTTCTGAATTTTCTATAAAGTATAGATGTTTAAGCCCTTTGGTTTCTTTAGCAGGCATGTCTTTAGCTGAGTGAATAGCAACATCAACTGAATCGTTTAAAATAAGCTTTTCAATATCAGAAACAAAGTTACTCTTATCAAATAAAGTTTCACCTTTAGCACTCAGTTCATCACCTCTAGTTGAAGTTTTGATGAGATCATATTCTTTTATCAAAAAAGTTTTATTGAATTCTTCAACTTGTTTTAAGGCAAGCTTGGAAGATCTAGATGCTATTTTAATTTTCATATCTCAATAGGAAGGCTTTAACATCTCCCACATTTTTTTCTTTTAGTATTGTAAATGAACTTGGTATTTCTATAGATGAGAATTTGCTGTGCTCCAAGTAAATTTTACACATAGGACTTAGCGTTTTGTTGCTGGCTAAAACTTTGAGCACTTTTTCTTCAATATCTTTATTAAACGGAGGATCTGCAAAGATTAGATTAAATTTTGATAAATCATTTTTTGATGCCCAACTTATAGCGTCTTTAAATAATACAGTTGACTTTGATTCTAATTCAAGAGCTTTCAAAGTCGATCTGATAAAGAGGTAATTTTTTTTATTTAATTCTATAAAAAAAGAATTCTTTGCTCCTCTTGATATAGCTTCGATTCCAAGTGCACCCGTTCCAGCAAAAAGGTCCAAACATTCAAAGTCTTTAATTTCAAACTGCAACCAGTCAAACAATATTTCTCTGAGTTTATTTGATGTTGGCCTTAATGAGGTCTTATGATCAAAGGGAATATTTTTTCCTTTTAAATGACCTCCACTTATCCTAATGCTATTTTTCATCTAAATTAATTTTCTTTAAGTATAATTCATAGTATGAGCATTCAAGATAATTTTAGATTAGCAATGAGGAGATATATTTATTCTGTGAGTATTATGTCTAACAAAGATAATGCTGGTAATCCAAACGCTATAACTGTTTCATCAGTAACATCAATTTCTATGAATCCACCTAGTTTGTTAATTTGTATCAATAAGTCTTCGAGGATACATAATAGCATCGAACTGGGATCAAAATTTTGTATAAATCTTTTAAATAATGAACAAGAGGATATTTCAAATATATGCTCTGACGAAGATATGTATGATCAAAGATTCAAAGACAAAAACTGGAATCTACAAAATATTCCTTTTCTAGTAAACGCCCAGGCAAACATATTTTGCAAAGTAGATAAATTAACTTCATATCATACTCATTCAATTGTTTTCGGACTTGTTGAAGATGCAAAATACGCAGATGAAATATCAACATTAACTTATGTTGATGGTGAGTATAAGTAATTAATTTTTTATTATTCCAGTAACAACTTTATCTAAATGATCTTCGAGATTGCTTGCTATCAAAATAGCAGAAGACATAGGGCCATCTTCAGGATTCATCAAGGGCTCATCTGCAATAATCTGAACCTTTCTTAGTATTCCTACAAGACCATGAACCATGGACCATAAAGTAATACATTTAAAAGCAATAACTTCATTACTATCATTTGCTAATTTAGAAAAACTTGATCTGAAATTATCATAGCTTGAATTAGCTGATTCTAGTAAGTCAGGATAATTGGAAAAGTTGCCAACAGCAGTGCCGAACATAAGATCATAGGTATTTGCATTTTTAAGACCAAATTCAATATATTTTATTGCCATATCAACGATTTGTTTTTTGGTAACTTTTTTGTCAATATCAACATGGATGGCCTTTGATAGTTTATTGAAACCATTTGTTGAAACAGCAGCATACAAGTCTTCTTTTGTTTTGAAGTGTCTATAGGGTGCCGTTTGAGATACATTACTTTCTTTAGCCAAGGATCTAATGCTTAACTTTGTGTAGCCATCTCTCTCACACATAGCAGAGGCACAACTTATAAGTTCTTCTTTTAGGTTGCCGTGATGATAATTTTTCACGGGCTTAGTTTAATGTTGACAGTGCTAACATAATCAATTAATGTTTACACTGCATACATTAGATTTTTTAAATAACAATGTCAAATTTTAGATTAAACAAAATTTTTTTATCTATTGGATTGATCTTAAGTTCTAACATTTTCTCGATCGAAGTGCTTGAGGTTAAAATATTAGATTCTTATTCCATCACAAAGAAGTTTCCAGGAAAATTACTTCCAATAGAGCAGTCCAAATTAGCATTCGAGATATCAGGAAAAATAAATAATGTATATGTTGATGTTGGTGACTCAGTCAAAAAAGGACAAGTATTGGCAAAACTTGATGATAGAGAAGCCTCAGCACAACTAAATCAAGCAAAAGCAGCCTTTGAATTATCAAAACAAATTCTTGAGAGATTTGAAAACTTAAGACAACAAGGACACATATCTATTCAGGATTTAGATAAAGCAAGATCAGATTACATTATTGCAAAATCCCAATTTGAATTTTTTGAAGTCAAGTTGCAGCAAACAAATCTTCTAGCTCCCTTTAATGGAGTTATACAAAGTAGATTTTTAGATACAGGTACAGTTATTAACTCAGGAATCCCTATACTTGAGATAATTGACTCGAATTATGTTGAGGCGCATATTTCTGTACCTGTAATCTACTTAGAGAATATGGAAATTGGAAAAGAATATAATTTTGAATTTGATGGAACATTTAAAAAAGCAGTTTTTTCAAAACTTGCACCAATGTCACCAGGCGGCTCCGATAGTAGACTCGCAATTTTTAAGTTTAACGAGTTTTTTAATCCTGGATCTATAGCAAACCTTGAGATTAAAATTAAAGAAAATTTAAAAGGGACCTGGGTTCCGCTTAAATCTTTGTCTCAGTCTGATCAGGGTCTGTGGTCTGTTTACACGATTGAGAATAACATTGTCGTAAAAGATTTGATCGAAATTATCTACTTTGAAGATGATTATGCATATGTAAGGGGAACCTTAAAAAATAATGATTTGATTGTTTTAGGCGGTGCTTCAAAAATTATTGAAGGTAAAAGAGTTAATTAATACAAATGAAATTTATTAGTATCTTTCTTGATAGACCAAGAATTCTTTTTTTAACTTTAGCTTTTATTCTATTATCAGGCATATCTTCAATATTTACTCTTCCAATTCAAGAAAATCCTGAGTTAGCTCAAAGATGGGCATCAGTCACCATTGAATACCCAGGAGCCACACCAGAACGAATAGAAACACAAGTTATAAATGATCTTGAAGCTAAGTTGCGTGAAATAGTAGAAATTGATGTGCTTGAATCAACAATTACACAAGGATTTTCAAATACTTTAGTCGAGTTAGAACAAAGTGTTCCCCCAAGGCTTATAGAAGAAACATGGTCAAGAATTCAGGGAAAAATTGATCAAGTAACAATTCCCGAAGAATCAAATATTTTACTAAGGAGATCTTCAGGACCACCTATAACTGTTGAGTATGTAATAGATTGGAGGGGTGAGGGTGAACAACCCATAATAATGATGTCTAGATTGGCTCAACAGCTTGAAAAAAAGTTAAGCTCAATACCTGCAACTGAAAAAACAGCTATCTATGGTGAAGCAGAAGAAGAGATAGTTGTTGAGGTTGATTCAGCAAAGATGTCTTCTTTAGGACTTTCGTATAAAGATATAAGTTTTGCAATTAGCTCATATGATAATAAGAAGCCTGCTGGTATCGTTTCAGATAAATATTCTGAATTTCTTATAAGGCTTACAGATAATATCATCAGCCCAAAACAAATTGGCGAGATTCCAATTAGAGTAATTAATCAATCAGAAATAATTAGACTTGAAGATATAGCAAAGATATCTAAACAACCTGCTAGTCCGGTAGAGGATATATTTTTATTTAATGGTAAAAGAGTAATATCAGTATCTGCAACTGGCTCGATGTCTCAAAGAGTTTTTAATTATGTCGACAATGCTGAAAAGACTGTTGCCGACATGCGACAAAACTTACCTGAGGAATTTTCAATAGAAAGAATTTATGATGAATCAAAATATGTTTCGGATAAATTTAATGAATTAATAAAAAGCTTCTCCATTGCATCTTTTTTTGTTTTAAGTCTCAGCTTCTTTTTTTTAGGCATTAGGCCCGGCATTATTGTTACAGCGATCTTACCTTTTTCAGTTTCACTAGTATTTTTAGGATGTAGGCTTATTGATCTGCCTCTACACCAAACCTCAATCACAGGAATAATAATTGCCTTAGGATTGTTGATTGATAACGGAATTATCGTTGTGGAAGATTATAAATACAGAAGATCAACTGGATTATCGATAAAAGAATCCATCAATGAAACCTTAATAAATATTACAAGTCCTTTAGCTGCTGCAACTGCTACAACTGTTTTTGCTTTTATGCCAATAGTTACTGGAGAGGGATCTAGTGTTGAGTTTGTTGGAGGATTGGCTTTGACAGTAATAATGTCTATTGCATCTTCATTAATTTTAGCCTTGATTATGGTTCCAGTTTTAATGAGTTATATGGAACGAATTCCTTACTTTGCTAATATCGATATTCATGAAGAAGGATATAAAAATGAAAAAATTCTAAAAAGATATAGAGATTTTTTGACATGGAGCTTTGATGTTCCAAGAAGAGCCATACTAATATCACTTGCATTGCCTGTGCTTGGATTCTTGTTATTTGGAACAATACCAAAAGACTTCTTTCCCGCTAATGACCGAGAGATGTTTAGAATTCATATTGAGTTACCTACAAACTCTTCTTCCATTAAAACTATGGAAAGATCCAAGCTAATTAGGCAACAAGTAATAGATAGTAATCTTATTGAGATAGAAAAAGATTATTGGTTTGTAGGAAGAAGAATGCCTAGAGTTTTGATGAATATTGTGGGCGGTGACGACAAAGAGGGCTCAAATAATGACGCTCAAGCAGTTTTCTATGCAAAGGATTACTATGAAATG
The DNA here is from genome assembly GCA_902626385.1 of uncultured SAR86 cluster bacterium. Classification (GTDB taxonomy): domain Bacteria; phylum Pseudomonadota; class Gammaproteobacteria; order Magnimaribacterales; family D2472; genus SAR86A. The sequence goes on from CACOEZ010000008.1 coordinate 27,972, forward strand.
ATTGAAAATCTTCCAAGGTTATCAAAAAACCTTTCTGCCAATAATCCTGATTTAGTAATTTTTGTTGATAGCTTTCAATCTGGTCCGCCAGTTTTTGCAGATGTGAGTTATCGAATTATTGGTGATGATGTAAATGTTCTGAGACAACTTGGTTCAAAGCTTGAATTAATTATTAATAATGCACCTGATGTAAGTCATACAAAATCAGAGGCTGCATACTCTAATACAAATATTGAGTTTGAATTTGATAGTTCTAATATTTCTCTTGCTGGAAAAAATACTGAATCATTAGTGAATGAATTATTTGCTGAAAATAATGGAATTATTGTTAGTTCAATGCTTGATTCCAACAAAGAAATACCAATAAGAGTAAAGGGCATAAGAGAATCACAAAATATTATTGGAGATGCAAGTTCTCTTTCTATGTCGTCAGATGATGGAATAGACTTTATAGGTAATTTTGGTGTTTCAAGAATAAATAAAACGACTTCATATGTCACGAGAAGAAATAGTCAGAGAATTAATAATGTTGAAGGTTGGATATGGACTGGAACCTTACCTTCTGGAACAGAGCAATATATAAAACAAGAAGTTGAAGAATTTGAGAGAAGCCTACCGCCTGGATATAATATGCTTGTCGGTGGGGAAGCTGAATCAAGAGGCGAGTCACAATCACAAATATATTCTTCAGCAATAATTTATATTTTGCTTATAACAATAGGTCTTGTATTTGCTCTTAATTCATTTAGACAGACAGCATTAATTCTATCTGTAGCTATATTCTCAATTGGCCTTTCTTTTCTAGGTCTTAAGATAGGCCAGCAAAATTATGGATTTATTGCAACAATTGGAGCACTTGGTCTAATTGGACTATCAATCAATGATTCAATCATTGTCCTTTCACATATTAAGGAGAAAGCCAGCAAAAGTGCCATTACAAAGCCAGAATTAATTGAAGTTGTAATAAGATCAACGAGACACATTATTACAACTTCTTTAACAACTTTAGGTGGATTTGTGCCATTAATATTTGCAAGTATCTTTTTTAGGCCTCTTGCATGGGGTATGAGTATTGGAGTGATAGGTGCTACTCTAACAGCTTTGTTGTATATACCTGCTATGTTTATTTGGATGAATAAAGTTAAGAGTTAGCACATTCCTCTGAACAAAAATTTTTGCCATATTTATTAAGTACTAGCGATTCATGTACAAAAGTTCCACATTTTAAACAACTCAACATTTTTTCAGAAGTATGACCTTCATTGCTTTTAAAATATGATCTAATGTAAGATTTTGTTAGCTGAAATAAGAAGTAAATTATTATTGGAGCAAATAAAGGTATAAGCTTAATTATCACTTTTAATTACTTTTTCCTCTGGGTTTTGAGTTGTCAAGAAAATTCCATGACCATCTATTTTCTCTTTCAGGATTTTGATTTTCTTGATCTGGGTAATTAATGTTTATAACCACTCTTATATCATCCAATAAATCTGAGTAACCCAATTTTTCGTAACAGTTTTCTAATATTTTAAGTGCTCTGTAGTTTTCACTTGAATTTGGAATATTCTCAATAACATAATTCGCTCTCCTTATTGCCGCAACATATGCATCAATAGATAAGTAATAATCCGCAGCTGCAAGCTCGTTTTTTGCAATCATATTCCTAAGATAAACATTTCTTTGTTTTGCATACTGAGCATATTGACTATCAGGAAATCTAGTCAGAAATTCAGTAAGCTCAGAAAATGATTCTTTTGCACCTGAAATATCTCTATTTGCTATATCTGTATCGGTAAATCTTAATAAAACATCTCTATCTCTTGTATAACTAGATAGTCCTTTCATGAAATATGCATAATCAATGTTGGGATGCCTTGGATGAAGCCGAATAAATTTTTCAGCAGCACTATGAGCAGCCTCGGTCTCAGTATTCATGAAATGTGCATAAATTAGTTCAACTTGAGCTTGTTCAGCATACTTTCCAAAAGGATATCTATTCTCTATTGCTTCGAGAGATTCAATTGCGCCATTATAATTTTTGGCAATCATTCTTCTTTGAGCCTGATCGTAATAAATCTTTTCAGGCTGTTCTATTTCTGGACCATCAGAACTACAAGCTGAAATAAATAAAACTGCAACTGGGATTATTAAAAGATTCTTAAGTATTTTAACCACGTGTTTCATATTCAATTAACCATTTTAACTGCATAATTAGAATTGTTCTTGAAAAAACATAAAATTAGAACAATTTATTTAACATAAGTTCATATGATTGAGATAAAAAAAGTTCCAAAAGAATTATCTAAAAATCGATTAGATAAAACTTCTTCGATTTTATTTGATGATTTTTCAAGAACTCAGCTAAAGAAGTGGATTGTGGACGGAAGAATTAGATTAAATGGTGAGATTGCTCAACCTAAAGATATTGTTTATGAAGCTGACGAAATTGAAATTGATCCAATTTCTGAAACCAGGGTTGATTGGCAACCTGAAAACATTTTATTTGATGTTATCTATGAATGTGATGATTATTTAGTCATAAATAAAAGATCTGGTTTGATAATGCATCCCGGAGCAGGATGTAAATCAGGTACACTTGCTAATGGTCTGCTTTATAGGTATCCCGAACTCACAAAAATTCCCCGCGCTGGTATTGTTCATAGACTCGATAAAGATACATCTGGAGTAGTTGTAGTAGCTAAAAATGATAAATTTAGAAATTACTTTGTAACTCAGCTTCAAAACAGATCAGTAAAAAAAATTTACAAAGCAATTGTTGTAGGCAGCATGATCGGGAGCTTTACTATAAAAGATCCAATTGGCAGAGACAAAAATAATAGAACTAAAATGTCAGTTAATCAGAATGGCAAAGAAGCAGAAACTTTTGTTAAATTAGAGAGAAGCTTCAGTAATTATTCCTTGCTTAATATTTCAATTTTAACTGGGAGAACTCATCAGATAAGAGTTCACCTTTCGTATAATAAGCTACCCATAATTGGAGACAAAACTTATAATCCTTCAGGGTATATCGCAAAGAAGACTTTACCAAAACTTGCGGATTTCATTAGGAAATTTCCAAGACAGGCTCTTCATGCTTCAAGTTTATCTTTTCAAGATGAGAATACAAAAAAAGATGTTACTTTTGATGTCGAGATGCCAAAGGATATGAAAAGACTGGTTAACGAACTTAAAAAAACTCTTTAAATATAACAAAATGCTTGTTTTTAGCAGTTAATTTAATGTATAAACCTCTACCCAAGGACAATATTATGAAATTAGCCGGAAATGACATGTTAATTCAATCCCTTATTAATGAGGGAGTTGAGTATATTTTTGGATATCCTGGTGGCGCAGCTCTTCATATATATGACGCAATATTTAATCAAAAAGATATGCAGCATATATTAGTTAGACATGAACAAGGTGCAACTCATGCGGCTGATGGTTATGCAAGAGCTACTGGTAAGCCCGGTGTAGTGATGCTTACTTCAGGACCTGGTGCAACCAATGCCATAACTGGCATAGCAACAGCGTTTATGGATTCGATTCCTATGATTGTTATTTCTGGTCAGGTCCAGAGTCATCTAATTGGAACTGATGCTTTTCAAGAGACCGATATGATTGGAATTTCAAGACCAATCGTCAAGCATAGTTTTACAGTTGATCATCAAGAAAGTATACCTAAGATAGTTAAAGAAGCTTTCCACATAGCTACATCCGGAAGACAAGGACCAGTTGTTATTGATGTGCCAAAGGATTTAACTAATCCAGATGATTTGTTTGATTATGAATATCCAAATGATGTAAATATCAGATCATATAATCCACCAGTCGAACCTGAGGAAAGCCAAATAGTTAGAGTTGTTGAAGCTCTAAAAGAAGCAAAAAGACCAGTAATTTATGCAGGAGGAGGAACAATTGCAAGCAATGCATCTGAAGAATTGAGAGAATTAAATAATTACATTAAAGCCCCAGTAACAAATACATTAATGGGATTGGGAGTTTATCCAGGCACTGACAAATATTTTTTAGGAATGTTGGGAATGCATGGAACCTATCAGGCTAATATGGCAATGCATAATGCTGATTTAATTCTTGCTGTTGGAGCAAGGTTTGATGACAGAATAACAAATACACCAGAAAAATTTGCTCCAAAAGCTAAGATTGTTCATTTTGATGTTGATCATTCCTCTGTTTCTAAAATAATAGAAGCTGATATAGCGGTATTTGGACAAGTGAAAAATTCATTAAAGCAAATTAATAATAAATTGAAATCTGAAAGCGCTCATTTTTCTGATGATAAATATGCTGATTGGCATAAACAAATTGATGTGTGGAGGCAAGAACATGGTCTTGATCATGATATGTATAAGAATTTGGATGATAGTTTACCTGTTTCACCTCAAGCAGCTGTCCAGCAAATTTATCAATCTTCAGGAGGGAAAGCATTTGTAACATCTGATGTTGGACAGCATCAAATGTTTGCTGCTCAGTATTATCATTTCGATGAACCAAGGAAGTGGATTAATTCAGGAGGCTTAGGAACGATGGGTTTTGGATTACCCTCTGCAATGGGTGTAAAACTTGCATATCCAGATGAAGAAGTTATTTGTATTACAGGAGAGGGTAGCATTCAAATGTGTATTCAAGAGCTATCTACATGTTCGCAGTATAAATTGCCAATAAAAATATTTAATATAAATAATCTCGCTTTAGGTATGGTTAAACAATGGCAAGACATGAACTATGACGGAAGACATTCTTCAATAAGTTACGAAGATTCTCTTCCAGATTTTTCTAAATTAGCCGAGTCTTATGGTCATGTGGGGATAAAAATTACTAAAAATTCTGAGCTGAAGAGCGGCATAGAAAAAGCACTTTCACTTAAAGATGAATTAGTATTTGTTGATATTTATGTTGATCCTAATGAGCATGTTTACCCAATGCTAGTTGCTCCAAATGGAAGCCTTAAAGATATGTGGCTCTCAAAAGGTAATAAAACATGATTGAAAGGCAACTAACCTTAATTATGGAAAATAAGCCTGGCGCATTGGCTAGAGTTGTTGGACTATTTCATCAACGTGGCTATAACATTGATAGCTTGCATGTTGATCCAATTAAAGATCTTAAAAAATACGAATTCATAGAAAAAGAACTAGATATTAAGTTTCATGAAAATGAAATTTCTAAACTTATAATAAAAACAACTGTTGCAGATTCACTAATGAGACAAATTTTGAGACAGATTAACAAGCTTATTGAAGTGATAGCTGTTAGTGACAATGATAGTACATATTTAAAGGGGATCTTAAGAAATGAAAATTTACTATGATGATGACGCTAACATTAAAATTATACAAAACTTAAATGTCACAATTGTAGGATACGGATCTCAAGGTCATGCTCATGCAAATAATCTTAAAGATTCCGGAGTAAATGTTACTGTTGCATTAAGAGAAAATTCGTCCTCATGGAAAAAGGCTGAGGAAGCTGGTCTGAAGGTAAAAAATGTATCTGAATCTGTAAAGGAGGCTGATCTGGTAATGATTTTGGCGCCAGATGAATTTCAAGCTAGCATTTATGAGAAACACATTAAACCTAATTTAAAAAAAGATGCAGTTTTAGCATTCGCTCACGGATTTAATATACATTTCAAAAAAATAATTCCTGGAGATGGAAATAGTGTAATTATGATTGCTCCTAAAGGTCCTGGACATACAGTTAGGAGTACATATAAAAAAGGTGGTGGAGTGCCTTCTCTAATAGCAATATATAACGATAGTATTATAAATAAAGACTATTCTGCTAGAGATGTTGCTCTATCCTATGCTAGAGCAAATGGAGGAACTAAAGCAGGAGTTCTTGAGACTTCTTTCAAAGAAGAAACGGAAACCGACTTATTTGGCGAACAGGCCGTGTTGTGTGGAGGCATGACGGCACTTATTAAAGCCGGCTATGAAACTTTGGTTGAAGCAGGTTACAGTCCTGAAATGGCATATTTTGAGTGTTTGCATGAAACAAAATTAATTACTGATCTTATTCAAGAAGGCGGCATAGCAAACATGCATTATTCAATTTCAAATACCGCTGAATTTGGAGATTATAAAAGTGGCCCCAAGATTATTACTGAAGATACAAAAAAAGCTATGAAAGAAATTCTATCTGAAATCCAGTCAGGAAATTTTGCTAATGAATTCTTAGATGATTGTCGTCAAAGCAATGATGGATCTGGCGGTCCTGTAATGAAATCTAATAGAAAATCGACTAAAAATCATCCGATTGAGAAGGTTGGTAAAGAGCTCAGGTCAAAAATGAAATTCCTTAATACAGAGAAACTTGTAGATAAAGAAAAAAATTAACGAAAAAGCCTTTCTTATTAGATATATCTCCGTTAGAATACGATTCCCGTCCATCGAGACGGTTGTTCTTTAAAATATTTGGTTACTCGTGTGGGTGTTCAAAATACGAGATAAAATTTAGATTTTTTATTTAAAAATCAACAAACATGATAATAATTGAAGAGTTTGATCATGGCTCAGATTGAACGCTGGCGGTAGGCTTAACACATGCAAGTCGAGCGAGAAAGTATCTTCGGATATGAGTAGAGCGGCGGACGGGTGAGTAACGCGTAGGAATCTACCTAGTAGAAGGGGATAGCCCGGGGAAACTCGGATTAATACCGTATACCTCCTTAGGGAGAAAGAGGGCCTCTCTTGATGCTCTCGCTATTAGATGAGCCTGCGTAAGATTAGCTTGTTGGTAAGGTAATGGCTTACCAAGGCGACGATCTTTAGCTGGTCTGAGAGGACGATCAGCCACATTGGGACTGAGACACGGCCCAGACTCCTACGGGAGGCAGCAGTGGGGAATATTGGACAATGGGCGAAAGCCTGATCCAGCCATACCGCGTGTGTGAAGAAGGCCTTCGGGTTGTAAAGCACTTTAAGCAGGGAGAAAAAGTTATAAGTTAATACCTTGTAACCGTGATGTTACCTGCAGAATAAGCACCGGCTAATTCCGTGCCAGCAG
>CACOEZ010000008.1:40000-43501 GCA_902626385.1 uncultured SAR86 cluster bacterium
CTTTTTGTTCACAAAGGTGCAAATTAATAGACTTTGGAACATGGGCAAATGAGGAAAATATTATTTCTAGACCACTTAAGTCAGAAGATTTTTACGAAGATTAATTGTTTGAAGTCTATATGATCTTCCATTCACCGGTCTCAATCATTGGTGCAGCTTTTTTATATTTCATCTCCCTAGTTTCAGAGCCATTAGTAATCTTCACAATCTCATTTCTTCCAAACTTTGGTTCTTCTCTTTTAATTTGAGTTGTTGATGACTTTTCATGCTCTCTAATATTCTGATCACTTTCCTGAGAGTCACTATAAACATGGTCAGGTTTTTCTAAAACAATTTCGTCGTCGCTTTCTTTTTTAAGATCTTTTAATACTTCTTCATTAGCTATCTGTAGCGAAAATAAAATTCTCACAGTTTCTATATCAATTTCATCCAACATATTTTCAAACATAGAATATGCTTCTCTCTTAAATTCATTTTTTGGATTTTTTTGAGCATATGCCCTCAATCCAATACTCCCTCTCAAGTGATCAATTTCAGCTAAGTGCTCCTTCCAGTGCACGTCTAAGACTTGCAACATCACTTGTTTTTCAAGAAGCAATCTATTCTCACCTAATTGAGAGTATTTTTTACTAAATAAACTCATAGCCATTTCAATAATTTTTATAGCAATAGATTCAGGAAGAAGCGATTTATCTTTATTTATTTCATTATTAATATCAGTTGAAAGACCATAATTTTCTTTAAGATATTCCTCTAGCTCTTTACCTTTCCATTGAGACTCTATTGATTCAATTGGGACATAATCATTAGATATTCTTTCAAACTCTCTATGAATCATAGTTTCAATTGTTTCACTAATATCTTCTTCTTCAAGAAGTTGATTCCTCAATGAATATATTGCTTGTCTTTGATCATTTGAAACATCATCGTACTCAAGAAGATTTTTTCTGGCATCAAAGTTTCTGTTTTCAATTCTTTTTTGTGCATTCTCAATTCCTCTGGATAGCATTTTGTGTTCAATATGATCGTCACCCATTCCTATTCTTTCAAACAAAGCTCTCCTATTGTCGGAAATAAATAAACGAAGTAAGTCATCTTCTAATGATAGAAAAAATCTTGAATAACCTGGATCACCTTGTCTTCCAGATCTACCTCTGAGTTGATTATCAATTCTTCGTGATTCATGTCTTTCAGTTCCAAGAATATGTAATCCACCGGAATTTAAAACCACCTCATTATTTTTAATCCAATCTTCTTCAGATTGGTCTTCTTTTTTTCCACCCAAGACAATATCTGTTCCTCTTCCAGCCATGTTAGTAGCAATAGTAACCATGCCAGGCTTTCCAGCATTAGCAATTATTTCGGCCTCTCTTTCATGATGTTTTGCATTTAAGATTTGGTGCGGAATCTTTTTCTCTTTAAGAAACTCAGAAACTTCTTCAGAAGATTCAACTGAAACTGTTCCAACTAAAATTGGAGAAGAATTTTTTCTTAGAGTTTCAATTTCATCAACTAAAGCTTTATATTTTGCTTTTTTTGTTAAAAAAACTAAGTCATTATGATCAGTCCTTATCATAGGAACATTTGTAGGAATAATAATTACATCAAGCCCATAAATTTGGTTAAATTCAAGTGCCTCTGTATCTGCTGTGCCTGTCATGCCAGATAAGTTTGAGAACAATCTGAAAAAATTTTGAAATGTTGTTGAAGCCAATGTTTGAGATTCTCTCTGAATTGGGACGTTTTCTTTACATTCAAGCGCCTGATGAACTCCTTCACTCATTCTTCTTCCTGGCATTGTTCGACCAGTATGTTCATCAATTAAGAGAACCTCATTATTTCTAACGAGGTAATGGACATTTTTTTGAAATAAAAAATTAGCTCTGAGAGTTGCTTGTACAAATTTCATAATTTTTAAATTTGATACCGAGTAAAGGCCATCTGAGCCACCAATTATTCCAGCTTCTTCGAGAAGACCTTCTACTAAAAAATATCCATCGTCTGTAAGCTCTACAGTTCTATTTTTTTCGTCTATAAGGTAATGACCTCTTTCATCATCTAATAGAGGCTCTTCTTCTGTTCCTTCTCTCTCCTGTTCTGTAAGTTTGGGTATAAATTTTCTAATTTGTTTATATAAATCTGAGCTTTCAGACGAAGGTCCAGAAATTATTAGCGGAGTTCTTGCTTCATCAATTAGGATTGAATCAACCTCATCTACGATTGCAAAATCTAATGAACATTGAACTCTCTCTTCAACAGAACGGGCCATATTGTCTCTTAAATAGTCAAAGCCAAGTTCATTATTGGTAGCGTAAATAACATCACACTTATATGATTGAATTTTTTCATTAATTGGCTGATTAGAATTAACTACACCAACTGATAAACCTAAATATTCATAAATAGGCCTCATCCATTCAGCATCCCTTTTTGCAAGATAATCATTAACTGTTACTAAAACTGCTTTATTGCCTATTACAGAATTTAGATATGCCGGTAAAGTTGCAACTAGTGTTTTACCTTCTCCAGTTTTCATTTCGGCAATATTTCCTTCAGCAAGAGAAATACCTCCAAGCATTTGTGAGTCAAAATGTCTCAATCCCAAGGTTCTTTTGCTTGCTTCACGAACAGCTGCAAATGCCATAGGCAAAATAGAGTAAATATCATCGTTGCTTTCAATATATTGATTCTTTAAATCATCTTTGAGATTAATAAAGTAAGAATCTGGTTTTGATGATAGCTCTTCTTCGAGATTGTTTGATGCAATGACATGTTTCATCATCTTCTTTAAGATTCTGTCATTGTTGGAACCAAATATATTAGAAAAAATTTTCATCATTGTAGATTAATAAGTAATCAAACCGTATTCAATTATTCTATATCCCCAAAAGGTGGCCTCACGTATGAAATAGGGGCATCTTCAGAATTTTCAAACTCTACTGTTTCATATGCATCATCATCTTCGATAATTTTTCTCAATAGTTTATTGTTAAGTTCATGCCCTGATTTATAGCCTGAGAATTCTCCAATTAAATTTCCACCAAGAAGATATAAATCACCTATAGCGTCAAGCATTTTATGTTTAACTATTTCATCATTAAATCTTAAACCCTCATCATTAAGTATCTCGTCTTCACCAAATATAATTGCATTTGACTCGCTTGCACCTAGTGCTAGGTTCCTTGATTTGAGTAGTTCTGCTTCACTCATAGAACCAAATGTTCTTGCACGACAAACTTCTTTTACAAAGGAGGTTGATGAAAAATCAATAATCGACTCAGATGGCAATCTTTTATGAACTGGATGATCAAAGCTAACTTTAAAGGAAACCTTAAAACCATTGAATGGTTTGATAGTTGCATATGCATCATCTCTGGTTACGGTAACCTCTTTTTTTACTTTGATAAACTTTTTGAGCGCATCTTGATCTTCAAGACCTGCTGACTGAATTAAAAAAACAAAAGGACTTGAGCTTCCATCCATTATGGGTACCTCAGGTCC
>CACOEZ010000009.1 GCA_902626385.1 uncultured SAR86 cluster bacterium
TTTTGAGCTAAATTTTTAAATAAATTAGCATATTAAGATTGCTTTCATTTGTGCTTATCATATCAAAAATCCCATAAAATAAAGCTTTTAACGCTTTTTGGACTATAATTATCGCCATGTCAGGCAATACGTTTGGAAAAATATTTAGAGTTTCGACTTTTGGAGAGAGTCATGGACCTGCTATGGGCTGTATTCTTGATGGCTGTCCACCTCAGATAGATCTTTGTGAAAAGGATATTCAAAAAGATTTAGACAGAAGAAAACCTGGTCAATCAAATGTCACTACCCAAAGGAAGGAGGATGATTCAGTTGAAATACTATCTGGAGTATTCGAGGGAAAAACACTCGGCACCCCAATAAGTATGATCATTTATAATAAAGATCAAAAATCAAAAGACTACTCAAATATTAAAGATGTTTTTAGACCAAATCATGCTGATATAACTTATCAGGCTAAGTATGGCCACAGAGATTATCGAGGTGGAGGAAGAGCCAGTGCTAGAGAAACTGTAAATTGGGTAGCAGCAGGAGCTGTAGCCAAAAAAATACTCAAAAATGAAGGAGTCTCAGTTTTTGGATTCGTATCTGAAATTGGAAAAATAAAGGCTGAAAAATTTGATTACGAAAATTTGAAAAATAAATATTTCTTTTGTGATGAATCAAAATTGCCCCAACTTGATTCAATGTTTGATGGCTTAATCAAAGAAGGTAATTCTGTTGGAGCAAAGCTCAGAATTATTGTTAAAAACTGTCCAGTTGGATTAGGTGATCCTGTATTTGAGAAGCTTGATGCAAATTTAGCAAAAGCAATAATGACCATTAATGCAGTTAAGTCGGTATCCATAGGAAATACAGATGATCTTCTTGAACTCAAGGGTTCTGAAGTTAGAGATGAAATGACATCATCAGGTTATTCTTCAAATAATTCTGGTGGAATATTAGGTGGAATATCAAATGGCGATGATATAAACCTAAACTTCATTATAAAACCAACATCTAGCATTCAAACAAAAGGTAAAACAATAAATAAAGATGGTGAAGAAGTAGATATTGAGGTTACAGGACGCCACGATCCATGTGTAGGCATTAGGGCAGTTCCAATTGCTGAAGCAATGGTCAGTCTTGTTTTGGTTGATCATCTATTGATAAATAAAGCACAGTGTGCTGATATTGAACAAAAACTACCATTTGAGTAATAAAATAAATGAGGACTTTGTACGACAAACTCTGGGAGGAGCATCATGTTAGCCAACTTGATACAGGCGAGTCACTCATATACATAGACAGACATTACTTGCATGAAGTTACATCGCCGCAAGCTTTCGAGGGCTTAATTAAGAAAAATTTAAAACCCTGGAGACTTAATGCAAATATAGCAACTCCTGATCACAATGTACCAACAATCAGAGGTGATGATTTTGGATTCAATCAAATTCAAGATGATATTGCTAAAATCCAAGTAGTTGAGTTAGATAAGAACTGTAATAAATTTGGTATAAAACAATTCGATATTAAATCTTCTAAACAAGGCATAGTTCATGTTATTGGTCCTGAACTAGGATACACTTTGCCGGGCATGACAATTGTCTGTGGTGATTCTCACACATCTACACATGGAGCCCTTGGATGTCTTGCAATGGGTATCGGAACTTCTGAAGTCGAACACGTTTTAGCAACTCAATGTCTAAAAGTCTCAAAATTAAAAAATATGTGTGTTAAGTTTGAAGGTAACCCCTCTGAAAATGTTACATCTAAGGATATTGTTTTGTACTTGATAGGCCAGATTGGAACAGCTGGAGGTACTGGGTATGCAATTGAATTTTCAGGTTCATACATTGATTCCATTTCAGTAGAAAGTAGGATGACGATTTGTAATATGGCAATTGAAGCAGGAGCTAAGGTTGGATTAGTTGCACCTGATGCCACAACAATTAATTATGTTAGAAAAAATTCAATGTTAAGTGATGAGATGCTGGAAGAGGCCATCAAGTATTGGGAAAAATTACAAACAGATGATAACGCCATTTTTGATAAAGAAATGGTTATTGATGTATCTCAAATTAAACCTCAAGTTACATGGGGAACCTCACCCGAAATGGTCGTTAATTTTGATGAAAACATTCCTACTGCATCTCAATCATCATCTGATGAACAGAAAAATATTATTTTAGCTAGAAAATATATGGGAATTGAGTCTGAAAAAAAACTCTCAGATTTAATTTTTGATAAAGTATTTATAGGCTCATGTACAAATTCAAGGATAGAAGATCTAAGAGAGGCTGCTGAAATAGTTAAAGGAAAAACCATTGCTGAAAATATTTTAGAAGCAATAGTTGTTCCGGGATCTGGGCTTGTAAAAGAGCAAGCTGAACAAGAAGGTTTAGATAAAGTTTTTAAAGATGCTGGCTTTATATGGAGAGATCCTGGTTGTTCGATGTGTTTAGGCATGAATCCAGATCAACTTAAACCTTATGAAAGGTGTGCATCTACTTCAAATAGGAATTTTGAAGGAAGGCAAGGATATTTAGGTCGAACACACCTTATGAGCCCACTTATGGCGGCATATACTGCAATAAATGGTACAGTTGGGGAACCATCATGATCTCAAATAGCGAAGGATTAATTATTGATGGAATTCTTGCTCAAATAGATAGAGATAACATTGATACTGATCAAATTATCCCTACAGAATACTTGAAATCAATTAAAAAATTCGGCTTTGAAGATTACCTATTTGATGGATGGAGATATGAGGACGATGGTAAGTTAGGCGTTAAAAAAGAGGAAAGGACTATTAATAAAAATTTCATACTTAACAACAAACCCTATGATGAATCAAAAATAATTTTAGCAAGAGAAAATTTTGGCTGTGGATCTTCAAGAGAGCATGCAGTTTGGGCTCTCAGAGATTTTGGTATTAAAGCTGTTATAGCTTGCTCCTTCGGTGACATTTTTTACAATAACTGTTTTAAAAATGGTGTTCTGCCCATTAAGTTAAGTAAAGACATTATTCAATCACTTTTTGAAAAAGCATCAAAATCTTTCATTGAAATATCAATAGATCTTCACAAGAAAGAAATTAGTATAAATGATTTAGAAAAAATTTCTTTTGAAGTTGAGAAACATTTACTCGATAGAATTATCTTTGGTCTTGATGATGTTGACATTACTCTTCAATACAAAAAAGAGATATCAAATTTTGAGAATAAGAGAATTCAAAATAGACCTTGGATATTTGTAAATGACTAAAAAAATTCTTGTTTTACCAGGTGACGGCATTGGCAAAGAGGTGATGAAGCCTACTATTAGCATTCTGAGTTTTCTTATTGAAAAATATAATCTAGATTATGTAATTTCTGAAATGAACGTTGGTGGAGCAGCTTTTGATGAATGTGGATCACCCATACCAAATGATGTTTTAGAAGAAGCAAAGGTATCAGATGCAATTTTATTTGGAGCAGTTGGAGGCGAAAAATGGGATAATTTGACTTGGGAGTTAAGGCCTGAAAACGCTCTTTTAACTTTACGAAAAGAACTCAACTTATTTGCAAACCTCAGACCTGCTTTTTTGTTCAATGATTTGTCAAATGCATCTCCATTAAAAAAAGAAATCATTAATGATCTTGATATTTTAATTGTTAGAGAGCTTACCGGAGGAATATATTTTGGTGAGCCAAGGGGATTGGTAGAAGACAAAGATCCAAATTATGCGTTTAACACAATGATTTATGATGAAAATGAAATTAAAAGAATTGCTAAAATAGCATTTGAATCTGCGCAGAAAAGAAATGGAAAACTCTGTTCTGTTGATAAAGCAAATGTTCTTGAAGTGTCTAAGTTTTGGAGATCTGTCATAACAGAGATGTCACATAACTATCCTGATGTAGAACTTACTCACCAACTTGCAGATAATGCTGCAATGCAATTAGTGCTTGATCCAAATCAATTTGATGTAATAGTCTCTAGTAATTTGTTTGGAGACATTCTCTCAGATATCGCAGGAACATTGACAGGCTCTATTGGTATGTTGCCATCTGCTTCTTTGGATAATTCTTTTAAAGGAATGTATGAGCCATGTCACGGAAGTGCACCTGATATTGCTGGATATGATGTGGCAAATCCAATTGCTATGATCTCCTCATTATCAATGGCATTAAAATTTTCATTAGACGAACAAGAAATATCGAGCAAAATAGATACCGCAATAGCAACTTTCATTCAAAAAGGCTTCAGAACTAAAGATATAACTACTGATAATAATTTTATTAAAACTAGCGAAGTAGCAGATAAAATTATTGATTTAATTGACTATGAGTAACTCAGTAAATTTAGCATTGATTGGAGCTTCAGGAGTTGTTGGAAAGAAGATTTTAAAGGTTATTGAGAATAAAAAAATCCCTATTGATAATTTTTACCCAATTGGTAATTCGTCAGTTGGTTCTGAGGTGTTTTTAAACAATGAAAAATATACTATTTCTGATTTAGATTCTTTTGATAGATCAAAAATAAATATTGCCATATTTTCAGCTGGGTCAAAAGTTGCAAGAAAATATGCGCAATCGTTTGTTGATGAAAATATTTATGTTATTGATATGTCATCTGAGTTTAGATATCAAGAAAACATTCCACTTGTTATTCCTGAAATTAACAATGAATCAATTGAAAATCTAAAAAATCCATCATTGATATCTAATCCAAATTGTTCTGTATCGCAACTTTTACTGGCAATTCATCCAATACACAGCCAGTTGAAAATAAACTTTATTAATGTTGCTACATATCAAGCAGTCTCTGGCACTGGCAAAGATGCAATTTCTGAATTAGAGAACCAATTATCTGGACTGGAAGATATAAATGTTTATCCAAAAAGAATTGCTGGTAACGTGATTCCTCACTGTGATGTTTTTCTCGAAAACGATTTTACAAAAGAGGAAATGAAAATTGCTTGGGAGACGCAAAAAATTCTTGATCCAAAAATTCCTGTTCAATCAACTTGTGTAAGAGTACCAGTAATAAATGGTCATTCAGAAGCAGTATTTTGTCGAACTGAGAAACAAACATCAAAGGAAGAAATTCATAAACTATTAAAAGAAACAAAAGGCCTGAAATTATTCGACAATCCAGAAAATAATGAATATCCAACTCCACATGAGCATGCTAACGACACGGAAGAAGTTTTCGTTGGGAGAATTAGGGTAGAACAAATCAATAACGAAAATTGGATATCAATGTGGATTGTTGCAGATAATGTTTATGGAAAAGGTGCAGCTTTAAATTGTGTTCAAATCTTAGAAAGTTTGATTATTAAAAACAAATTATGAGGAAGTCATTTGTATTTTTCTTTTTTTTAATAATCAGTATAAATATTTTTGCAGATCCATTTCTCTCTTCGCCAAAAATTAAGTTAAATTCAAATGATGAGAGGGTCATTGATATAAAAATTGAAAATGCCTATTTGATGGATAAAGACATTGTTTTAAATGAATATAAATCCGATCTGCCCATTGATAAAGAAAAAATTATTTATACCTTAATTGAAAATTTTGATTCTTATCAAGTTCTCAAAATTGTTCTATCAGATAAATATGAAGAAGATTATTTCAGCTTTCAACTAAAAATTAAGGATGATTTTCAAAAAGATATTTTTATATTTCTTCCCTCAAAGATTAGAAATTCATCCGCTGAAATGAGCATATCAGAAAGTGTCCCTAGAAAATTAGACAGTCCATTATCGACAAATATTAAAGAGATCTCTGAAGAAGAGGAAATAACGGATGAATTAAGAATTATTGAAGCTTCAGAAATAACCACTGTGTGGAGCATGGCAGAGAAAATAAAATCTAAATCTGATGATTTATCAATATATCAAATAATGTGGTCTATTTATCTGGGAAATAAGGATGCATTCATTAACGATAATATTAATCTTATAAGAAAAGATATTGACATAAATATTCCAATGAATTCTGAAATAAGGGATATTTCATATCAATATGCCAAAGATTCAATTTTGGAAATGAACGAGATTTATTCTTCTAGATTTTCACTTGCTTCTAAATCATTATTGGTTTTAACTGCACCCAGTGTAGAGGATAATCAAAAATTAACAGTAGAAACACCTAATTCCAAGATTGAAAACATTTCTATTGATGACTCACTTTCACCAAAAGAGTTAATTGAGATGAATACAAGGGATCTCAGTTTTAAAGTTGAAAATCAAACTGCAGAAAGTTTTCTTGAAGACGTTAATGATTCTAAGAGTATTTCAAAAGGCAATAATATTAGAATTGTTGATATTTTATTTATTTCGGTAATATCTCTAGTTTCAGGAATATTTTTAGCTCTCATATTCATAAATTTAAAAAATATTAGAAAATCCAGGAACAAAATTGATTACGATTTTGAAGAGGTTAGAGAAGATGATTCTGAGAAGTCTATGCCAAGTGGTCTCAGTGTTGAAAATAACGAATCGCAACAGCAACTAGATCTTGCTGTTATGTATATCGAAATGGAAGAACTTGAAAAAGCAAAAAATATCTTAAATGAGCTGATTCAAAATTCTGATGAAGAAGCAATAGTTGATCAAGCATCTGGTTTGATTAGTAAAATTAAATAATTGTGAAATTTGCTGCTACCTTAGAGTACGATGGAACAAATTTTTCCGGTTTCCAGCGTCAAAAAAATGCCACTACCATTCAGCAAATGATAGAGGAGTCATTGAAGAAAATCACTGATCGCAAAGTGACAATAAATTATTCTGGTAGAACAGATGCCGGAGTTCATGCTATATCTCAAGTTTTTGATTTTGAAACAGAAATTATCAGAGATAATTTAAGTTGGATAAAAGGCATTAACTCAAATCTACCAAAAACAATAGCTGTGAAAAAAATATTTCAAGTTCCAGAGGATTTTGACTCTAGATTTTCAGCAATTAAAAGAAGTTATGCTTATGTAATTTATAATTCAAAAAACAAACCACTGTTTTTTGATAAATATTGTCATTGGGTTACAAATAAAATCGATATATTATCAATGAAAAATCAATCACAAATGTTTCTTGGAAAACATGATTTTTCCTCATTTAGAAGTAAAAACTGTAATTCAAAAAATCCAATAAAAACTATCTTCGACATTAATATTGAAGAGCAAGATAAATTTATAATTGTTAATGTTGTAGCTAATGCTTTTTTACAAAATATGGTCCGAATTATGGTCGGTACTCTTATAGATATTGCTAAATCGGAACATAACTTATCTATTAAAGATGTTCTAGAAAAACTTGATAGAAATTCTGCTGGAAGAACAGCTCCAGCAAAAGGTTTATTTTTCCTAGGCCCTCAATATAATGAAGATTCAAAGCTCAAAACTATGGAAACTAATCTATTAAATAGGTTCAAAATATAATGAAACCTTTAGTAAAAATTTGTGGGATATCTAATTTAAATTTTCTGAATGAAGTCACTGAGTTAGATGATATTAGTTATCTTGGCTTTATTTTTTATGATTCTAGTCCAAGAAATGTGACCGAAGAATTCTTGAGAAGTATTGCAAATTTCGACTTTCGCAATAAGAGGCCTGTTTGCGTATACGTTAATGCAACAGAAGAGTTTATAAATCAAACATCATCATATTTTAAGAATCCCATTATTCAATTTCATGGAGATGAAACAAATCAGTTTTGTAAATCTTTTAAGCATGAATTTTGGAAAGTAATTAGAATAAAAAACTCTGACAGCATTAATCTCATTGAGAATTATCCTGATGCATCAGCAATTCTTCTTGAAACATATAAAAAAGGAATTTATGGAGGAACAGGTGATTCTTTTGATTGGAAGATATTCGAAAAATCAAATTTGCACCATAAAATTGTACTTTCAGGTGGAATTAATATTAAAAATGTTGATAATGCAATATGTATACAGCCATGGTGTATAGATATTAATTCAGGTGTCGAATTATCTGTCGGCATTAAAGATATTAGCCTAGTTAAAGACATTTTAAAAAAATTTTAAAAATGAGTTCAAAAATAAATAATTTACCAGATAGTGACGGATTTTTTGGCCAGTATGGAGGAAAATTTGTACCTGAAACTTTGATGTATGCTCTAGAACAATTAGAGGATACATATAAAAAACTAAAAGATAATAATGATTTTAAAGATCAATTTTATAAAGATCTTTCTGAGTTTGTAGGTAGACCATCTCCTTTATATTTTGCTGAACGACTCACAAAACATTATGGATCTGGATCAATTTGGCTTAAGAGAGAAGATTTAAATCATACAGGCGCGCATAAAATAAATAACACTATTGGGCAGATACTTTTGGCCAAACATATGGGAAAAAAGCGCATCATTGCTGAGACTGGAGCTGGTCAACATGGTGTTGCTACTGCAACCGTTGCTGCAAGATTGGGTTTGGAATGTCATATTTATATGGGAGCAGAAGATGTTCAAAGACAATCTTTGAATGTTTATAGAATAAAGTTATTAGGTGCTCAAGTTCATTCAGTTGATTCTGGATCTGCCACACTTAAAGATGCGTTAAATGAAGCTTTAAGAGATTGGGTTACAAACGTCGATGATACTTATTACATCATTGGAAGTGTTACAGGCCCTCATCCATATCCAATGATAGTCAGAGACTTCAACTCCGTTGTTGGAGAAGAGCTTATCGACCAATCAAAAAAACTTTTCAATGCTATGCCAGACGCAATTGTTGCTTGTGTAGGAGGGGGATCTAATGCAATGGGCGTTTTTTATCCTTTTATTGATATGAACCAAACTCGCTTAATTGGTGTGGAGGCAGGTGGAGAGGGCATAGAAACAGGTGAACACGCAGCACCGTTAAATGACGGTGAGCCAGGTGTGCTCCATGGAGCTTTAAGTTATCTCATGCAAGATGATAAAGGACAAGTAAAGGAAACTAAGTCAGTATCTGCAGGCCTAGATTATCCTGGCGTAGGTCCTGAGCATTCCTGGTTAAAAGACTCTGGAAGAGCTGAATATGTTGCAGTTAGTGACGAAGATGCTCTAAGAGCATTTCATGAAGTTTCAGAGTATGAGGGTATTATTCCTGCTCTTGAAACTGCTCATGCCTTTGCCTACTTAGATAAGCTAATGAAAGAATTTGATAGTGATTCAAACATTGTTGTTAATGTATCAGGCAGAGGTGACAAAGATATTAACACCGTTGCAGAAATAGATGGTATTAAGTTTTGAACAGGCTTACCGATAAACTTGAAGAGTTAAAAAAAAGAAATCAGAAAGCTTTAGTTGCATATTTAGTTGCAGGTGATCCAGATATTGATTCTACTCTTGAGATTATGCATATGTTTGTAAAATCAGGTGTAGATATTATAGAGGTTGGAGTTCCATTTACCGATCCAATTGCTGAAGGACCTATTATTCAAAGAGCTCATGATCGTGCAATAAACAAACAAATATCTCTTGAAGATGTTTTTGAATTAATAAAAAAATTCAGATCACAAGACGAAGAAACTCCCATTGTCTTAATGGGATATTTGAATTCATTTATTTTCTATAAGGATCTTATTGAAAAGAATCAAAATAATTCAGTTGATTCTATACTTGTAGTAGACATTCCAGGCGAGCTTGATATAGCTGATTATGGAATTAAAAATGAAAATATAAATACTATTTCCTTAATATCACCAACAACCAAAAATGACAGAATTAAGTTGATTGCTAATAATAGCACCGGATTTATCTATTATGTTACTTTAAGGGGAGTTACAGGATCTTCAAATTTAGATGTTGATGAGATTAAGAAAAATATTAGAGAAATAAAAAAATATGCAAAAGTTCCAACACTCGCAGGTTTTGGAATTAAATCACCTGATGATGCAAAGGCTCTTTCGAGTTGTGCTGACGGAGTTATTATCGGATCATCAATAGTAAAAATGATTGAAGAAAGTTCTAGTACTAAAGAATTTGATAA
This sequence comes from uncultured SAR86 cluster bacterium, assembly GCA_902626385.1. GTDB lineage: Bacteria > Pseudomonadota > Gammaproteobacteria > Magnimaribacterales > D2472 > SAR86A. Next base: position 9,960 of record CACOEZ010000009.1, read on the forward strand.
GATAGGTTCATACATAGCTGACATAAAAAATGCAATAACATGAATTGGTTAAGAAGATTAATTCCATCAATTGGTACTTTCAAATCTAAAAGAAAAGTACCTGATGGATTATGGAGTTCATGCAAAAAATGTGAGTCTGTACTTTACGCTCCAGAGCTTGAAAAATCTTTATTTGTTTGTCCTAAATGCGACTATCACCTTCGAATTGGAGCAAGACAAAGGCTTGAAATGTTTCTTGATAATAGCAACTTTAAAGAAATTGCTCCAGATTTAACGACTAAGGATCCTCTTAAATTTAAAGATTCAAAATATTACACATCAAGAGTAAAAGAAGCCGTAGCATCAACTGGTGAAAAAGAAGCAATAATTGTTGTAACTGGTGAATTAGATCAAATAAAGGTGGTTGTGGCAGCATTTGAATTTAGATTCATGGGTGGATCAATGGGCAGCGTTGTTGGTGAAAAATTTGTACAAGGTATTAACACCGCGATTGAAAATAAAATACCTTTTATTTGCTTTGCTACTAGCGGAGGAGCTAGGATGCAAGAGTCAATGATATCTTTAATGCAAATGGCCAAGACTTCAGCAGCTATTCAAAAATTAAAAAAAGAAAAGTTGCCATATATATCTGTTTTAGTTGATCCAATATACGGCGGTGTTTCTGCAAGTATAGCTATGTTGGGTGACATTAATATTGCGGAACCAAATGCCTTGAGCGGCTTCACTGGTAGAAGGGTTATTGAACAAACCGTTAGGTTAGAATTGCCTGATAATTTTCAAAAGTCAGAATATCTTTTAAGTAATGGCGCGATTGATATGATTGTTCATAGGAAAGATCTAAGAACAACTATTAGCAGAATTTTAAAAAAAATATATAAAACTCAATGAGTCTAGAGAGATTAGTCGGCTTCTCAGTATTTATTTCTATTCTATTGGCTCTAATTTTTATATTTTATCCTGATGAAAATATTTCAGATTTAAAATTTCCTGACAATACAAATGAAATATCAAATTATGACAATGAAATATCTTCATTTAAAAATTTTTCTGAATCTGATTTCGATTTTTACGTTTATAGAGCACATGTTCTCTCATCACAAACTAAAACAGAAGAACTCGTTATACAAATTAATAATGGAGGGTTCCCAGCATTTTTTGAATCACTAGAAAGCAATAAAGAATTATTTGTATTATATGTTGGCCCTTTTTTATCAGAAAATGATATTGTAGATAATATGAAAGCTATTCAGAGATTATCTGAATCTCAAAGTGAGGAAATATCTAGGTGGAAGCTTTAGGCTTAAATTTTGCGGATTGGTTTATTCTTATTGTCTTAATCGCTTCTGGTTTAATTTCTTTTTCTAGAGGATTTACAAAAGAATTTTTATCTTTATTTCTATGGGTTGCTGCTTTTATAGCAGCAATAAGCTTAGAGTTTTTAGCAACTCCTAAAATTGACGAGTATATTGGAAATCCTGAAATTTCTAAAATTCTTTCATATATAACTGTTTTCGTAGTTTTTATATTTCTTGGGGGCATTGTTATAAAATTTATAAGCAAACTCATTAAATGGTCAGGTGCATCTGGTTTTGATAGATTTCTTGGTGTTCTATTTGGTCTGACAAGAGGACTAATAGTTTTATTTGCTATTTTTTTACTTTTGCCTAATAGCTTAAAAACAACCGATCTAATAAACGACTCTAAAATAACGCCCATTATAGAAAAATATGCTCCTCAGATAGAAGCATATTTCAGAGAATTGGTGGATAATAAGGATATAGTTGAGGAGGCTATGGACTTAATCGAACCTTTACAACCAAAAAAGGAATTAGTACCAGAGTCAAATAAAAAAGACACTCAAGAAGGGGATTCTTAATGTGTGGAATAGTTGGAATTTCTGCTGAAACAAACGTTGCTGCAGAAATATACGATGCACTTCTTATGCTTCAGCATAGAGGCCAAGATGCAGCTGGAATGGTTGTCTGCGATGAAAATGACAAACTAAATTCTAGAAAATCAATGGGATATGTCAGAGATGTTTTCCAACAAAGGCATATGGATAAACTAATTGGAAATATTGGAATAGGCCATGTCAGATATCCTACCGCAGGTGGTGCAGGGAAAGAATTTGCTCAACCAATGTACGTAAATTCACCTTATGGAATCACTCTTGCTCATAATGGGAATTTAACAAATTCAAAACAACTTTCTAATGAGCTTTTTAGAGCAGAAATGCGTCACTTAAATACTGATTCAGACTCAGAGGTATTATTAAATATATTTGCGCATGAACTCGCAAAACAAAGAGAGATCTACCCTTCAGCAAAACATATTTTTAAGGCAGTTACCAAAACACATATCAGATGTGATGGTGCATACGCAGTTCTTGCTTTGATTACTGGTCACGGTTTACTTGCATTTAGAGATAATAATGGTATCAGGCCTTTATCAATAGGAATTAGAAAAGGTAAAACAAGAGATGAATACATAATTGCATCAGAAGATTCACTATTTATATCCCAAGGCTTTAAGAAATTACGTGATATTGATCCAGGAGAAGCAGTTTTTATTGATAAAAAAGGTTCTTTACACTCACAACAATGTTCAGATAGTCCACAAATAAGACCCTGTATTTTTGAGTATGTATATTTTTCAAGACCTGATTCTAAGATTGATGAAATTTCAGTTTATAAAGCAAGAATGAGAATGGGGTCAAGGCTTGCAGCTAATATACTAAAAACAAAAGCTGATCATGATATTGATGTTGTTATTCCTATTCCAGATAGCTCAACTACTGCCGCACATCAGTTAGCTGTCGAACTTAATGTTCCGTACAGAGAAGGTTTTGTTAAAAATAGATATATTGGAAGAACTTTTATAATGCCATATCAAGAAGAAAGAAAAAAATCGGTAAGAAGGAAATTAAATATTCTTGATCTTGAGTTTCAAGGTAAAAATGTCTTGCTTGTTGATGACTCAATAGTCAGAGGAACTACAAGTAAAAAAATTATTGAGATGGCAAGAGAAGCTGGTGCTAAGAAAGTTTATTTTGCTTCGGCCGCACCGGCTATTAAATACCAAAATCTATATGGTATTGATATGCCAGCAACTTCGGAATTAATCGCATCAAACAGAACTGACGAAGAAGTTGCTAAAGAAATAGATGCAGATTGGTTAATATATCAAACACTGGATGATTTGATTAATGCTGTACAGGAGGGTAATCCTTCAATAAAAGAATTTGAAACTTCTATATTTACTGGAGAATACATTACGCCGCTTGGTGAGAATTATCTTGAAGAGCTTGAAAATTCTAGAAAGGATGAATTAAAAATTCAAAGGGAAAAATCAAAAGCTAGAGGTTAGCTGGGATTAACTATATTTATTGCTGGTATCTCTGCAGAGTTTGCGCTGTTAACGTAAGCTGGTATTTCATCAAAATTTAAATATCGATATATTTCATTTGAAAACGGATTAATTTCGTTCATATATTTCATATATTCTTCATGAGTCGGCAATTCGCCAACAATTGATGCAATTGCTGCTAATTCTGCTGACGCTAAATATACATTTGCTCCGTCACCAAGCCTATTTGGGAAATTTCTTGTTGATGTTGATACAACAGTGGCTCCTGCAAGCACTCTTGCTTGATTACCCATACATAAGGAGCAACCAGGTAATTCAGTTCTGGCACCGGATGTAACGAAAGTTTCAAAGACTCCTTCCTCTTTGAGTTGCTGTTCATCCATTTTTGTGGGTGGAGATATCCAAAGTTTTGCCTTGGTTCCATCATATTTTTTTAGAAGATGACTGGCAGCTCTAAAGTGCCCAATGTTTGTCATACATGATCCGATAAATACCTCATCAATCTTATCTCCACATACCTCTGATAAAGTTTTAATATCATCAGGATCATTTGGACATGCAAGAAGTGGCTCTGTAATCTCATTAAGATTAATCTCAATAACTTCTGCATATTCTGCATTATCATCTGGTTCAAGAAGTTCCGGATTCTTAATCCATTCTTCCATTGCCTGAGCTCTTCTCTCGATTGTTTTTGAATCACCATATCCACTAGCTATCATCCATCTAAGCATTATTATGTTTGACTCTAAATATTCAATAATTGGTTCTTTACTCAAACGAACTGTACAGCCTGAGGCAGATCTCTCAGCAGAAGCGTCTGATAATTCAAATGCTTGTTCAACTTTTAAATTAGGCAGCCCTTCAATTTCAAGACATTTACCAGAAAAAATATTTTTTTTGCCTTCTTTTTCAACAGTCAACAAACCTTTTTGTATTGCAGCATATGGTATTGCATTAACAAGATCTCGTAGAGTTATTCCAGGCTGCATCTCACCTTTAAACCTGACCAATACAGACTCAGGCATATCAAGTGGCATTACACCAAGCGTAGCAGCAAATGCAACCAAGCCTGATCCGGCAGGAAAACTTATTCCAATTGGAAACCTTGTATGACTATCACCACCTGTGCCAACAGTATCTGGAATCAGCATCCTATTTAACCAAGAATGTATTATTCCATCTCCAGGTTTAAGAGATACACCACCTCGATTCATAATGAAATCTGGAAGAGTATGTTGTGTCTCAATATCAACTGGTTTTGGATATGCTGCTGTATGGCAGAAAGACTGCATTACTAAATCAGAAGAAAAACCAAGACATGCTAGTTCTTTTAGTTCATCTCTTGTCATTGGACCAGTAGTATCTTGAGATCCCACTGTAGTCATTCTAGGTTCACAATAAACTCCTGGTCTTACACCCTTAATTCCACATGCTTTACCAACCATTTTTTGAGCAAGAGTAAAGCCCTTATCAGATTTATCTTGAGAATCAGGTCTCCTAAAAATATTTGTTGGTTTCATACCAAGTGCATCTCTAGTTTTGTCAGTAAGTTGACGTCCAATAATTAATGGTATCCTGCCGTTTGCCCTTACTTCATCTAAAATAACATCAGTTTTTAATTCAAATTCAGTGATTACTTCATTTGTATTAGCATCAAGAACTTTGCCGTTGAATGGCTCAAGAATAATTTCCTGTCCCATTTCTAAATCTGTTACATCCATTTCAATAGGGAAGGCACCAGAATCTTCCAGAGTATTAAAGAAAATAGGAGCTATCTTTCCTCCGAAACAAAAACCCCCTTCTTTTTTATTCGGAATGTGTGGAATTTCATCCCCCATATGCCAAAGCACAGAATTTGTAGCTGATTTTCTTGATGAGCCTGTACCAACAACATCTCCAACAAAAACAAGCGGATTGCCTTTCTTTTTTAGTTCTTCAATAGTTTCTAGGGGTCTGTCAAGGCCTTCCCTGGGCATTTTAAACATTGCTAGAGCGTGCAGAGGTATATCTGGTCTTGACCATGCATCTGTCGCTGGAGATAGGTCATCAGTATTAATTTCACCTGGTACTTTATAAACAGTCAGCTTTATTTGTTTATCAATATCTGTTTTTTCAGTAAACCATTTTCCTTCAGCCCATGCATCAATAACATGTTTTGCATATTTATTTTTCTTTGATAGCTCGAATATTTCGTTAAATGCATCAAATATTAAGAGAGTATTGCCTAATGCATTTGCAGCAGACTGACCAAGTCCTTCTATTTCCAAGCATTTTATTAAAGGCTCAATGTTATAACCTCCCAACATTGTTCCTAGAATTTCTACTGCTTCGGTTTTGCTTATGTAAGGACTAGTCGTTTTTTCGGTAGTTATATCTGCGAGAAAAGCTGCTTTTACGTATGCAGATTGGTCAACTCCAGCAGGAACCCGCTCTTTTAGAAGATAAAGTAGTAGATCAGATTCCTCATGCTCAGATTTAAGCAAATCCACCAGATTTGAGGTCTGTTCGGCGTCTAAAGGAAGAGGCGGTATATTCTGTTTTGCCCTTTCTTCGACGTGTTTTTTATAGTTTTTCAACATCGTCTGGTCTCCGATGGCCATATTTTACTCTTATAGCTAAAGATAGCCACTAAATAGCTAAATTTTATTTAAAAATGAGTTATTATCTAATATGTGCGCAAATTACAAAAAAAACGATCATCTACACCATGTCTTGGAATATGTTCCACTACTTTTGGTGATGAAGTCTGCAAGGGCTGTAAGCGTTTTTCGCACGAAATTGTGAGTTGGACAAAATATTCACTTGAAGAAAGAGAAATCATCAATGATCGACTTGAACAATTCAAAGTAAAAATTCTAAAACGTAGATTTAAAATTATTGATAGAGATTTATTCATTTCAAAACTTGAAGAAAAGGCAATCAACTTTAATCATGCTCTTGATCCCTTAACATGGATTTTTGATTTATTGAGAGCAGCTGGATCTCAAAAATTCGACATCGAAAGTTTTGGTATCAAATGTTTAGTGCAATTTAATCCTAAAACAATTAAGGATGAAATCAACCAAGAGCTTTTAGAATTATCACAAGTTCATCACGAAAGATATTTTAAAAAACTTTAGCTAAAGTCCTTGAGCATAATTTTCAACTCAAGTGAATGTTGTTCCTCTTCACTAATTTGAGCTCTGGCATATTCTTCTAGATACACAGATTTGTTTTCTACCGATTGAAGTAATTTTTTGTACAAGCTCAATGCATGTAATTCATGTTCTAAACTTTCTACAAGTATGTCTTTTATTGAATGTCTATTTGTTTCTTCAATTTTTGCAATCTTTTGACTTGGATGCCCATTTAATCCAGCAATTTTTTCACCAGCTTGTTGTGCATGAAGAAGCGATTCAGAAGCTTGTTCTTTTAAGAAAGTCACAATCGGTAATCTGTATGGTCCACTTACCATCATGGAGGAGTGTGTATATCTGACTACCCCAGCTAATTCGTATTCCATAATTTCATTCAAAATACTGCAAACTTTATTAGATTCTATTTGTGCGTTTTCCATATGAATTATCCTAATATTAGATATTAATAAGATAATTATAGGCTAATTAATTATATTGTAAACTACTGATATAAGGTATTTTTTTAATGATAATTATTTTGATTATCATTCTCATTTAATAAAAATTTTATACCTCCAAAATAATAAAAATGCTATTATGGAATAACAAAATTTTGCAATATTAATTATTAAAGGTAGTTTGACTAATTTTGCTAGCCATTGATATCCATCCGTTTTTTCCCAGACGAAAATAAACGCCTCGACACCTGACAATTCTAATCCATCTTCAAACTTTATATGAAGTTTTTTCAGATACTTTTCATCCATTTCGCTACAGTCAACGTAGTCCAAATTAGACCTCTTTTTGTAATGCTCAATTTCATAGTTACAAATTGAACATTTTTTATTGTAAAGAACTTTTAATTTATTCATCTATATAGTTGATTGATGCTTAAGAGCATTTACAATAATTATACAATTGAAAATTAACTAAATGAGGTCCCTATGAAATATATTTTATTAACAACACTTCTTATTCCTTTTTTTATAGTAGCTGACGAACAGTCTGATGCTAGAAAAGTAAGCGAATTATCAGTAAATGAACTTAAGCAGATTGTTCGTAAGATCGTTGAAGAAAGCATTGAGCAATGTATTGTATCTGGCACTATGGAGGGTAGATCTAAACTTAATTTAAAAGTTGAAGGTGAGGTTGTTGCAAAAATGACCTGTGAGTTCGAAAAATAATATGCCAGAAAAACAATTCAATGTTTTCAACGAAGAAATTGAAGAGTGCTGCTCAGATCCCATAACAGGTTTTTTTAGAGATGGTTTTTGCCATACCGATAATCTTGATAGAGGCCTTCATGTTATTTGTGCTCAAGTTACAGAAGAGTTTCTTGAGTTTTCAAAGAATAGAGGAAATGATTTATCAACACCTAGAGCTGAGTTTAATTTTCCTGGCCTCAAAAATGGTGACTCTTGGTGTCTTTGCGCTGAAAGATGGAAAGAAGCATATGATAATGATTGTCCACCTAAAGTTTTTTTAAAAAGAACGAATAAAAAGGCGCTTACTGTTGTAGATATTAATATTCTCAAGGAATTTTCCATCGATCTTATATAGTCTTAGTTTACTAAAGGTAATTCGTACCAGTTTGTTGTATATTTTGGTGACGTCATATTTTGCTTCATGGGAGACCATTTCTTAGTATTTTGCGATGCAAAATAAATTTGCGTTTCATAGGCATTCATTTGATCAATATATTTCATAAATTTTGTATTTTCTTTTGGTTCATTGGGATCTTTGAATAAGGAGTATTGTCTAGTTTGTTCATCAGAGAATTTAGTCAGAATAATCCCTGCTTTAGCGTAATCATAGCCAGGTCTAAATATTGATAATAGTCCTTTTTTTGCAGCTATAAGAATATCTCTAGTGTCATTTGTAGGAGTAAGAAGACCAATTGTTTTTAGGTCTGAGTGCTGAGGTTTGTTTTTATTAAAGGGACTGGTTTTTACAAAAACAGAAACTTGAGAACATTTCTGTTTCTCATTTCTTAATTTTTCTGCTGCTCTTACAGCAAAGTTGCTTACTATTGGTCTTAATTCTTTTAAATTAGAAATTCTTTGCCCAAAACTCCTGCTTACAACAATTTGTTTTTTTGAAGAGATGTCATCATCAATATCAAGACATCTCTCACCTCGAAGTTCTCTAACTGTCCTTTCAAGCACAACGCTAAATTTTTTTCTAATATTTTGAGGACTAATCTGAGCAAGATCTAAAGCGGTATTAATACCTGCTTTATTTAAATGCTCAGTAAGCCTCCTTCCAACTCCCCAAACTTTATTTACTGATGTATGGGCAAGGGCATTTCGAATTTCTTTTTTACTTGAAAGATATAATACTGATGCTGGAATGTTTCTTCTTTTGATTTCATTTAACGCTATTTTGGTTAGTGTTTTGTTTGGAGCTATTCCAATTCTTACTGGTATCCCGGTCCACTGTCTTACTAGAGCTCTTATATGACAACTAAAGTCATATAGATCATAGTTTTGTTTTAACGTATCAAAATCTAAGAATGCTTCGTCAATGCTGTATATTTCTACTCTAGGAACAAAACCTTCGAGTATATTCATAACTCTTGCAGATATATCTCCATAAAAAGTGAAGTTAGATGAAAATACTTGTCCATTTTGTTTTAAGAAATTCTCTCTGACTTTAAACCAAGGGACTCCCATTCCAATTCCCATTTTTTTTGCTTCTGTACTTCTAGCAATTACGCAGCCGTCATTATTAGAAAGAACAACAATAGGTATATTTTTTAGATCAGGACGAAAAATTCTTTCGCAAGACGCATAAAAACTTTCACAATCTACGAGAGCAAAAGCCATTAGAACTTATTAATAGCTGCTGTAACGGTTCCAACAATTTCTAGCTCTTGGCCATGATTTATAAACAAGGGAGGGTAGTCAGGATTATCTGGCATCAAACACATCCTTGGCTTTAGTTTTAATCTCTTGCATACAAATTCACCATCTATTGTTGCAACCACAATACTGTCATGAGATGGCTTAATACTTCTATCGACTATTAAAACCGCTTGATCAGTAATGCCAGATCCAACCATGGATTGGCCTTGAGCCCTTACTAAAAAAGTTGCAGCTCCATTCTTGATTAGGTGTTTATTGAGATCTATTGGACTTTCAATATAGTCACTAGCAGGGCTGGGGAACCCTGCATGGACTGATTCAAGAAAATAGGGCACAAATATTGCCGGCAGATTTTCTTCAGAAATTTTTCCGATATAGTCAACTTTCATAGGAATTACTAAATACTGTATAAATATACAGTATATTTGAATTTAAAACAATATGGTTTTTAGATTTTAAATTCTTTTAAATTTATGTCTTTATCTGTAATAGAACAGCACCAACCAAACTGGCCCCAGTCGCCCAAAACGACTCTTTTAGTTGAAATATGTTCATGTATTTTTGGTCTGTGTGTATGACCGTGGATAAAAATACTTGGTTTATTTTCTTGAATGAAATTATTTACTGTTTCAAGATTTGCATCTGTTATTTCAAGAGACTTATCAGAAGTAGCATCTTTGCTGTCAGATCTTAACGCGTTTGCAATTTCATTTCTTTCATCAATGCTTTTAGATAAGAAATTTTTCTGCCATTCTTTAGACCTAACTTCATTTCTGAATTCTATATAATCAGCGTCATCAGTGCATAAGAAATCTCCATGGCTTAAGATTGTCTTCATACCATTTATATCTAATGTATGAGGATCAGAAAGTATAGAAATTCCAACTTCATTTGCAAAAGTCTCACCAATTAAAAAATCTCTGTTGCCATGCATCAGAAATGTTTCCGGACCATCTGAAGTAAAGTCAATAAGAGCTTGCTTTATATCTTGAATGAAAGGATTGTTATCATCATCACCAATCCAAATTTCAAATAAATCACCTAATATGAAGAGATGGGTGCATGCCTCCTTAGATTCATTTAGAAATTTTTTAAACGCATTAGTTAAATGAGGATTATTTTCGCTTAGATGTATATCTGATATAAAGCGTGGCTTCATTCACTAATAGTAACAGACTCAATTGTTATAACCTCTTCAGGTACATCTTGATGGCCTCCTGATGAACCTGTAGACACTTCAGCAATTTGATCTACGACATCCATTCCTTCGGTTACAGAACCAAAAACAGCATAACCCCATCCTTGTGAGTTTTCACCAGTATGATTTAGAAATGAATTATCCTTATGATTGATAAAAAATTGACTCGTGGCTGAGTGAGGATCCATTGTTCTTGCCATTGCAATTGTTCCTCGATCGTTAGGAAGACCATTGTTTGCTTCGTTCTGTATAGGGCTTGTTCCACTGGATTTATTATTCATATCAGCAGTTAAGCCACCACCCTGAATCATAAAACCATTAATAACTCTATGAAAGACAGTTCCTTCATAATATCCAGATTGAGCAATTTTTTTGAAATTGTCTACTGTAATAGGTGCTTTTTCGTCATTAAGCTCTAATCGAATATCACCAAAAGAAGTTGTAATAGTAACTTTTGTCATAGTTTTCTCCATAGGTTTTTTAGCCTCTTTAATGTCTGTATTTTCAGCACATGAGCTTATTAATAAAACTAATGACGCAAGAGTTAAAAAAGTTGAAATTTTATATTTATTCAATAAATTTTCCTGAATTTAATTTGTGATTTTATCATTAAAATTCGTAATTCATAATATAGTCCTTAAATTGATTTTTAACATCGTTTTTTGTTAATCCGAACTCCTCTAGTGAATATATATGTTTTTGTTTTTGAATATTTTTTTGATCAATTAGGTATTGTTCCATCTTGTTTTCAGTCTCAATATCAATATCTAGACCTAAAAAAGAATAGCTGCTTTTAATGGAGTTAAGTGGATCTTTAATGAATTCACTATAACTTATATCAATAATTTGATTTGGAGCAAGCAATTTTCTATCTTCGATTCCTTTGTTTAAATTATGTTGCCAAAAATCTAGCACCATTCTGCCAATATTCTCTGGATTGATATTTTTTGAGAAAGCTGACCTTATGTTTTTTGTTAAACTACAAAATGATCCAACTGATTCAGCTGGGTCTCTGTGAATGTTTATAAATTTAGCGTTTGGATATGCTTTTAAAATATCTGGAATATGGCCGATATGACTTGGGTCTTTCAATAACCATCTTTTAGGTCTGCCTGTTAATTCAAGCATTTGAAAAAATCTCTTATGCCACAAAAAAACTGATTCAAAACTGCAATTTTTAAGATATTCAATATATTCAGGAACATCAGCAAAACACATGTAAACAAAACTTCGTACATTTATTGTTGCAATCAATTCACATTCTTCAGGTGTTTCTGCTCTGATATGATGCATTGATCGCAATTTTGGAATGATCGTTCTTGCAAGCCTAAGCTCTAAATTAATTTTTCTTTGTCTCCATACTTTTTGACTCTTTTTTAAAGCCAATGGCAAAGGAGACATAATTTCCCAATAGTATGGAGATCTATTATTAGCATCCATTGATAGTAGATTAAATAAAAATGTTGTTCCTGATCTCGGGAGGCCAGTAACAAAAACAGGATCAGCTGGTTCTTGTAACTGCTTATCTTTAAGAAAACTAGTTATTTTTTTTCTAACTTTTAATCTGTCTTTTAATTGATTCTTAAAAGCAAATGAACCGAATACATTAAATTTATTATTTTTGTTTGCTGAATTTATTAATATCTCAAGTGGTTCCGTATAATCATCTTCACCAAGCTGTCCATCTAAACCGCCCAACATCTTTTCAACTGTAATATTCTTTAACACTTTTAAATATATCTTTATTAGTTATAAGATACATTTATATTGAGAAATCCACAATTTTGATCAATGAATATTTTATTTTTATGTGTAGGTAATTCAGGAAGGAGCCAAATTGCCGAGGGGCTTGCAAGAGATATGCTACCAAAATCTTATGATATTAGAAGCGCGGGCTCAGAGCCTGCTCAAACTGTTCACAATGATGCTATTTTGGTAATGCAAGAAGTAGGAATCGACATTTCTTCGCATAAAACCAAGTCAATCAATAGTATTGACGAAGAATTTATAAATGAACTTGATTATGTAATAACCTTGTGCGCTGAAGAGGTATGTCCAGTAGTACCAGATTCTACAAATGCTTTACATTGGCCAAATGAAGATCCTGACAATGATAACTTTAGCAGCATACAATCAAAAAAAGCATTTCTTAAAACGAGGGATGATATTTTTAACTTGCTAAAGAAATTTTTTATTTTGAATTCTTAAATGAAAATTTTTAGAATAAATGTAAAATGGCTCCTCAGGTTGGGATCGAACCAACGACCAATTGATTAACAGTCAACTGCTCTACCGCTGAGCTACTGAGGAACGTTAACAGCTGTGCATTATAAGTAATTTTTAGAAAAAGATGAATGATCAGAATCAAAAAAAACTTGAAGTTGTAAGTAATTTTTCACCAGCAGGTTCACAACCAGAGGCTATAGATAATTTGGTTGAGGGATTAAATGATGGATTGCTTCATCAAACTCTTCTCGGAGTTACCGGTTCTGGCAAAACTTACACTATGGCTAAAGTTATTGAAGAAACACAAAGGCCTGCTATTGTGATGGCTCATAACAAGACGCTTGCCGCTCAGCTTTATGGAGAGTTTAGGGATTTTTTCCCCAATAATTCAGTTGAATATTTTGTGTCTTATTATGATTACTATCAGCCAGAAGCATATGTACCAACCTCAGATACTTACATCGCAAAAGACGCATCAATAAATGAGCACATAGAGCAAATGAGATTATCCGCAACAAAGGCTCTTATAGAAAGAAACGATACTGTTGTTGTAGCAACAGTTTCATCAATATATGGTTTAGGAGCTCCTGAATCCTATCTTAAGATGGTAGTTCATCTCGATAGGGGCGATATGATTTCTCAGCGAGATTTAGTTTTAAGACTGTCCGCACTTCAATATACAAGAAATGATCTTGATTTTAGAAGAGCTACTTTTAGAGTAAGAGGAGATACTGTAGACATTTATCCTGCTGACTCAGATAAGGAGGCATTAAGAATTGAATTTTTTGGAGACGAAATAGAAAGGATTTCATGGTTTGATCCATTAACAGGTGTTGTGATCAATGAGATTCCTCGTGTAACTATTTTTCCAAAGACTCATTATGTTACACCCAAGGAGACAGTAACTAATTGTATTCCTGATATTAAATCTGAACTTAAAACACGATTAGAATTTTTAAGAAATAGCAATAAGCTTGTTGAAGCTCAAAGGCTTGAAGAAAGGACGAACTATGACATCGAAATGATGAGGGAGCTTGGCTATTGTCAGGGCATAGAAAATTACTCCCGTTATTTAAGTGGAAGAAAATCTGGAGAATCACCTCCATGTCTTTTTGATTATATCCCCAAGGACGCAATCGTTTTTATTGATGAGTCCCACGTTTCTGTTCCTCAAATAGGCGCGATGTATAAAGGAGATAGATCAAGAAAAGAAACCTTAGTCGAATATGGTTTTAGATTGCCTTCAGCATTAGACAATAGACCTTTAAAATTTGAGGAATGGGAGATGTTGGCACCTCAAAGAATTTATGTTTCTGCTACTCCAAGCAGGTACGAAAGTGAAAAACAAGATAATTTAGTTGAACTTTTAGTTAGACCAACTGGACTCACAGATCCGGATATTGAAATAAGACCAGCATCGACACAAATTGATGATGTAATTGGTGAATGTAATGATCGAGTCTCAATGAAGGAAAGAGTCTTAATTACTACTCTCACTAAAAGAATGGCAGAGGATTTAACTGACTACCTTAATGAAAACAATATTTCAGCTAGATATATGCATTCTGACATTGATACAGTTGAGAGAGTAGAAATAATCAGGGATTTAAGACTAGGCAAGTTTGATGTTTTAGTTGGAATTAACCTTCTTAGAGAGGGTCTAGATATTCCAGAGGTAAGTTTAGTTGCAATTTTAGATGCTGACAAAGAAGGTTTTTTAAGATCAGATACGACTCTTATTCAAACTGTAGGAAGAGCAGCAAGAAATCTAAGAGGCACTGCGATAATGTACGCTGATAAAGTTACAGGTTCAATGCAAAGAGCAATTGATGAAACCAATAGAAGAAGATTGATTCAAGAAAAGTTTAACAATGAAAACAATATCACCCCAAAGTCTATATCAACAAAAGTTAAAGATATTATGGAGGGCGCAAGAATAATAAAGGGAAATACCAAAAAGAAAAAAGAAGATATTGAAAAAATTGTTCCCTTTAAGATATTAGATGATACTTTAGAAAACCTTACAGAAACTCTTCAAAAGCTTGAGGACGAAATGTTTTCATTAGCTAAAAAGATGGAATTTGAAAAAGCAGCTGTATGCAGAGATAAGATTAATTCCCTAAAGAGAAAGCTAATCGATCTTTAGGAGCTATGCAAGAATGAGCGCTTAGTAAACGATAATAATCCTTTACTCTATTAACATAATCAATCGCTTGCTGACCTCTAGAGTATGTTCCATTGTCTATTAAATTTAATTCTTGACCTTTTATTGTTTCGAGTCTTTCTGAAATCTCATTCCAAGAAATATTACTAACATCTTCACTAATTTCATTTGCAACGTTAATAATGCTTGTTGGTCCCAAATTGTAACTAGCTAAGACTATGGCTAATTTATCAGCCTCTGTTGCGCCAAGTTTATTTTTTTCTTGTAGGATTCCAAAGTATCTAGCACCCCCTTTGATGTTTTGCTCTGGATTTAATCTTTTTTCAACCCCAACCAAGGCAGCAGTTTCAAGTGTTACCATCATCATCCCACGAACGCCCATGTTAGATTTTGCGCGCGGATCCCATTGAGACTCTTGAAAAGAGATAGCAGCTAGAAGGTTCTTATCAATATTTGTTTCTTCAGATGCCTCTTGAAACATTTGATCATATTGTGGATAGCGGTTTATTAATAAGTCTTTAAATTTATTTTTTTCAAAATTATTCAATGATGAATTTTCATATGAGGTATGTAGAATTTCTTCGCAGCTCAATTCATTATTTTTTTCTGCACAAGACAATAAAAGCAGACCTGAAAAGGTAATTGAAAAAAATCTAAAGATATTCCCCATTTTTAATTATTTAATATATAAAGACTTTATAATTGTTATATACAATATTTCAGACTTAAAGAAGTGTCAAAGACTAAAAGCTTTATATTTAAGGGATCCAAAAGTTTTTCAAGTTCGAAGCTTGATCAAATCCAGCATAAGTTTAATAAAATTAATGATTTAGATAATGATATTTCGTCGAATGAAATATATCTCGTACAAGCAGAAATATCAGATATCAATATTGATTCTATTCAAGACATTCTTTCTGCATCAGAATTAAATGAAGACTATACATTTTATATCGGCCCTCGATTAGGAACGATCTCACCTTGGTCTTCTAAAACAGAAGATATTATCAAGAATGTTGGGATAAAAAATGTTACACGAGTCGAAAGGCTTTTTGGTTTTAAAATAAATCCTGAAATTGATCATGCTAAAAATGATTTTTCGATGTTTTATGATCGCATGACTCAATCATTTTATAAAACGAAAGAAGATTTTAAAGATCTTTTTGTATCCGATGAGCCAAGATCATTAAATAATATTGATATTCTGCAAGATGGAAAAGAAGCTCTTGTTAATGCTAATGATTCTTATGGTTTTGCAATGAGTAGCGAAGAGATAGATTATTTGTATGGTTTTTATTTTAGTGAAAATAGGAACCCAACTGATGCAGAGTTAATGATGTTTGCTCAAGCAAATTCAGAGCATTGCAGGCACAAAATTTTTAATGCTAAATGGGCTATTGATGGAAATCAAAAAAATAATTCTCTCTTTGATTTAATAAAAGAGACAAGCAAAGCATCACCCGATGGAATTGTTTCAGCTTACAAAGACAATGCTGCAATAATCGAAGGGAGTGAGGCTGAAAGACTTCACCTCAATGATAATAATAAATACGAATTCAAAAAGGATAAAATTAATTCAACTATTAAGGTAGAGACTCACAATCATCCAACAGCTATCTCACCATATCCTGGAGCATCGACAGGATCTGGTGGAGAGATTAGAGACGAAGGTGCAACTGGAAGAGGTGCAAAACCTAAAATTGGCTTGGTTGGATACAATGTTTCTAATCTTCGCATTCCAAATCTCTCTAGAAGCTGGGAAAAGGATGAGCATAAACCAACAAGAATTGCATCACCGTTAGAAATTATGATCGAGGCCCCAATTGGAGCAGCAGCTTTTAATAATGAATTTGGTAGGCCAGCAACTTTAGGATATTTCAGGTCATTTGAAACAGGATTTATTGATAATAAGGCATATGGTTATCACAAACCAATAATGTTAGCTGGTGGCATTGGTGAAATTAGAGATAAAAACAATTTTAAGCTACAAATTAGCAAAGACTATTTAGTTGTTGTATTAGGCGGTCCAGCTATGTTAATTGGTCTTGGAGGAGGTGCAGCTTCCTCAGTATCTTCAGGAGAAAGCGATGAAGATCTAGACTTTGCTTCTGTTCAAAGAGATAACGCTGAAATGGAGAGGAGATGCCAAGAGGTTATTAATAAATGCTCATCTCAAGATGAAAGTTATATCGAATTTATTCACGATGTTGGTGCTGGTGGTCTTTCTAATGCAATACCAGAGTTAGCAAAAGATTCCGATCTTGGTGTATATATAGAGCTTTCAAAAATTCCAAATGCTGATAAATCTATGTCTCCGATGGAGATTTGGTCCAATGAGTCTCAAGAAAGATATGTATTAGCTATTCATAAAAATAACAGAGAATCTTTTGAAAAAATATGTAAACGAGAAAGGTGTGAGTATGCAGTAGTTGGCTATACGACAGAAGAAAAGAGTGTAAAACTTTTCGACGAAATAAATAATAATTTTCCCGTCGATGTTCCGCTTTCAATGTTATTTGGAGATCTGCCTATTACCGAAATGCAAGTGGCTGAAAAAAATTATTCTGAAGTAAAACACAATAATGCAGAAGAATTTGATCTTCATGATTCAATCATTAAAACTTTGCAGCATCCGACTGTTGCCTCAAAAGCATTTTTAATAACAATTGGAGACAGAACTGTGGGTGGGATGGTTGCTCGAGATCAGTTTGTTGGGCCATACCAAGTTCCAGTATCTGATTACTCACTAACAATGAGATCTTTTACTTCCAAAATGGGAGAAGTTTTATCAGTTGGAGAAAAGCCAACATTAGCAATTTCAAATCCAGCGGCATCAATGAGAATGTCTCTTGCTGAAGCTTTAACAAATATGGCAGGAGTAATTATTAAAGGACTTAACTATGTTCAAGTATCAGCAAATTGGATGGCGGCATCTGGAGACAATAGAGAAGATTTAGCCCTCAGAAAAGGTGTTGAAGCTTTATCGAAGATAGCAGTCGATCTAAAAGTATCTATACCAGTTGGAAAAGATTCCCTTTCAATGAAAACAAAGTGGTCTGAAGCTAGAAATGAGCTTGAAGTAAAAAGTCCTCTCTCAGGTGTTATAACTGCTATGGCACCAGTTGACGATATTTCTGAAGCTGTAACACCTGAACTTCACTTGGAAAAAGATTCAGCCATTGTTTTGATTAAACTTAATAATTCAAATAGGTTAGCTGGCTCTATTTTTTCTGAAGTTACTCAATCTGTTTTTGTTGATACCCCTGATATAGATGATGTCTCTAAGTTCAAGGATATGTTTTCAATGATTCAAGAGCTTATCAAAAATAAAAAGATATTTGCATTACATGACATTTCTGATGGCGGCTTGATAACAACTTTAGCTGAGATGTGCTTTACAAAAAAAATAGGAATGGATGTAGATGCTTCAATTTTTGAGAACGTTAATGAGTCACTATTTTCAGAAGAAATAGGATTTGTAATCCAAGTAAGCGATGCCGATTGTGATGAAATTATTTCAAGCTTCTCAGAGAACAATTTGTTTGCATCAAAAATTGCATCACTGGCTGATGAGAACTTAACAATATTAAAAGATGGAGAAACTTTTTTTAGCGAACCTATTAATTCTCTTGAAAAATATTGGAGGGAAACCTCACATGCAATTCAAAGCATTAGAGACAATAAAGCAGTCGCTGATTCAGAACTTAATTTATTAGATAAAAAAGAATTCACAGGACTATCATCTAATATTTCTTTTGATGAATCTCAAATACAACAAATACATACTCTCGCCTCAATTCCAAAGGTAGCAATATTGAGAGAGCAAGGCGTAAATGGTCAAAATGAAATGGCTGCAGCATTTACTCTTGCTGGGTTTGAAGCAGTCGATGTTCATATGCAGGATTTGTTAGATCAGAATATTTTTCTCAAAGACTTTCAAGGAATGGCAGTTTGTGGAGGCTTTTCATACGGTGACGTTTTGGGTGCAGGTGGCGGATGGTCTAAAACAGTAATGTATAACGCAAATGTAAAAGATCAATTTGAGCAATTTTTTCAAGATCAAGCAAAATTTACTCTCGGAGTTTGCAACGGATGTCAGATGCTATCAAATTTAAAGCAGATAATTCCAGATGCAGAGCATTGGCCTAGTTTTAAAAGAAATCTTTCAGATCAGTTTGAGGCAAGATTAGCTCAGGTAAAAATAGAAAAAACAAATTCTGTACTTTTAGAAAATATGGAAGGCTGGATGGTTCCTGTTGCATCTGCTCATGGAGAAGGAAGAGCAAGCTTTAAAAATGATGATCTAATTAAACTTCAGGCGAATAACCAAATAGCTATGAAGTTTGTTGATTCAGTTGGAGAGGGTAGCGAAATATATCCAATAAATCCAAATGGTTCTCCCGAAGGAATAACAGGCATAACTGCAGCAAATGGGAGAATAACCATTATGATGCCTCATCCAGAAAGAGTTTTTAGAAAACATCAAATGAGTTGGTACAAAAAAGAGTGGCAAGAATTTTCACCATGGATGCAAATATTTATAAACGCAAGAAATTTTATTGAAGGAAAGTAGTTACCAAAGTTTGATGTCTTCTTCTCTAAATATGAAGTTACCTTCTTTAAGATCATCTAAATAATATCTAAGGGTTTTTTCAACTGTTGGAAATGCAATTTCGTCCCATAATATTTCATCATTACTAAAAAGTTCAACTTCTGAGCTTTCGATAGTAGGACCAAAATTATCATCAAGAAGATTGGCGAGATAAAACATATGCACTTGATTGATATGAGGTAAGCTAAACATAGTATATGGCATTACTATTTCAGCCTTAGAGCCTGTTTCTTCCAAAGTTTCCCTGAGAGCACCATCTTGCAACGTTTCTGCATTTTCCATGAAGCCAGCTGGAAGTGTCCACAAACCTTTTCTTGGATTAATATTTCTTTTTGCCATAAGTATTTTCTCATTTCGAATACATAATGCGCCAACAACAATATTAGGATTCGTATAAAAGATTGTGTCGCATTCGTCACAACAATATCTTTTAATATTGTCATGTTCTGGAACCTTAAATTCCATATTGGGATTTCCACAATTTGAGCAATACTTCAATTTTCTTCCTTATTTAGAGAATCTGGACAATTAAGAAGTTAAACTTACTTCTATGATTGATAGCATAAAGCAAAAACTAGAACTAATAAATCTAATAGAGCCTACTAAATACAAAAAAGCAGGGGTTCTAATTTTGCTAAAAAAAGATATTGGTTCAAATGAATTTCAAATACTTTTTACAAAAAGATCATCAAAACTATCGACTCATTCTGGAGAAGTAAGTTTTCCTGGAGGTATGTGGGAAGAAAAAGACTCATCTTTGTTTGATACAGCAATGAGAGAGTCTAATGAAGAAATTGGACTTAAGAAAAATAATGTCATGGATTTGGGCAGAATGAATTATCTTCTTTCGCGACATAAAGTTGAAGTAAATCCTTTTGTTGGTTACTTAGAAAATAATCAAGAGCTTATTGGAAATTTTGAGATTGATGAGATATTTGATGTTCCAGTAAGCTTTTTATTAAATAACAATAATATTTTATATAAAGAATTTAAACGGAATGATTTGAGAATATCTATGCCAAGTTGGGTTTATAATGGAAACCGAATATGGGGATTAACTGCGTTAATAACTGCTGATTTCTTAAATATGTGTTTTGATGCAAAAATTGATACAAACATTGATTTGATAAGAGGGTATGATCAATATTGATATAGGGGATAAAAAACTCCAAACAGATGGTGAAGATTTTTGGATTGCACCAAATGCAACCGTTATTGGAGATGTTCGTTTAGCAAAAGATGCCAGTGTTTGGTTTAACGCTGTTTTAAGAGCTGATAATGAACCAATATTTGTTGGAGAGGGATCTAATGTTCAAGACGGAGCTATAATTCACACTGATCCTGGTTTCTCTTGTTCTATAGGCAAGAAAGTAACAATTGGGCATTTAGCAATGCTTCATGGATGTGAAATAGGTGATGGAAGTCTAATTGGAATTGGCTCTGTCGTCTTAAATGGAGCAAAAATTGGAAAAAATTGTATCATCGGTTCCAAAGCTCTTATTACAGAAGGTATGGAAGTCCCAGATGGAGCAATGGTACTGGGAGTGCCAGGAAAGATAAAAAAAATCCTCAATGATGAAGAACAAAGCATGGTCTCTTTAGGAGCTGCTCATTACATAGAGAATTATAAAAGATATAAAAAACTAATTGATAAAAATGAAAACTAGTGAAATTAGACAATCTTTTTTAGACTATTTTGAGTCTAAAAATCATAAAGTTGTAAACTCAAGCCCTCTGATTCCAAACAATGATGAAACATTATTATTTACAAATGCAGGGATGGTTCAATTCAAAGATGTTTTTTTAGGCACAGATAGTAGGAGCTATTTAAGAGCTGCAACTTCACAAAGATGCATAAGAGCCGGAGGAAAACATAACGACTTAGAAAATGTAGGCTATACATTGAGACACCATACATTTTTTGAAATGTTAGGAAATTTCAGTTTTGGTGATTATTTTAAAGAGGATGCAATTAAATTCGCAT
Organism: uncultured SAR86 cluster bacterium; assembly: GCA_902626385.1. Taxonomy (GTDB): domain Bacteria; phylum Pseudomonadota; class Gammaproteobacteria; order Magnimaribacterales; family D2472; genus SAR86A. The sequence goes on from CACOEZ010000009.1 coordinate 31,490, forward strand.
GGGAATTTTTAACCGAAGTATTGAAATTAGACAAAGAAAAGCTTTGGATCACCGTTTATAAAGACGATGATGAAGCTGAGGAAATTTGGAAAAATGTAATCGGAATAGATCCAAATCGTATCGCAAGACTTGGTGATGAAGATAATTTTTGGTCGATGGGTGATACAGGTCCTTGCGGTCCGTGTTCAGAGATTTTTTTTGATCATGGAGATCATATTGAAGGAACACCGCCGGGGCATGATGGTGATGAGGGAGACAGGTTTGTTGAAATTTGGAATTTAGTTTTTATGCAGTTCAATAGGGATGAATCAGGTAAAACCTCACCACTACCAAAACCTTCAGTTGATACGGGAATGGGGCTGGAGAGAATTGCTGCAGTAATGCAAGGAGTAAATTCAAACTACGAAACAGATCAATTTACAAATTTAATTACTGCTTCTGAAGAAATTTTAGGTAATAAAACAAGCACATCACATAAAGTAATTGCAGATCATATTAGATCGTCAGTTTTTTTGATTTTAGATGGAGTTTTGCCTGAAAAAGAAGGTAGGGGTTATGTTTTAAGACGAATAATGAGAAGGGGCATTCGACATGGTTATAAAATTGGTGCTCAAAAGCCTTTTCTTCATTTGTTAGTGGATGAGTTAGTTGATTTAATGGGATCTGCATATCCAGATCTAAAAAATAAGCAAAAAGAGATTATAAAAGTTATTAAAGCTGAGGAAATGAAGTTTTTTGAGACATTAGAGAAAGGTATTTATATTCTGGATGAAGCTATTTCAGCTATGAAAAATAAAACAATTGCAGGTGATATAGTTTTTAAACTTCATGATACTTATGGGTTCCCTTTTGATTTAACAGCTGATATTGCTAGAGAAAAAGGCTTAAACATCGACGAAGAGAGATTTAATGAATGCATGAACTTGCAAAAACAAACCTCTAAAGCTTCTAGTAGTTTTGTGTCTTCGCTGCCAGCAGCATCAGGTGTTAGTGAAACAGTATTTCTTGGGTACGAAAAATTAGAAGCCAGCTCAAAAATTTTAGTTATTTGGAAGGATCAAGAAAGGAAAGATATAGCAAATACTGGTGACGAAATATTTATTGCTTGTGATCAAACACCTTTTTATGCAGAGGCTGGAGGCCAGATTGGTGATAGAGGAATATTTGCATCTAAGTCTGCTACTGGTAATATTTTAGATTGCAAGAAACAAGGAAAAGTATTTATTCATAAGGCAATTATTAATAAAGGCAGTATAAAAAAGGGTGAAGTGATAGAAATGAGTGTAGAAAAAGAAAAAAGATCTGCGATAGCAATTCATCATTCATCAACTCACTTAGTTCATGCAGCTCTTAGAGAGGTTTTGGGTGATCATGTCCAGCAAAAGGGATCATTGGTGGATGAGAATAAGCTGCGCTTTGATTTTTCTCATACGAAACCACTTACTAAAGATGAAATTTCTAAGATTGAAGAGATTGTGAATAAAGAAGCTTTGAAAAACTTAGAAGTTGAAACAAAATTAATGAAACTTGAAGAAGCTTTGAATTCTGGAGCAATGGCATTATTTGGTGAAAAATATGATGATGATGTTAGGGTGTTAACAATGGGTGAAAACTCCTATTCAGTAGAGCTTTGTGGCGGCACACATGTTGATAGAACTGGAGATGTAGGCCTATTTGTAATAACAAATCAATCCAGTGTTGCATCTGGTGTTAGACGAATAGAGGCAGTTGCTGGAATGAAATCGATCGCGCATGTAAATAAAGTAAGAGATACCTCAAACTCAATTCAAAACTTATTAAATGTTCCTCTAAATGATCTTGAAGAAAAAATTAAATCGCTTATTGATGAGAACAAAGAACTTAAAAAATCGGGAGGTAAAACTAGTCAACATTCAATTATTCATAGTGAAGTTCACAATATTGATGACTGGAAATTGATCATTGAGCAAGTACAAGTGGAAAATTCAAAGGATCTTCGTCAAATTGTTGATTCTCATAAAAATACAAATGAAAGGGTTTGTGTAGTTGTTCTCTCAGCTGAAAAGAAGAAAGTTGCAATAGTTTCAGGAGTTACAAAAAATTTAGCTGAAACAATCTCAGCAAAAGATATTGTTTCTGATTTAGCAAAACAAATCGGTGGCAAAGGTGGGGGTAGATCAGGCTTTGCTCAAGGGGCTGGAGAGACAAATAACATCCAAGAATTCGTGACATCTATCGTAAATTCAGTAAAATCCCTCGCAAAATAAAAATACAATGTCAGAAATTATTGTTCAAAAATTTGGAGGTACCTCTGTTGGCTCTGTTGAGAGAATAGGTATTGTTGCAAATATAGTTGCAGAGGCTTCAAAATCAAAAAAAATAATTGTGGTTGTATCTGCAATGGGAGGAGAAACTAATAAATTAGTTAAATTAGCTAATCACTTTGGAGAAAATCCTGATAAAAGAGAATTTGATGCATTAGTTTCAACTGGTGAAACAGTTAGCTCTGCTTTGTTGGCCATGGCGCTTCATTCAAAGGGTATCAAGGCAAAATCGTACTCAGCATCTCAAATCTCCATGAGAACCACTGATTCTTTTTCTAAAGCAAAAATACTAGATGTTGATGCAGATAAAATACTAAAAGTTGTTGATGACAATACCATTCCAATCATTACAGGTTTTCAAGGTATTACTGAAGGTGGCGATATCACAACACTTGGAAGAGGTGGATCAGACACTACTGCAGTAGCAATTGCAGCTCAAGTTGGAGCAAAAAGATGCGATATTTACACAGATGTTGATGGTATTTTTACCACAGATCCAAAAGTTGTCTCGAATGCAAAAAAATTAGATTCAATTACAATGGAAGAGATGCTTGAGCTTGCTGGTCAAGGAGCTAAGGTTGTGCAAACTAGAGCAGTAGAATTTGCGAACAAGTTTGACGTACCAGTAAGAGTTTTATCAAGCTTTAATGATGGTAGTGGCACTTTAATTTCTCTTGGAGAAGAAAATATGGAAAATGCACTTGTTTCAGGAATCGCTTTTCAAAAAGATCAAGTTAAATTTACTCTTCATGGTGTTGGGGATATACCTGGCACAGCATTCAAGATTTTAGGACCAATTAGCGAAGCTGATATAGAGGTAGATGTAATTGTTCAAAATGTAAGCGTTGATGGAAAGACTGATTTTACCTTCACAGTGTCTTCAGATGAACAAGCAACAGTTCAGAACATTATTGAGAGCATAAAAAAAGATGTTAATTTTAGAGAGCTAATAATTGACTCAAGCATTGCAAAAGTATCGATTGTTGGAGCTGGTATGAGATCACAAGCTGGAGTTGCAAGTGCTGCTTTTAGAGCTTTGTCAGAGAATGATGTTAATATTCAAATTATATGTACCTCAGAGATTAAAATTACTATGGTTATTGATGAAAGCCTAGTTGAAAAAGCTGTTCAGGTTTTACACGATGAATTTAATTTAGATGAATAAATGTTTGATCTAATTTTAAAAAACTGCAAGATCGTAAACGAAAACTCAATATTTGAATCTGATATTGCAATAAAAAATTCAAGAATTGAATTAATATCAAAAGAAATATCTGCCGACTCTAAGCAGGTTGTTGATGTGCAGGGCAGATACGTCATTCCTGGATTAATTGATGATCAAGTTCATTTTAGAGAGCCAGGACTTACTCATAAAGGTGAAATTGCTACAGAATCAAAAGCTGGACTTGCTGGAGGAGTTACAAGTTATTTTGAGATGCCAAACGTCAATCCTACAACAACTACAAATGAGAACTTAACTAAAAAATTTGAATTAGCAAGTACAAGATCTCTTTCAAATTATTCATTTCATCTTGGTGCAAGCAATACAAACATTGAAGAAATTAAGCGTGCAGATATTCATCAAGCATCTGCACTTAAAGTCTTCATGGGTGCTTCTACAGGTGATATGTTGGTTGATGATCCAGATGCTTTGGATGATATTTTTAATTATTCACCTTTAATAGTAGTTACTCATTGTGAAGATCAAAAAACTGTAGAAAAAAATGAAAAGTTATTTGAAGAAAAATATGGAGATAAAGTTTCTGCAGAACACCATCATTTAATAAGAGATGTTGAAAGCTGCTATTTATCAAGCTCTTTAGCAGTTGATTTGGCTAAAAAATATGATGCTGATTTACATGTATTCCACTTAACGACAGAAAAAGAAATGGAATTATTCACAGCAGGAGATATTGATGGAAAAAAAATAACAGCGGAAGTTTGTGTTCATCATATGTTTTTTAACGAATCTTTTTATTCGAAACTTGGCAATCAGATTAAATGCAATCCCTCCATTAAATACGAGTCTGATAGATCTGCACTTATTAAGTCTCTATTAGAAAATAAGATAGATATTATTGCTACAGATCATGCCCCACATACATGGGATGAAAAAAATAAAGCTTATGCCGAAGCTCCAGCAGGCTTACCGCTTGTTCAACACGGCATGCAAATCCTTATGGACTTTTATCATCAAGATGTTATTAGTTTAGAAACTATTGTTGAAAAGACGAGTCATAATGTTGCAAAAAGATTTCAAATAAAAGATAGGGGATACATAAGGGAGGGATATTTCGCTGATATAACTATCTTAGATCTAGATAAGCCTTATAAAGTCTCTAAAGAAAATATTTTATATAAATGTGGCTGGTCACCTTTTGAAGGTCATGATTTTAAATCTTCAATTTTTATGACTATCGTAAATGGAAATATTGCATTTAAAGACGGAATGGTAAGTGATAATCTACCTTTTGGAATGCAAATAGAATTCAATAGATAAAATAATCAATTTAGATTATCTAAGAGTTATAATCCTCATTTTAAAGAATAGGAGAGTTGGCTGAGTGGTCGAAAGCGCCTCCCTGCTAAGGAGGTAACTGGGCAACTGGTTCGAGGGTTCGAATCCCTCACTCTCCGCCATTTTATGATTTAATACGATATGGAAAATGAACATATAGCAGATTTTTTAAGTGATTTCTCAATAGAGGTTACACCAAATGCTGCTAACAAAATTGAAAACTTTGCAGAGTACCTTCCTTTAGGCACTTTAATTTATATTGCTCATATTGAAGGCACACCTATTGAAGACACTGTAAGCACTGCGAAAAAAATCACTGATCAAGGATTTACAGCAATGCCTCATTTCCCAGCAAGAATTATTAAAGATAAAGAAATGCTGTCTGATTGGATTTCAAAATATCAGAATGAGGCTGGTGTTGAAAATGCACTTTTAATTGCAGGTGGTGCAAACAAACCATATGGCGATTATGACTCATCTATTGATTTAATTGAGTCTGGATTATTTGATCAAGCTCGATTTAAAAATTTACATATTGCAGGTCATCCAGAGGGTAGCAAGGATATTGATCCAGATGGTACTACTTCAAACGTTGATGAGGCTCTTTCATGGAAAAATGAATTTAGTAAGAGAACTGACGCATCCATGGCTATTACTACTCAATTTTGCTTTGATTCAAATTCAGTTATCCAATGGGCAAATAGCATTAAAAAATCGGGCATTGATATTCCAGTGCATATTGGAATTGCTGGCCCAGCGAAACTGCAGACTTTACTTAGATATTCTATTGAATGTGGCGTTGGAGCCTCTATAAAAATTCTTCAAAAAAGGGCCAAAGATATTACAAAACTTTTATTGCCATATAAGCCAACAGAAATAATAAACGAATTAGCTCTTCATAAGGCCAAAAATCCTGACTTTAACATAGAGAAAGTTCATTTCTTTCCTCTCGGTGGAATAAAACAAGTAAGTCAGTTCATCAAAGAACAGTAAGCCTTATTTATCTAAAATTATATAAATAATTTTTATCTAATTATCTAAAATAATGATAATTATTGTTGTAATATTTAGAATTAAATTATATTAAGGGAGAATATTATGGAAATGGAAATATGGAACGTTTGGGCAACCAACAGAATTCCAGGTGCAATTGGAGGATTAAGTACAATCATTGCAATATGGGTAGCTGCAAGATTTGCTAGCGTTGCGTCTGAACAATCAGAAGAAAATAAAACACTAGCAGGAAAAATACTACTCACATTATTTGGTGGGTCGGTAATTGCATGGGGCGTTCAAAATAATTTATTTGCTCAAGGTAACTGGACAGCAGCCGCTAGAGGATTTAATAATCTTAAAGAGAGCGGAGTTGAAATAAGTGCTGGCGCTGAAAGGTTTGCAGAAATGTATGCTGCAGAACCCAGTCTTATGAATCAACCAGTTGCAATAGTATTTTTTGTAACAGCTTTTTTAATTATCTTGTATCCTATCTGGTTTAAAAAATAATCATGAATAATACTAAATATTTATTAGGTGCTTTACTAACTTTATTTATTGTTAGTTGTTCTAACGAAAATGAGTCTGTTGTAAGTGATACAGGTCCAATATACAAAGGACCATATTACAACGAATTCTTGGCTTGCAATGCTGGTCCAGCATTTCAAGATGGAATTCAAGAGATGCTATCTGCCTGGCAAGAACTTCCAGCTGCTAAAGGTCTTGGATGGGCTGGTGTGTATGCTCCAAAAGGAGATGATCATAGATTTTCAAATGGATGGTGGGAATTAGAGTGGGACTCAAAAGAAAGTTCAGATAATGCCTTTAACAATCCTTCGCCTGAGTTTTTAGCATGGTCAGAAAAATATTCTGATGTAATGACTTGCGATATTGAAGGAAGATTTCCATGGACATTTTACTTACCAAGAGATCCTGGATCCTTTGGTGAGGTAATGGGTGAAAATGGATATTTTGCCTCTGAATTTCTTGCTTGTAATTATAAAGAGGGTAAATCTGGAGAAGACTTAAGAGCTGCTGTTGTTCAGTTCAATGAATACCTTGATCAAAATGGAAGTGAGGTACCATACTTTTATGGCGTTTATTTCCCTCAATTTGATACCGATACTGATTTCTTATGGGGAAACTGGCATGCAAGTTTTGAAACCATGGAAATTGGTAACAAAGACTGGGAAGAAAATGGCAAAGCTATGCAGGCAAAGTTTGATGAAATATCTACATGCATTTCACCAGATTATTACGATAGTAGAGAGTTATATAACAATCCTAGTACGTAATAAAAACTGATTTTAAATTCGGAGGGGAAACCCTCCGTTTTTTTTAGAATAATTCAGCTAACATGCATCTAGCTGAACCACCACCATATTTTTCAATTGTTGGAATATCAGCATGCAAAATACTTTTGTAATAATCTTCTAAAAAAGTAAGGTTTTCTGAAGTTAAAGAAGAGTATGCTTTGGATGACATAATTAGAAAATAATCTCCATTTTCATTTCTTGCTTCAAGCGCATTTCCGCAAAAATTCATTATTTGACCTTGAGTAATTTCAAACACATCATGAAATCTTTCTATTTTTTGTTTAACCATTTTTCTATATTCTTCATTAATGACTTCGTAACAAATACCAATCATTTTTGTTCCGATAAACATAAATACATCTGTGTGATAGATTGGCGAATTTGAATGGCTGTTGGTCTCAAATTTAACAAGTTCAAAATCATTCTCTTTACACCAGTTCGTCAACTGATCTTCATTAGTTCTCTCTGAAATACCTGCATATACGCACCTATTAATTCTATCTATTACCATGCTGCTGGTAGACTCTAGGAAAATATTTTCGTTCTCAAGATACGAGTAGTCTTTTGTAAGCTTGTAGGTCTTAGATAAATGTTCAATCATCTCGGGCTTTTTTTCAATTCTTCTATTGGGAGCCATCATGCTGAACAACTGCATTGTTTTATCTTGAAAAGTTATAAACCAATTTGGAAAGATATGATCAGGACAGTCAGAGCTGCCCTTTAAAGAAGTAACTCTTATTCCTGCTGCCTCCAAAGTATTTTTAAAGTTATTAAATTCTGAAAGTGCTTTTTTTGCTATATCTTCAGGACTTTCCAAATTTTCTTTTTCTTGATATGCATTTGTTTCTGCTGTTTGTGGATTGCACTGAAAAGCGACAGGCTCAATCATTAATAAATGCTGGCTCGACTGATTAATGTTTGATTCTTTCATGATAAAAATAATGAGAGTAAAATACACAAATGCCATCAAGTTTACAAGAACAATTTATAAAAAAAGAAGCTCTTTTTGGTGCTCAAAATTACGCTCCTCTTTCAGTAGTCCTAGAAAAAGGTGAGGGTGCTTACTTATGGGATGTTGATGGTAATAAATATCTCGACATGGTCTCTGCATATTCTGCAGTAAGCCATGGACACTCTCATCCTGAGCTAGTAAAAATTATTCAAAAACAAGCCAGTAAGTTAGCTATAACCTCCAGAGCTTTTTATACAGAACCTTTTAGTGATTTCTTAGAAAAACTAACAAATGTTTCCGGTTTTGAAAATGTATTAACAATGA
>CACOEZ010000010.1 GCA_902626385.1 uncultured SAR86 cluster bacterium
CAAGCGTTCTAATACCTTCTGCTACCTGTCCCACTTTAGATTTTGAGTCTAATAAATTTAATCCGCTTCCAATGTTGTAACCAAGTTGGTAATTTCTGGACAGTTTGGATGTACAAGTTGCTACCAAATCACCCATTCCCGATAATCCAAGAAAAGTAATTGGATCAGCACCTTTTGCAACAGCAAATCTGCTCATCTCAGCCATGCTTCTTGTTAAAATTAAGCCAATAGCATTTTCTCCAACATTCATTGATTCAGCCATTCCACAAATAATGGCATAAATGTTTTTCAATGCTCCTGCTAACTCAACGCCTTGCATATCCCTACTGGAGTATATTTTGAAGGTATTTGATGACAAAATTGACTTCACAGAAGATAAAAGTTCTTCGCTTTGGCTAGCAATTACCGTTCCAGCAACTTTATTTTCTGCTATTTCTTTTGCTAGATTTGGCCCACTTAGGACTCCTACATCATTTTTTATATTTCTTGATATAACATCAGACAGTAATCGAAATGGATCAGATAAGATTCCCTTCGTACATGAGATTACAAATGCATCATTATTTATAAAAGGTGTAATTCTTTGAACTATATTTTCAAATATTGAACTTGGTGTGGCTATCAAGATCACTGATGCACTTTCAATTACTTTCTTAAGATCGTCTGACGCTTCAATTTTCTCTGAGAGCCTCAACTCAGGATGATAATCAGTATTTGCACCCTCGGAATTAATTCTTAGCGCTTGTTCCGCATCTCTAACCCAAAGAGAAACATCATATCCATTTGATGCGGCTAGATTTGCAAGAACAGTTCCGAAACTTCCTCCCCCAAGAACAACGACTTTTTTACTTTTAATCATTTGTTAAGATAGATATTTATCTAATTGACGAAGGTACTTTGCAGGATCCTTTGGCGAACCACCCTCAGCAATGACAGCGTAGTCATACAAAAAGTCCACAAAAGAATTAAATTGTTTGCCATTAAGGGTTTTTAACTTTTTTAGTAATTTGTGCTGCTTGTTAATCTCAAAAATTGGTTGAGTATTTCCAAAATTTTGTCCTGAAGCCTCTAAAATTTTTCTCAGTTGAGCTCCTGGCTCTGATTGAGGCAATATCAAACATGAAGCTGAATCGATAAGTCTATCGCTTATGAGAACATCTGATACTCGTTCACCTAACTGTTTTTTTATCTTTTGTATTAATTCACTATCTTGTTTATTAACTTTTTTATCATCGTTGTCCTTTGACATACTCTCTTTGGAAACATTTACTAATTGCTTGCCTTTATATTCATGGATGCTTGTCATAAGCCATTCATCGATTCGATCTGTTAGAAGAAGAACTTCAATATTTTTAGACTTTAACTTTTCAATATGTGGTGAATTAGAGGCGGCCTCAAACGTATCAGCAACACAAAAATATATCTTATCTTGTGAATTCTCCATGTTCTCGAGATATTTATCCAACGATGTATATTCAGAACTTTGATTAAAATTTGAAGAATTAAATAACATTAAACTAGCAATCAATTCTCTATTCTCAAAATCTTCAGCTGGGCCCTCTTTCAAAACAAGCCCAAATTCTCTCCAGAATTCAACATATTTTTCAAACTCGCCCTCTTTCAATTTTTTTAGAGCATCTAATGTCTTTTTAGTTATAGATTTTTTTATGGTTTCAACTAGAGGATTTGTTTGGAGTATTTCTCTTGAAACGTTAAGAGGCAAATCACTTGTGTCAATTATTCCCCTAAGAAAACGCAAATAAAGTGGAAGAAAATTTGAAGCGTCGTCCATGATAAAGACTCTTTGAACATAAAGTTTTAGACCTCTTGGAGACTCTCTATTCCATAGATCAAAAGGTGGTTTTGAGGGAATATAGACCAAATTTGTGTACTCATTTTTACCTTCAACTTTATTATGAATCCATAACAAAGGATCGTTTTGATCCAAACTTATAAATTTATAAAAATCTTTATATTCTTCATCTTTGATAGATCTTTTTGTTTTTAACCAAAGCGCATCAGCCTCATTAATTCTTTCATCTAAATCTTTATCATCTGAAATAAGCAAGGGAAAGTTAATGTATTGTGAATATTTTTCAAGAAGAAACCTTACTCTTCCAACATCTGCAAATTCATTATTATCTTTATTTAAATATATATGAATTTCTGTTCCATTATCCTTCTTCTCAATTGATTTAATTTTATATTTTTCTTCGCCAGAGCTTTCCCATAAAGTACCCTCATCATCATTGTTAAGTGCAGATTTTGTTATAACCTGAACCTTGTCTGCAACCATAAATACCGAGTAAAATCCAACACCAAATTGACCGATCAGATTTGAATCCTTTTTTTTGTCTCCTGTTATATTTTCAAGAAAAGAAGCCGTGCCTGATCTAGCAATTGTTCCAATATTTTCAATGACCTCTTCTTCAGTCATACCAATTCCATTATCAGAAATTACTATTTTGTTTTTATCTGTCAGGACTTGTACATTTATTCTTAAATCTTTAACAAGCTTTGCAAGTTTTTTATTTTGAACCGAATTAAATCTTAATTTATCGAGAGCATCAGAAGCGTTAGATACTAGTTCTCTTATAAAAATTTCTTTGTTTGAATATAAAGAATGAATCATAAGCTTAAGTAACTGCTTAGTCTCAGTTTGGAAAGCTCTTGTTCTAGATTTGCTCATAATTTCTTTACTTATATGACTTATTGGAGATTAAAATTTTTAATTCAAGTAGTAATGTTAAAGAGTGGTAACCCTAAAAATTTGTAATATTGCAATAATCATTATTATTAAGGTATTAAAAACACTTAAATTATGAAGCCACTTAAATAATTTTTCCCATCCTCTGTCTCTAGCACTATTTGTAATTGGAATTATCATAAAACCAATTAATGCAAATATTGCCGCTGTCAATGCAAGATAGACATCAAAGTCTTCAAAAAATAAAAATGAAATTAATAAAGCTATCAGAATTATTAAAAATAGTAATAAGTAATAACGTGGAAAAATCTTCCTAAGAAATTTAGAAGCGCTTTGATCATCTAAAACCTTAAAAACTACAGGTGCTGTTAATAAGACTTGGGTAAAAATTATACCCAGTACTAATGAATAGCACAGAATTAGCAGAGTCAGGATCATTGTATTCATAACATATGTGGCGGTCCGACGGGGAATCGAACCCCGAACGCCGCCGTGACAGGGCGGAATTATAACCGTTTAACTACCGGACCACATTTCAGATTGCATATTATATATAAAATTAAAAACTGCAACCTTATGGTGGGTGATGACAGGTTCGAACTGCCGACCCTCTCGGTGTAAACGAGATGCTCTACCAAACTGAGCTAATCACCCTTTTCTCTTAATATTTAATTAAGGTTGCTAATAATACTATTATTAGAAAAAAAATAATATGATTTATTGGCTATGTTTTGCTTCGGTGCCAGCAATATTTAATCTTGCTAAATAAATACCAAACATTGTTAATACTACAAAAATTATCTGCATGAAATTTAGAACTTCATTAAACAAGAAAACTGCGAGTATCGTCGCTGTTAAAGGTTGCATTAATAGCCCAATTGATCCATCAGATGCAGGAATTTTTCCGATTCCGTGAGTTATAAAGTATTGGCCACCAACTTGACATAAAATTGCCAGTGAAAATAGATTGATCCACTCAAATGAAGATTCTGGAATAAAATTACCGCCTTGGAGCAACATTGGTACTAAAGAAAATATACAACAAAAGAAAGTTGTGTAAAAAATTATGTTTAATGAGTCTTCATTACCTAGTTTTGAAATTACCAACAAATAAATTCCATAAAAAAGTGCGGCAATTAGACACAAAATATCTCCTAAAATCTTTCCATTCATATAATTATTAGAAAAGTAAACTAATCCAATTATTCCGACATAAGTAATTAAAAATGAACTTGCAAAACCTTTAGACGGTTTTTCACTGTAGATAAAATATGCAAGTATTGCTACAAATATAGGAGCTGAATTAACAATAATCGTAGCATTAGAAACTGAAGTAATATTCATACTAAAGTGCCATAAAGTTAGATCAGTTGTAAAAGCAAGTGATGCTAGTGAAGAATAAAAAATTGTTTTTTTATTTTTAACTGAAAACTTAAAAGTTTTATTTAGCTTAAAATTTAGCATCAATAAAAATGGAATTGCAAGAAACATTCTGTAAAAAGATATTGCTGTTGGCGTGAGAGCGCTCCACTTAACAAATATTGGTGCAAAGCCAATTAGCGTTGCTCCAAGTGCAAGTATAAGAAAATAATTTGTTCGCTGAAAATTAGTTTTCATAAAGTTATACTTTGTAAATGCAAAACGACATTGTAAGTCAGAATGAAGAAATAATCTCAGTAGGAGAACTAAACAGATCTGCCAAATATCTGCTTGAAAATAATTTCAATAATATTTCTGTGTTGGGCGAAATATCTAATCTAGCAAGACCAAGTTCTGGACACATCTACTTCACACTCAAAGATGAAGGTGGGGCAATAAGGTGTGCAATGTTTAAAAATCAAAATCTTAAATTAAATTTTTCTCCTGAAAATGGAGATCAATGTGTTTTGAAAGGACAGGTTAGTCTTTATGCACCACGTGGTGATTATCAGTTGATTGTAAAAAGTATTCAGCCTGCAGGAGCAGGAAATTTAATGCAAAAATTTGAGGCTCTTAAAAAGAAACTCGATGAGGAGGGTCTATTTAGTTTAGATAAAAAAACTGCGATACCTGAATCACCAAAACATATTGGAGTTATTACATCATTATCTACTGCGGCTTTGCAGGATATAATCTCTACAGTTGAGAGGAGAGCTCCATCTACTCAAATCTCCATAAGTGATGCATCCGTGCAGGGAGATAATGCACATGTCACAATTATTAAAGCCATGGAGCGCATTCTTAAGTTCAATAAGAATACAAAATCCGATCCGATTGATCTCGTGGTTTTTGCCAGAGGAGGAGGATCAATCGAGGATTTATGGTGTTTTAATAATGAAGAGCTTGCCAGAGAAATATATAACTACCCTATCCCAACAATATCTGGCGTTGGACATGAAATTGATTTTACAATTTGCGATTTTGTATCTGATATAAGAATGCCAACCCCAACCGCCGCAGCAGAATTAATTACAGAGTTTAATTATCAACTTCAAGATAAATTTACAGACTATAAAATAAACATAGATCGAATTATTTATCAAAAAATTGAGAGCTTTTATAATTATTTAGCTAAGCATGAATCAAAATTAAAAAATCCTCTCACTAAATTAAGAGAAATTTCTCAGAGCATTGATAATGTTGATCTAAGGCTTCAGCAAAGTCAGAGATTTATTATTACAAATTATAAAAATAAAATTCAATTATTAGTAAGTGATATAAATAATCTGAATCCAGAAAAAAAGTTGTTTGATCTAAATAATAAAGTAGATTTATTCAATGAGCTTTTGCAAAAAGGAATTTCTTTGAGTCTAAAAAATTTTACAGATCAACTCACAAAATTTAAAAGGAATTTAGACATTTTAAGTCCCTTGTCAATTCTTGATAGAGGTTATGCAATTGTTACAAATAAAAATGGTAAAGCCATTAAAAGTTTTAAAGAGGTAACCAAAGATGAGCTTTTAACAACGAGGCTTAGCCAAGGATCAATTGATGTGAGTGTTCAAGATACTAATGAATAAATCCTTTTTAGGAATAAGTTTAATTACATTACTTTGTTTTGAAGTCATAGCTGATTCTATTGGGCAACCTGGAGAAATATTTCCTGTTATGGTTGAAAATAAGAGCACAGATAATCATATGGGTTTAGTCGAAATAAACGGAAGTTTCTATAAACTTGTCCCTCTCTCATTCTCAAAACAAGGAAAATACATTGTTTTTAATGATACAAGGATATTTATCCAAGCTCAGGATTTTGGAGAATCAAGAATAACAATTACTAATGATTCTCTTGTGAATTTAAATGATCAAGATAGAGAGAGAACAATTAAAGAATCAGCAATGATACAAAAAGCTCTTAAATCGTATTCAAAAGATATGTTGTCCTCATTTAATTTCATTAATCCGGTTGAAGGTATTATCTCAAGTCGATATGGTAAAAAAAGGTTTATTAATGGATCTCCTCGATCTCCTCACTTAGCACTGGACATAGCAGCGCCTGAGGGAACAAAAATAATTTCACCAGAAAATGGAAAGGTAATTTTAGTTGGTGATTTTTTCTATTCAGGTAAATATGTGATCATTGATCATGGACATGGATTATTAAGCTCATATAGCCATATGTCGAAAGTTTCTGTTTCAAAAAATGATATTGTTATGAAAGGACAAAAGATCGGAGAAGTCGGTTCAACAGGAAGAGTTACAGGGCCTCATCTGCATTGGACCGTTTATTACGAAAATGTAAGAATTAACCCTGAGTCTTTGCTCAAAGAAAACTACCTAGAAAGTCTCCTTTAACTCAGAAAAAATCTTGTTTAAATCCTCTTTTGTTTGAGGTCTAAATAACGATGAAGTAATTTCGCCATTTGGATTTATAAAAAAAGTTGCAGGAACAGCTGGTGGTGTTGGTATACCCCAAATATCTCTTGGATGAGAAATTAATGAAGGTACTTGTATATCAAACTTTTTTGCAATTGGTTTTAGGTCTTCAACTTCAAGTTGATCGAAATTAAAGGTATAAACTACTAAATCCTTATTTTCTTGGGCAAATTCATTAAGCTCTGGAATTTCCTTTATGCATGGAGCACACCAGTCAGCCCAATAATTTATAACTATCCAATTGCCATTCAGATCACTAATGTTTGTATTCGAGCCATTGAATACTTCGATATCGTTTTTTTGACAGCTAATAAGAATCAATAAACATAAAAGTTGTATAATCTTAATTTTCATCGCGTACATAATATAAAGATTATTACAAAAGTAAATATGGAAAAGGATTTTTTATTAGTATTGTTCTACTCTGCTTCAGGTTCTGTGAGGCACTTGGCTCATGCAATTGCCGATGGTGCTGAAGAAACTGGGATCAATGTAAAAATTAGGACAGTACCAAAAGTATCAGCAAATTTAGAAAAAACAGAAGCAACTGTTCCAGAAAAAGATGAAATATATTGCACAAAGGATGATTTGATTAACTGTGGCGGAATTGCAATTGGATCACCAACTAGGTTTGGCTCAATGGCTGCTCCATTAAAGCATTTTCTTGATTCTACTGGTGACCTTTGGGCTACAAATGTTCTTGAAAATAAACCTGGTATTCCCTTTACTTCTACTGGATCAATGCATGGAGGACAAGAGATAACTTTATTTAATATCATCACCTATATGTTTCATCATGGGATGATTGTTTGTGGAACACCATATTCTTTTGAAGAATTAAATAAATCAAAGTCTGGCGGGACACCATATGGCCCATCTCATGTTGAAAGCTTTAATAGGTCAAATGAATTAACTAATGATGAATATGAAATTGCAAAAAAATCAGGTAAAAGATTGGCTGATTTGATGTCTAAGATTAATGCAAACAATTAAAAAATATAAGACACTAACTAACTTCATATTTGCCACATTAATAATTTTAAAAATTTCAAATGTATTTTTAGATAGAATCGATATTATTCTATTCTTATTCTGGTCATTGCCTTTGTTGGTTTTTTGGATATTTATAAATAAACTACATATTAAAGCTTACCAATGGTTCTGTTTCATATTAATTATTTATTTTCTCTCAGCTTCATTAAGAGTATTTGGTACAGTGCCTTATTGGCTAGATATAGTTGAATTAATATTCATATCTATTTTATTCATTCAAATTATGTTTGGCCCAAAAATTATTAATAAAATGAACTAAAATCATTTTACTTAGTCTATTTATTAGAATATTATCTTCACCCTTTTGGAGAAAAATTAATGAGCAAAGCAAAATCAATATGGTCTAAAGCAGATTCTTTTTTATCGCTTACTAGAAAAATACTAGTAAATTCATTTACAGCGCTTATTTTAGTTTTTTTAACAATTTCAATTTTCGGATTCTTAGGTTCTTTCTTTGAAGCTGAGGATGAAATTAATACTCAAGATAAAATATTATGGTTTAAGCCCGTCGGGGTCGTTGTAGATAATTCTTCAAGTTCAGCAACTTCATTAGATTCTCTTATTTTAGGTGCAACTGAAATTCAGCAACATAAGCTTAGTGATTTGATTAAAGTTTTAAATAACGCTGCGACTGATGAGAAGCTTGCTGCTGTATATTTAAATGTATCAGAGCTTGGTATGTATTATGCTTCGGCATTTGATATTGCTAATGCTGTTAAAAATATTAAAGAAAATGGTAAGAGAGTCATTGCTTATGGTGAAAACTTTGGAAACAATGCTTATTTAATAAGCTCTCAAGCTGATCAAATTATACTTAATAAATATGGGACAGTTGGTGCATTTGGATTTTCAAGAAAAAGAGAGTACGTAAAAGATCTATATCAAAATGTGAAGCTCAACCAACATGTATTTATTGCTGGTGAATGGAAAACCGGGCCTGAACCATTTACAAGAAATGATATGTCAGAAGAAGATAAAACTTCTTGGAATGACTTTGCAGTTCCTTTATGGAAAAAAATGACAAGCTACATTGAAGAAGCAAGGAATCTACCAGAAGGAACAATTCAAAATTATGGAGATTCTTTTTGGGAATCATCTCTAATTGAGCCAGAAGCATCATTGATTGCTTTTGATAATGGTCTGGTTGATAAAGTTTTTACTGTAGAGGAGTTACGTCATTGGCTTTTTGAGGAATTTCCAAATGAAGATGATGATGTATCTAAACTGCCTGATTCTGTTTCAATATATGAATATCTTTCTACTATTAAGTCTGAAGAGAATGACTCTAAAAATAAAATTGCTGTAATTCATATAGAAGGTACCATCACAACAGGCGAAGCAACATTTGGTATTGCTGGTTCAGATACTATTGTCAAAAATATCAGAAAAGCAATAAAAGATGACAATGTAAAAGCGCTTGTTTTAAGAGTTAATAGTCCTGGTGGTGGTGTTTATGCCAGCGAATTAATAACAAATGCTTTAAAAGAATTCAAAGATACAGACAGACCAATAGTAAGTTCAATGGGTGATATAGCCGCATCTGGTGGTGTTTGGGTTACAACCCTATCAGATGAAATATGGGCTAAAAACGAAACCCTCACTGGTTCAATTGGCGTATATGCTACTCTTCCAACTTTTGAAAATCTATATGATTGGGCTGGTATACAAGTAGATGGTATAAGCTCAACGAAAGCTGGTGAATGGGATCCAAGGCTTTCTATGCCAGATAATGTAACTAATGCTATACAAGCTTCAGTTGATGATACATATGATAATTTTGTTGATAAAGTTTCTGAAAATAGAGGAATGAGATATGAAGAGGTTCATGCAATTGCTAAAGGCAGAATTTGGTCAGGCGATAAGGCACTTCAGCTTGGCTTAGTTGATAAAATTGGTAATCTAGACGATGCAATATCTGCTGCTTCCTCATTAGCAAATATTGAAGATTTTAAGGTTATAAGATATTTAAAGGAAATAGATCCTTTTGAAGCATTTGTTGCTGAACTAATTGGAAATATTGATTTAGACTTAAAAATCAATAGAAATACCAAAAGATTTTTAGATTTTATAGATGATGGATATGATTTCATTGATGACAAAAAAGATATTAATATGATTTCTTATTGCTTCGAATGTGAGTTTTTTATTGCTAAATAACTTCTTTTATTAAAGGTATGGTTATCTTTCTTTTTTGTTCAATAGAAAACTCATCAAGTTTATTGATTATGCTAACTAGACTTGAAATACTTCTTTCTGTGTAGGTAAGAAGATAGTTAAGCTCCCTTTCACCAAGATTTATTGATCGTAATTTTGAAATAAATTCAATTGCTTCTATCAAACTGTCATCACTAACAGGAAAAATCTCAATAGAATTAATTTTTTTTATACGCGAGGCCAAATCATTTAAGGAGAATTTTATTGAAGATGGATTTTCTAAAGAACTAAAAACTAATCTACAGCCTGATATCTGACAGTTATTTATTAGATTAAATATCGCTGTTTCCCAATCGTAAATTTCAGCAATTGAATCAATTTCATCGATACAAATAATATCCATATTTTCAATTGAATCTAATATTTGTGTTTCTAGGTTACTAATTTCAGATAAAGGGACATATAAGCTTGATTTACTTTTCTTAGCATATTCATTGCAAAGAGATTGGAGTAGAAAAGTTTTTCCTGTTTTTTTTAATCCGTATAAGAAAAGATCATCCTTTTCAAAAAGAATGTCTTTAAGTTCAAAATTAGATTTATCAAAATAAAATTCATCATAATTTGATTTGTTTGGTTTGCTCCACGGAAAAGTGAGCTGCTTTGGTTTATTCATTATGGTACTCACGAAGATCTCTGTACCAGCTTATGGCATAAACAATCAAACTGAGCAAAGTTATAGAAATCGTAATAATGTTTAAAAAATCGAAACTAATATTAAAATTAAAAATCTCATTTAAGAAAATTATAGAAATGTAAATAATTTGAAGGCTTGTAGTCATTTTGCCCAATAAATTTGGTGCAGGAGTATATGATTCTATTAAAGACATTTGGACTGCGGCTCCAACCAAGATTGCAACATCCCTGCTTATAAAAATTACAAAAATATAAAATGGTAGAAAGTTATTTAGCCACAGAATAAAAACTGTGCCAGAGAGAAGAAGCTTATCAGCTACCGGATCTAGTATTTGTCCAAGTTCCGTTTGCCATTCCATTTTTCTTGCCAAGAATCCATCTAAGGCATCAGTCAGAGACGCAACTAAAAAAAAGGCAATACTAATTTCAAAGTTGCCAAGATAGATATTATTTAGAATCGGATAAACAAGAGCTATTCTGATAATTGAAAGTAGATTTGGAATAAAAATAAAGTATTTGGTCATTGTTTATATGCTAAATGTAAATATTCCTCATTAAAAGAACTTTCTATGATCTCAAAAAAACTATTAACAGAAACCTGTTTTTGCACTGAATTAAAATCACCAAATATATTTACACTATATGTAATATTGTCAATTTCAAATTTTTCAATTTTTAAATTTTTGACTCCAACTAGACTCTCTATTGCTATTCTTGAATTTTTATAATTTTCAACATTTTTAATATTATTGATTTTAATTTTGATTGATGTTTCCCTGGAAATATCTATCAAATTTTTCTTGAGAATTTTATTAATGATATTTTCAATAAATTCATTAAAATCATTTATAAAGTTTTTGTTAAATTCCTCAGCACTATATTTGCTTTCTATGTCACCTGTTGCAGACCAGTTATCTAATCCAATTTTAATGAGATCAAGTGTAATCAAAGTATCAAATTTGTACTTTGAGGAAATATAATCTTTTGAATCTATAAGCTTTTCGTAGTTAAGTAAATTAATCTTATCAGAGAGGTCTAGTTCTGGAAGCTCTAAAAATATTCCCCTTGATTCTGAATATTTTTTTATTGAATCTCTAATAAGCTCGTTTATAGCACTTCCATCTTTCTCCATTGTTAGAAAATATGGCGCTGAATTGCCTGAATCAATTTTTATAAGAAATAAAATTACTGGTCTTGAATTCCCAACAATCGGAATTTCTAACTCTTTGAATTTTTCAATAAGAAGATTCTTATCAAAATTCACTTGCAAGTAGCTTTTTTTATCAATATTTTTAACTGAATAACTAGTAATAAAATCTTTTCTCGCGTTACCTGCATTGATTATCCGCCAAATGTTTGAAGGTGATGAATCTCCACTTAATCTGTATATCATTGTATTAAACGCTTGATTTATAGATTTATCTATTAGAGTAGAATCTTCGATAGGTTCATATATAACAAAAAGTTCTTTAAAATTCTTTCCAAAGGATGGAATAGAAAACATAATAAGTAACAATAGAAAATATTTTATGTTTTTCGTTGAATAAAAATCCATGTTCGGTATTTTAAATGACAAAAGAAATTATAGAAAACGATCCATATAAATCTTCAGGCGTTGATATTGATGCTGGCAATAAGCTTGTTGATATTATTAAATCAGATGTAGCTGAAACATTGAATAAAAATGTTCTTGGCAATATAGGTGGGTTTGCTGGAATGTACCAACTCAATGAGGGTTTTAAAGAGCCAGTTCTTGTAGCATGTACTGACGGAGTGGGCACAAAAGTTTCACTAGCTCAAGAATATAAGAAATTAGATGAAATTGGACAAGATCTTGTTGCTATGTGTGTTAATGATTTGATTGTGTGCGGAGCAAAACCGTTATTTTTTTTAGATTACTATGCGTCTTCAAAGTTAGATGTCAATGAAGCATCAAAAGTAATTAAGAGTATTGCAAATGCTTGTAAGAAATCTGACTGTGCCTTGTTGGGTGGTGAAACTGCAGAAATGCCAGGTCATTATGTTGGTAATAATTTTGATCTTGCTGGGTTTTCAGTGGGCTGTGTAGAAAAAGAAGATATCCTAAACAAGAATGAGGTTGCTTCGGGTGATATTCTGATCGGAGTGGAATCAAGCGGACCTCATTCAAATGGTTTTTCTCTTATTAGAAAAATCATTAATGATTCTGATAGGTCAGAAGAAGAAAAGAAAGAAATTGCCCTTGAGGTTCTAAAGCCAACAATTTTATATCCAAAACTTGTCAGATCTTTAATAAGCAAACACAAGATAAAATCTATTTCTCATATTACAGGAGGCGGACTTACTGAAAATCTACCAAGATCAATTCCAAAAAATTTTACTATTGATATTAATACAAAAAGCTGGGAATTCTCAGACGTATTTAAATGGTTGAAATCAGAAGGAGGTCTTAGTGACAGTGATATGTATAGAATTTTTAATTGTGGAATTGGAATGGTTTTCATCGTCGATGCTAAGGATGAGAATGATATTACTTCTTCAATAAAAGATCTAAATTTTGAATGTTATAAAATAGGGAAAATAATTCCTAAAATTGAAAATCAAGAAATTATTTTTTCCTAAAACAATGAAAAAAATAGCTGTACTAATATCAGGTAGTGGTTCTAACCTTGAAGCAATAGCCAAGGCGTGTGAAAAGAATGAGATTAATGGCGAAATAAAATGCGTAATTTCAAATGTTCCAAATGCATTTGGTCTTGAAAGAGCAAAAAAGTATAATCTTCGATCAATTGTTATCGATCATAGTTTATTTGATTCAAGAATAGAATTTGAAAAAGAAATAGATAAATATCTAAGCTTATTAAAAATTGATGTGATTGTATTGGCAGGTTTTATGCGAATTCTAGGAAAAGATATCACTAATAAGTATTTTGGAAAAATGATTAACCTTCATCCCTCGCTTCTGCCACTGTATCCGGGTTTAAACACTCATTTAAATGTGTTACAAAATAAAGATAAGAGTCACGGTATTTCTATCCATTATGTTTCTGCAGAGCTTGATGCTGGACCAATAATTGCACAAGGGTCTATTAAAGTTAACAGCAATCAGTCTATAAGTGTGTTAGAAAATAGAATTCATGAAGTTGAGCATATTCTCTTACCAGAAATTGTTAATGAAATATGTAATGAAAACATATATCTAAAAGACAATATTGTTATTTTTAAAAATAATGAAAGATCTGGGCATATTTTAAAACACTACGATGTATAAGATATTACTAATTTTTTTCATTTCTTTTTCTGTATTCTCAGAAGATGTCACTTTGTATAAAGCAAAGTATCAATTTGATTCTGAAGAAATTTCAATTACAGGAATTCGTGAGTTTAAAAAAACTGATGATGGTTATGAGCTTAAATTTAGAGCGTCAAATATTGTTGCAAGTATGTTTTTCTCATCGGTTTTTTCAATAAATGAATATGGGATTAAGTCCTCAAAGTACGAAATTAAAATCAGACCAAAATTTTTAAAAAGAGATCAATCAATAAATTTTAACTATGAAACTGAAGTGGTTGAATCAAGTGGAAGAAATGAATGGAAAAGTGATTTTAAAATAGATGAAGTTACTGTAGATCCTCTTAATGCTCAAATTATGATAAGAAGTAACCTTAAAAAAAATATTAACAACTTTTCATTAAACTTAATCAACATGCAAGAAGGCGGAATAGAAAAATTTGATTATAAGGTTACAGGAATAGAAGAGTGTAAATTTAAAGAAAAGATTTATAACTGTTCAATCTTAGAGAGAATAAGAGAAGGCAGCTCTAGAAAAACAACATATTACTTAGCGAAAGAATTAGATTATATGTTTTTAAAAATTACTGATGTCAGTGAAGATTGGACAAATACTCTTGAATTGAAAGAAATTTTAAGTTTTGGGTAAAGTTACGCCTGTCTGTCCTTGATATTTACCTCCACGATCTTTGTAACTTGTCTCACATTCTTCATCAGATTCAAAAAATAACATCTGAGCAACGCCCTCACCCGCATAAATTTTTGCCGGTAAGTTTGTGGTATTTGAAAATTCTAAGGTAACGTGACCCTCCCATTCGGGCTCAAGAGGTGTAACATTAACGATTATTCCACATCTTGCATATGTCGATTTTCCAAGACAAACAGTTAGTACATTTCGGGGAATTTTAAAGTATTCTATTGTTCTAGCTAATGCAAATGAATTTGGTGGGATAACACAGACATCGGAATTTATATCTACGAAACTTTTTTCATCAAATGATTTTGGATCAACAATAGCTGAATGAATATTCGTAAAAACTTTAAACTCATTAGAACATCTCACATCATACCCATAACTCGAAACACCATAAGAGATCAACTTATTTCCTGCATCATCCAAACGTATTTGATTTTCAGAAAATGGTTTTATCATATCTTTTTCAAGCGACATGGTAGTTATCCATTTATCAGATTTAATCGACATTAATTTCTACCCTTCCTTCAATAGCTCTTGCAATAGTTGTTCCATCTACGTACTCTAACTCGCCTCCAATTGGAATACCATATGAGATTCGAGAAACCTTTGCAGTTTTAACATGGTCGGTAATATATATTGCAGTTGCATCACCTTCAACCGTACTGCTTGTAGCAAGAATGATTTCATTAATTTCTTCATTTTTTATAATGCTAAGTAAATCATTAATGCCAAGTTCATCAGGGCCTACTCCGTCTATCGGAGAAAGTCGGCCTAAAAGAACAAAATATTTTCCTCTAAAGCCACCTGTTGATTCAATCGCTAAAACATCAGAGGGGCTTTCAACAACACATATCTTTTTTGTATCTCTTGAAGAATCATTACAAATTTTACAAAGACTATTTGAAGTAAGCATTCTACAGGCACTGCATCTTTGAATATTATCAATAGCATCTTTCATAGTGCTAGCAAGAATACTTGCACCATCCTTGTTTCTATCAAGTAAATATAATGCCATCCTTTGTGCAGACTTTTTTCCAACACCGGGCAATATTGTTAGAGCATTGATTAATTCTGTAACTAAATCTTTATTCATTTAACTGGTTTTATGCTGTCATCCTTTATGGACCCTTTAAACTTTTTAACAAATTTTTGGATTGATTCATCATTTTTTATATTTGATTGAGCTTCATCGAGACTCTCTTGTTTTAATTTTGATTGTATCTCAATTGGTGAATCAGTAACTTTTCCTATCTTATATTTTATTTTTATATTTTTAGACAGCATAGATTTGAGCTCAGAGGTAAACTCAATTTCTATATTTTCTGGCACGTCTCCAACTGAATCTTCAATTATTAGAGAAAGTTCATAATTTTTGTATGACAAAAAGGACATATTCCCATAATAATTTCTTGCAAATGGGCTAATGCTCATTGATTTAAAGAACCTTATCCAATCTGCGTTATTTTTCAATTCGATATCACTTTTACTTGAATCATTATTCGCATGATTATCGGAAGCATCTTTTTCTTTCACTTTATTTTCAGCTGGCGTGTGTTCAGTTTTGAAATTTTTTTTTTCAGGAGCACTTTTATCCTCCTCATTAGATTCGCTTAGTTTTTGGAGTGGGTTAAAGGTAAGCATTCGTAATAGGCAGATTTCAAGTGCCTCTTTTGGATCTGGGTGAACACTAAATTTTGCGTATGCATTCATTGCAATTTCGTATAACAATTGACAGAATTCTTTATCAATTTTATCTGCCAATTCTCCTATAGCCTTAGAATTAGAATTACCTAAAACCTGTTGCAACGAGACCTTGTGAAGAGTGGATATAATATCTCTGAGTATTAAGTCATATGCTGGAGATAATTCTTCAATTTTGGATAAAATATCAAAGGTTATTTTTCCGTTACCTTCAATAACACTGTCAATTAGATCAAATAACAGAGAATCATCTATAGTTCCAAGAAGTCTTTTCACTTTTGCTTCATTTAACTCTCCGTCACCATGAGCAATCGCTTGATCAAGAAGTGTAAGCCCATCTCTTACAGATCCTTTAGCAGAATTTGCAATTAACGAAACACTTATATCATCAAATTTAATTTTTTCTGTTTTAAGAATACTCTTTATATGATCAATTAAGAGAGATTCATTGACTGTTTTTAAATTAAGTTGAAGGCATCTTGATTGTACTGTTTTTGGAATTTTTTCTGGATTTGTCGTAGCAAAAATAAAAACAACATGGGATGGAGGCTCTTCAAGTGTTTTAAGTAATGCATTGAAACTTGCAGTTGAGAGCATATGAACTTCATCAATCAAGTAAACCTTGTATCTTCCTTTTGCTGGTTTATATTCAACTGTTTCAATTAAATCTCGCATTTTCTCAACTTGTGTGTTTGATGCAGCATCTATTTCTAAAAAATCTACGCTCCTACCGATCCTAATTTCCGAACAATTTGTACATTGATTGCAGGGATTTGAGGATGGCAAATCTGTTGCTTCGCAATTCAAACATTTAGCCAAAATTCTTGCTAATGTTGTTTTACCAATACCGCGAGTACCAGAAAAAATATATGCTTGATGCAGCCTTTTTTGATTTATGCCATTAGCAATAGCTTCAACTATATGCTCTTGTCCAATAACTTGATCGAAGTTTGATGGTCTATATTTTCGTGCTAAAACTTCATATGACATAGCAAAGAATCATAACATGTCATCGCCAAAAACTGATTCAATTTCTTGAAAACCAAAACCTCTATTCGTTAAAAAGTTTTTTTGTTTAAGGGTGACTTTAATATCATCTGTTTTGCCATTTGGAAATTTCTTTTTAAAGGCTACTAAAGCAGCTTGGTTCCAACCACCAATTTCAGTAAGCACACTTTCAACTTCTTTTTCTCTCAGACCTTTTCCTACTAATTCAAAAGATATTTTTTTAGGCCCAAACCCTTTCCTTTTTCGGGATACAGTATATGCCTCTGCAAATCTTAAATCATTTAATAAATTCTTATTAATAAGTTTGGAAGTGACCTCATGAATCAGATCATGTTCTTCAAATTTATTTTTTAACTTTTGAATTAGTTCTTTTTCTGAATGCTCTCGCCTAGAAAGAATATCTAGAGCTTTGTTATAAATTAAAGATTTTTGTTCATTCATTAATCAAAAGGTATTACTCTTGATTTACCATTTCTTTTTATAATTCTTACTTTTTGATTAACCTTAAAATTATACTTTCCAACCTCTTGAATTATTGAAACCATCCTTCCGCCATTTGTTTCAATAAGTATCTCAATTCCCTCTTTTTTTGTGAGATTAGAACCTATTTCTGCACCAACAGCAGAACCCAATAAACCTCCGATAACAGCAGCTATATTTGATTCTGGCTCAGAATCAGTTACTTCTTTTCCAGCTGCGCCCCCAATAAGTGCTCCAGCAGCTGCACCTGTTTCTCTGTCACCATCAATCACTACATCATTCAAGTCCACAATAGTTCCTATGACGACATATTGCTGTTTTTGCACATCAGACTTTCTTACAACCTCAGGAGTAAGAGACATATTAGAGCATGAGATTAAAAAAAATGATAAAGATAAAAATAATAGGTTACGATTCATTAGATTGCTCCATTAAAATAAAATCTGAAACTAAATCTTCTTTAATAACAAAATATTTTCTATTTTTTTCAAATCCGTCTAATAGTTCAACTTCGTAAATTTTCTCTTGATGTTTAGAATTCATAATTTTAATTCTGTCGCCTTTATTAAGTCTTACTAAGTTTCTTGAATCAGTGACCGAAAATTCATTCCAATCATTAAACTTTCTGGCTTGATAGGTATTGTATGCATCAGTTGAAAAAAAATATAAAACTTTTGAATTATGCAAAGACAGCCTATTGCTTTTTTTAATAAGGGACCAAGTTTGGCCTTGTTCAACAGAAATTTCTTCATTGCTAGCACTTAGGTTAAACGTAAAGAGCATTACTCCAAGGATTATAAAAATTTTATTCATATTGTTTTGACAAATTTAAAAGATTAAAGTTCTTACTAAAGCATATTTTAATTACATCTAAAAATAAAGCTTGAATTTCAATTAAAAACCCATATTTATATACTGATGGAAATGCCATAACGGATTTCCGCTTAACAAGTGTAGTCTTAGAAGATACACATTTATTTAGTTGCTTTAAAGGAGGACTATTATGATACTTAATTTTACTGATCCATTTTTCACAACACGTGTCTTGGGTTTTGAACCTTTATTTGATAGATTGCAGAGACTCTCAGAATCTAATGAGCGCTCTTCAAGCTATCCTCCGTATAACATAAGTAAAGATGGTAATTTGTTTGCTATCGAAATTGCGGTGGCAGGTTTGTCAAAAGAAGATATTCAAATCGAACTTGCTGATGGTGTTTTATCAATTAGTTATGACGGACCATCGACTGAGGTAGTTAATGGAGAAAATAAGGTTGTCTATCAAGGAATTGCGCAACGAGCATTTAAACAACAATTCACTCTTTCAGAGGATGTCGTTGTTCAAGGAGCTGAGCTTATCAATGGTTTGCTTACCGTAAATCTTGAAAAAATAATTCCTGATGAGAAAAAACCGAGAATGATTGAGATTAAATCACCAAAAAGAATCTCAAGCAAATAATCCACAAATTGTGAAATGGGGTGCATAATGCACCCCATATGTTTATTGGGATAAAATGACACTTTATGAAGTTTCTTGAAATATTCTTTTTATTATTTTTTTGCGTTGCCATAAATGCGGTCACTGTAAATACTGGTCACGCAAATGTATCGTTGGTGAAGTATGAAAATACTCAAGGAAATCAAAATAGAAATCTGATTGGAATTCGAATGGATATGCAAAAGAATTGGCATACCTATTGGAAAAATCCTGGTGACTCGGGTGGTCCTATAAAAGTTAATTGGTCACACGATGATAATGTATCAATAAGTGAGTTAAATTGGCCGACTCCAAGCTTAATTCCTTATGAGCCATTAATGACTTATGGATATAAAGATTTCGTCATTTTTCCATTTGAAATCACTAATTCAAATAATAAAAACTCTGTTATAGAGGCAAGCATAGATTTTTTGATTTGTGATGATATATGTGTTCCAGAAAAAGCATTTATAAAAACAAACCTCCAGGATATTGAAACAGACAATTCACTTTATGAATGGTTTTTGAGAGTTCCAGCTCAAACACTTCCAGTAAGGGCATCGTTAGATAAAGATTTTATTAACATAAGATTTTCATCGCCATTTAATGTGACTTCTGCAATATTTTTTGTTGATGATCAAGATATTGTTGAACATGCATCTGATCAGTTTCTTTCTAAAGAAGAAAATAACTACCTCTTGAGAGTCAAAAAAATTGAGGATGTGGGAATCTTAGATAGCCTGTCTGGGGTAATATCTATCAATAATAATGAAAGT
Organism: uncultured SAR86 cluster bacterium; assembly: GCA_902626385.1. Classification (GTDB taxonomy): domain Bacteria; phylum Pseudomonadota; class Gammaproteobacteria; order Magnimaribacterales; family D2472; genus SAR86A. The sequence continues at coordinate 19,870 of CACOEZ010000010.1, forward strand.
TTTATTATTAATGCTGAAATTGACGGTGCTTCACAAAACTCTCTAAATATTTCATTCTTACAAGCACTAATTTTTGCATTTGTTGGTGGATTAATTCTTAATTTAATGCCATGTGTTTTTCCGATAATTTCTTTAAAAGTTTTAAGTTTTGTTTCAATGAGTAATCAATCTCCATCAAAGATTAGAGCTCATGCTCTGTCGTTTTGTACTGGAGTAATGATTTCATTTCTCATGATTGGTCTTGCTATGATTCTTCTTAAGCAAGCTGGCTTATTTCTTGGTTGGGGGTTTCAATTACAGTCGCCAGTAATAGTTGGATTACTAAGTTTATTAATGTTTGTCATTGGTTTGGTTCTTCTGAGTGATATAAATATCGGCTCATCACTCACTAGACTCGGTGGCGTAGGTTCCAGCGATAACTTAATTGGATCTTTTTCTACAGGTATTTTAGCAGTGATTGTAGCTTCGCCCTGTACAGCACCTTTTATGGGAGCTGCTCTTGGTTATGCATTAATTCAACCCTCTGGAGTAACATTACCGGTCTTTTCTGCTCTCGGTCTAGGCTTTGCGTTCCCTTATTTTATGTTGTCAGCCTCGCCTAATTTAATAAATTATCTACCAAAACCTGGCAGTTGGATGGTTACGCTAAAAGAATTTTTTGCATTCCCTATGTTTGCTACATCAATTTGGCTTATATGGGTATTTAGCTTCCAAACATCTTCGAACGAGGTAATATTTTTATTGATAACAATTTTACTAATTTCATTACTAATTTGGATTGCTTCAAAAATTAATAAGCCAAATTACAGCATGGTAATTTTTATTGTTGCGGTCTTTATAATTTTCTTCCAATTTAAAGATATCTCATCAAAAGAACTTCAAAGTCCAAACGCCTTGAAGCTTGAAAGTTTTAATTATGTTGAATGGAATGAGAATATAGAGAATGAATATCAGAATAAAAATCAGGCTTACTTGATAAATTTCACTGCCGCCTGGTGTATTACGTGTCAAACAAATGACAAAATTGCATTATCTAGACCCAACATAAAAGAATATATATATGAAAATAATATTGAATATATTGTTGCTGATTGGACAAACAAAAATGACGATATTCTTAAAACTCTTGAGTCATACAACAGAAATGGTGTTCCATTATATATTTTTTGGAAACCTGGAATGATAGAACCCAAGATATTACCTGCAATTTTGACTGAACAGATTTTATTGGATAGTTTCAACAATTCTTAAATAATAATATAATCACAATTCATAAATTAATAGGTAAGTTTTATGTTTGGTTCGCCCTTTGAGATTTTTGGGACAGTTCATCTCTTAACAATTTTATCAATTGTTCTTGTTTCAATTTTCTTGCCTAAATTTTATAAAAATAAATCTGATGAACAAATTTCTCTAATGAGAAAGATTGTTGCTGGAATTATCGCCGCTCATGTAATAATTTCACCATATAAAGACTTATATTTACTGGCTGAACCTTACGATTGGAGAGAGACAATTCCACTTCATATGTGCGATTTATCTGAAATTTTTTTAGTTTGGTTTTTACTTGGAGGCCCACGCTTACTATACACATGTGCTTTCTTCTGGGGTCTTGGTGGAGCTACAATGGCTATCTTGACACCTGATATCAGTCATCATGACTTAGATTACATATTTTTTATGATTGGTCATGGCATGATTATAGTTGGGATAATGTATGCAACTGTTACTCTTGGAAATAGGCCATATGCTAAAGACATTATCACGGTCTCTTTAATTACAGCACTAGTACTATTACCAATAGTATATGTAATAAATTTAATTCTTGGCGAGCCTGCAAATTTTTGGTACTTAATAGCTAAACCGGAAGGAGCTTCTTTGATGGACGTTTTTCCAGATCCTCCACTTCACCTTCTGGTAACAACACCATTGGCAATTGCGGTATTTTATTTAATTTATTTACCTTATTTTATAAAAGATAAGTTTGCTAAATAGCCTATTCTTTTTGATTTAATACTCGAAATAACCTTAAAATAACTTAAACAGGGATTTTATTATGCAAGATTTTTTGAATTTATTATCTGAAGTATGGTCAACAGGATTTCTAGGAATTGACCTTGGTTCAATTATTTCTTCTTTGCTGGTAATTTTAGCAGCCTTTTTATTTAGGGGTTTTATCATATCTGTAATCTTAAATGCTCTAGGAAAGTTAGCTGACAGTACAGAATCAAAAATTGATGATGAAATTCTAAATGCTTTAAAGAGGCCTATTGGTTTAGTTCCTGTAACAATAGCTCTTTATATCTGCACATTGATTCTACCTTTATCAGGATTAATTGGAGATATTGCAACAAATATTGTTAAAGCATTTGTTATTTTCACAATTTTTAGTGCACTCGCTAATGCGGTAAAACCAATTTTTGAAGCATTATCAACAAGCTCGTGGCTAACTGCTTCAATGCAAATGTGGCTAGAAAGAGCTTCAAAATTTATTGTGTGGGTAGTTGGTGTAGCTATTATTCTAGATATTTTTGGTATCCAAATTGGGCCGCTTGTAGCAGGACTTGGTCTTTTCTCAGTCGCAGTTGCTTTGGGAGCACAAGATTTCTTTAAAAATTTAATATCTGGAATTCTTATTATTGGAGAGCATAGATTTCAACCTGGGGATAGAATTGAGGTCAGTGGTCAATTACACGGAATTGTAGAAAGTATTGGTTTTAGGTCAACAGTTATTAGAACATTTGATACTGCTCCTATGGTAATCCCTAACAAAGATCTTTCTGATGTAAAAGTCATAAATCATGGTGAAATGATTAATAGAAGAATTAATTGGAAAATTAATCTTGTTTATTCAACTACTGTTGAACAACTTGAATCAATAAGAAATCAAATAAAAGACTATATTATTAAATCCAATGATTTTGTAACTGACGATGATTTAGATCCTGTAGTAAGAGTAGTTGAACTCGGAGGGAGTTCTATTGATTTAATGATAGTGGCATATGCTGACCCTATGGGATTTGCTGCATTTAATAAAGTTAAAGAAAATCTTGTGTTTAATATAATGAAAATCGTCAAAGAAAATGGTTCAGAGTTTGCATATCCATCTACCTCATTATATGTAGAATCAATGCCAAAATAATTGGTGCTTTATGAGCGATCAATATATATTATCTCTCACACTTCTAGCCCTTCTTGGTTTATTTATATGGGGTAAAGTCAGGTATGACGCATTAGCTGTTGGCGCTTTATTTGTTTTAGTTGTTCTAGAAATTATTCCTGCGAATGAAGCATTCTTAGGATTTGCTCACCCAGCAGTAATGACAGTGGCGCTTGTTTTGATAATCAGCCAAGGTTTGAGTAATTCGGGCATAGCAGGTCTAGTTGGAAAGTTGATTGGTGGAAGAGAATTTACAGAAATGCAATTTATGATTTCGTTGCTGCTAATTGCAGCGGTATTATCTTCCTTCATAAATAATATTGGTGCATTAGCCATTTTGTTGCCTATTACGTTAAATATATGTCAAAAAATGGAATGGCATCCTTCTAAGTACTTAATGCCTTTAGCTTTTGCATGTATTTTAGGCGGAATGAATACCGCAATTGGTACTCCACCAAATATTATTATCTCCGAATATAAAGCATCAATTTCTAGTTCTGGATTTAATTTTTTTGATTTCTCATATGTTGGTGTTGTTATAACTGTTATTTGTATTTTATTTATAGCATTTATTGGAAACAAACTAATTTTCTTAAGAAAAGAAATACCTTCAAATGAAAATTTAATTAATCTAAAAGGATACTTATTTGAAGTTCTTGTAAATGAGGAGAGCTCATCAATTGGGATGACATTATATGCATTTAAAAAGCAAGCTGGTGAAGACACTGAGATTTTAGGAATAGTTTCTGAAAGCGGTTCTGTAAAAAAAGTTCAAAATAATATGAGAATCAAGGCAGGACAAATCTTAGTTATCAAAACTCCTCCTGATGATATTGGTAATATCCTTGATATTTTTGATTTTTCAATTCCAAAAGAGCTTCACTCCTTCGACGAAGATGATCTTGAAGAAATTGAAGTAATGATTACGCCTGGCTCAAGACTTATAGGAAGAAAATATGAATTTTTCTTAAAACTAGCTTTTGAGGAACTAAATCTATTAGGTCTTTGGAGAAAAGGATCAAAATATAGAACTAGATTAACAAGAGAAACATTTAGAGCTGGTGATGTTTTGCTTTTAGGTGTGAGGGATTTAGCTGAAGAGGATGTATCAAATAAAATAAAGCACTTGGGTTTGATGCCTCTGAGGCAAAGAGAGCTCCAAACAATTCCAAGCAGAAGTAGATTATTGAAAGGATTAGTCTTTTTCATGCTTTCAATTTTCTTAGTTTCATTTAACTATTTAAGCGCTGCTCCTGCATTTTTATTTTGTGTACTAGCTTTTGTGAGAATAAAAATAATTGATAGTAATTTTTATAGAAAAATTGATTGGCCTATTATAGTTATGCTAGCTGCAATGATACCAATAGGTACTGCCCTTCAAACTACTGGTGTTAGTAGCTTAATTGCGACTTCAATCTCAGCATATGCCTCAGATCTTAGTTTGTTTTGGATACTTTTAATTATCTTGATAGTGACTATGGCTACTACAGACATAATTAATAATGCAGCAACCGCAGTCATAATGGCTCCAATATCTACTGGCATAGCTGTTGAGCTTGGATATGCAATTGAGCCATTTTTGATGGTGGTTGCAGTTGGCGCAAGCTGTGCATTTTTAACTCCTATAGGACATCAATGTAATACAGTTGTTATGGGTCCGGGTAATTACAAATTTACTGATTATTGGCGAATGGGATTACCTATGGATGTACTAATTATTTTAGCATCTATACCTATGATTCTCTTTGTATGGACTTAAATAATGGATGATAGATACAAAAGACTAAATCAGGAAACCGGAAAACCATTCCATGAAGGCTACCAAGATGAGAATGGAAGATACTTTATAAGATACTTAAATAAACAAGGTAATGATGGTTACTATTTTGAAGAATGGGCAAAAGACAAAAATGCTTTTCTAAAAAAGATTAATAGTTCTTAATTGAATCTCTCGAGCGGATAACAATTACAACTCAAGTTTTCTATTGCACTTATAAAATCTCCATATCGCACATTAAACTCTTTTGATTCACCTTCTTCATCAGTAAATGGTGTAATTACATCAGAACCTGATTCAACAGCTCCATTTTCAATTAAGATTCTGCCTAATTTGATTGCATTTTCAACACCAGCCCATCTTAGATACTTCATAATCCCCCATTTTTGAATGTCACCAGAGTCTTGCTGACTATATTTTGTAATTTTTGTAACAACTATGTCATTTTCTCTATCAACGAATGTGAATTGACCAAATTTTCCACTAGTATTAAATATTTTAAAATCTTCTTCGTATGCAGAAACCCACCAGTGCAACGAATAACCTCTTTTTAATTCTGTGAATCTTTCTGGTGTAATGTCCCAGACTACTTGAAATGTTTCATCAACATATTTTTTTGATATTAATTGTTTCCCATCCCAGTTTCCATTTCTTGAAAATAACAATCCAATTTTTGAGTAGTCTCTAGCTGACATATCGACACAACAATATGTAAGAACATTTCCATTTTCATCTTTCCATAACTTGTAATCTTTTACGCCAATATGATCTAAAATTCTCTCTTTCAGAAGTGTGTCGGCTTTTTTTCCTGTTGCAGCAATTAAAATATCTCCAAGCAACATTGAATTAACGTTGTTATACTCAAATTTTAGACCTGCAGATTTTTCAACACCAACATTCATTGCATACTTTAAGTGATCCTCTTGAAAAAACATTGTCTCATGTTCATCTTTTGGAAAATCAAGTCCACTAGACATATCTAAAAGATCTCTTATTGTTATTTCAGATCTCTCATCATTAAAATAATCTAAATATTTACCAACTTTGTCATCCAAGCTGCTTATTTCACCTTTATCAATTGATATACCTATCAAAGCAGCATAATAACTTTTAGCCATTGACCATGAGGTTCCATGAGAGTTTTTATCATATCCCTCTGCGTATTTTTCTGAAATAATTTTGCCATTTTTGACAACTACAACTGCTTGAGTAGAATCATCTAGGAAAGCTAAATTTATTAATGCATTTACATTATCTGAACGCACTTGTTGTTGTTCAGGTGAAGAAATTTCCCATGAGTTAGCTGGAAAATATGAAGCTAACATATCTGATGAAGACAATAATATTATTAATAAAAAATTTATTCTGAAAATATGCATTTGTGATTCCTTATATGAGGTGAATATGTGTTTAATATATCTTTAATTTAATGATATTCCAACAGGAAATATTTAATATTATAAATATTATTGATATTTAATTATAAATAATTAAAATAGTAGCAAAACGGAGATTTATAATGAACAAATATCTACTTGTAATTCCATTGCTGCTAGTTCAATTTGAGCTTGCTAGCGCAAACCACGTCGTAAAAATGCTCAACCAAGGATCGGGCGGTGTTATGATTTTTGAACCTGCAGTTCTTAAAGTGGCAGTTGGTGACTCAGTTACGTTTGAGTCGACTGATGCTGCACACAATTCTGCTTCTTTACCAGGAATGATTCCTGCTAACGCAGTCCCATGGAATGGTCAACTAAGCAGAAATATTACAGTTACACTTACCGAGCCAGGTGTTTATGCATACCAATGTACTCCTCACTCAATGATGGCAATGGTTGGAGTGATACAAGTTGGAGATGATTCTTCAAATTTAGATACCGTAAAGACCAAAGCGCAAATGGTGAAATCTTCATTTGTAATGAATCAAACTCGTTTAGATGACTATCTTGCTGAGTTATAGGATAAAAGTTATTTAATTAAAATAAGGACTAACTGCATTTATTGTGTAAAATTACGAACCTTAGGGCGAGTAACTCAGTTGGTTAGAGTGTCTGCTCGACACGCAGGAAGTCGGGAGTTCGAATCTCTCCTCGCCCACCAAATATTTAATTTGTGATTTTTTCTGCTACCCAGCTTAACGACCAGTTGTGACCAAGTCTTCTTCCATTGTAAGTTTCAGGCAATCTTATTATTGTGCTTCCCTTAAGATCAATGATTTGAGGATCATAATCTAAGCTGTTAAAAGCCCCATCTAATTCTTTTATAGTTCTCCATTGAAAAAAACTCACATTATCTCTCATAAGCTTCGGTGGTGAATACTCGCATATACTTCTGAAAAGACTTGATTTAAAAGAAGTCGAGATTGGTCCTGACAGCGGTCCTGCTACAGTATGAATTGTCAGAGGGACTTCATTAACCCATCTATCTGAAAACATTGCAACTATCATGCCTCCATAGCTATGGCCCATCAATATCACATTAGTAATATTTTTTTTTGAATCTAAAATATAAGAAATTTCACTAGCTAGTTTTAAGTACGCTCTATTTGGGCAAAAGTCATCGTTATATCTATAAAAAGAGGATAAAGTATTCGATGAATCTAAGGTGATAAGAGGATATATCCATTCATACCCCTCGCTATCACCTCCATGAACGCCAACAAATAATGTATTTTGCGAATTTTGTTCTATTTCAAGGTAATGTAATCCGTAATCAAGCTTCATTAAGTTCCTGCCACTTTTAAGAACGTCTTCTAAATCAAAATCATCTATTAAAAAATCTGCCTTTAGAAAAGACGAATTTACAAGGATCATAAAAATAAAAAAACAAAAATAACTATTAAATTTTTTCATTATTACTTCTGCATTGATAAAAGTTTTTCTTTTGTAGCCATAAGAATTTCAAGATCTTCTTTGTCTTCCCTTTCATCTAAAAGTTTTTCAATATCTTGAAGCGCCTTTTCAACCGAGCCCCATTTTCCTTCTGTTTGAACGCGCTCATTTACAAGCTCATCATATCTCCCTTTGATATCGTTAGGGATGTCTGTTTGATATTCATTACAAATAATTCTTTCAGCTAAAATACGAAATCTTTCATCTTCAAAATTTCTTGAAATTTTAATTCGTTGCTGAGGATCATCGGAAAGATGAAATTCCTTCATCAAATCTTGATCTCGATAGGACGGGAATCCACCTGAGTATATAGTACCCTCAACATAACTCGGTTCAGGATAATTCATGATCCTATCTTCCATAGCTTGCGAGACTTTCGCAAAGAAGTCCTCATTAGATTTTACTACGTTTGCACGTCTCTGGAGTTCCTCATGAGTAATGTCAAAATGATCATTTTTTTTAAGAAGTTTGCTGGAGCAAATAGGAATTGTCTTATTAATCTTATACTTTTTAAGAGGTAAATCTCTTTTTCCAGATTGAATCATTTTATTAACTTCTGAAAAATCTAGGTCAAGAATGTCATCGGGATCAAAGCTCAAATCAAAGAAGCAAATTTCATTTGGCCTTGAGCTATCTGCTCCACAAATAACAACAGGATATTTAAATGGATGACGCCTGTATACTTCACCTAAAGCAAGAAAATCCTCAGAATAAAGAAGATTTTTAATACCCTCCTTGGTGGATATATTCAAAAAAGATTCAAATACTTCTGGAATTTGTTTTTTAATTTCTTGGCACAAGCCGATCATAAACTTGCAATCCGAGATTGCATCATGAGCGTCACTAACATCGATTCCATGTTCATTGGCTAGATGCTCAAGTTTAATACTCAAAGCTGGTCCTTGGTCAAATAAAGGAATAGATATTTCTTGTGAAAAAAATGGTGCAATGTTGTGAATCATGAGCATTAGATCAAGTCTTCCATTTTGATTGGTATTAGTTATATAAGGTTCAAGTAAGTTACACCAGAACTGTCTTCTGATTAGCTCTTCATCAAATGCATGGCCATTGTATGTTATAAATATTGATGGCATGTCTATACACCATTCTTTCCATTGATATTGAATATCTTTCATCATTTGATAATGCGAAACATTTGAATTGAAAGAATTAATTTTTTTATTGGTAAGCATTGCTTTTGGTTGAGGTATAACCCATGGTAATGGAGCACTTCCAATATTTTGTTGATCCTTTATGTTTAAAAGATCATCAGTAAGAATAGAACCACACTGAATTATTTGGCTAAAATCTTTATGAATTCCGGTAGTCTCTGTATCGTAAAAAATTAAGTTTTTAGGCACACCTATTGACTCATATATTTGCCTAATTCATATCTAGCAACTGCTCTTCTGTGAACCTCATCTGGTCCATCTGCGAGTCTTAGTGTTCTCATATGTGCATACATTGATGCAAGTGGAGTTAATTGAGATACGCCTTCTCCACCATGAATTTGAATTGCTCTATCAATTATTTTCAGAGCAACATTTGGAGCAAAAACTTTTATTTGGGCAATCTCACTTGCAGCAACTTTATTACCAACTGTGTCCATTTTAACAGCGGCGTCTAATGTCAAAAATCTTGCAGCATTTAATTCGATTCTAGATTCAGCAATATAATCAAAATTTGCACCTAATTGAGCAAGATTCTTGCCAAATGCAACTTTGTTTGGATCGATGCCTCTTTTACACATTAATTCAAGTGCAACTTCTCCAGCTCCAATTGCTCTCATACAATGATGGATTCTTCCTGGTCCAAGTCTTCCTTGTGCAATTTCAAAACCTCTGCCCTCACCAAGCAATAAATTTTCTTTAGGCACTCTCACATTTGTAAATTTCATATGAGCATGTCCATGAGGAGCGTCATCATAACCAAAGACATGCATCATTTTTTTTATTTCAACTCCCTCTGTTTCCATAGGCACCAATATCATGGAGTGACGTTGATGTTTTGGGTTATCAGGGTTGGTAACACACATAAATATTATGATTTTGCATCTAGGGTCACCGGCACCCGAAGTCCACCACTTTTCGCCATTAATAACGTATTCGTCTCCATCTAAAACTGCTGTTGCCTGCATATTTGTAGCATCACTTGATGCTGTACCAGGCTCTGTCATTCCAAATGCTGATCTTATTTCTCCATCTAAAAGAGGTTTTAACCACTCTTCCTGATGTTGGTCATTACCGTATCTTGCAATAACTTCCATATTTCCAGTATCTGGGGCGCTACAATTCATTGCTTCTGAAGCTATATGACTTTTACCCATCTGCTCTGCAAGATGAGCATACTCATAGTTAGTTAAGCCAGCACCAAATTCACTTTCGGGCAAAAATAAATTCCACAAACCTGAAGATTTTGCTTTATCTTTTAGCTCATCAATTACAGATGGGTATTGATTCCATCTATCTTCGCCTTCTTTAATTTGTTCATGAAAAACATGTTCTTTAGGTTTTACTTCATCGTTAATAAAGGTTTTTACTCTATCAAGTAAATCAACAGCTTCTGGTCTTAATTCAGGCATCATGTGCTTAGGTCTCCCGTTATATCAAAAATTTTGTTACTATTATAAGTATTGTGAATAGTATATAACTACTTACTTCTATAATAGCTGTATGTAAGGTACAAATCTACACGAAATTATAGATAAATTGTTAATACTTAAAATAACGGTGGGGGAATCGTTAATATGAAAATTAGCTCATTTGATTTAAATTTATTTGTAATTTTAAATGCTATCTACACTGAGGGAAGCTTAACCAAAGCAGCTGAAGTTGTTGGTATTACTCAGCCAGCAGTTAGTAATGCTTTATCAAGATTAAGAGAGAAGTTTAACGATGATCTCTTCGTAAGAACTGGATCTGGAATGGTTCCAACCCAAAAAACTGAAAATATGATTTCAGATGTGCAAAATGCATTAACTCTAATTCAGCAAAGTGTTAACGAACCAGATACTTTTGATCCAAAGTCTTCAAAAAGAAACTTCAAACTATCGTTGGGAGATGTTTCTGAAGGAAGGGTTTTGCCATTCATAATGAAAGAAATTTATCAGGACTCAAAAAATATATCAGTTGGTAGTTATGCTTATCAAAGGAGTGATCAAGTTCATGCGCTTGCTACAAACAATTTAGATTTTGTAGTTGATCCAATTATTCCTAGATCTGATGAGATAAATTCTGAAAAAGTTTTTGAAGATGACTTTGTGGTTATGTACAGAGAGGGTCATGAATTGTCTAAAATAAAAGATGTTACTGTTGATGATATTCTTGATCAAAAACACTTGCATGTTTCAAACAGAAGAAGAGGCCTTCATTTAATTGATACAGAACTGGAAAAGCTAGGTCATAGAAGAGAAGTAACTCTCAGATGCCAACACTTCCTAATTGCACCAACAATAATTCAATCTACTGATCTTGTTCTAATGGGAACAAGAAGCTTTGCAAATAGAAATAATATGCCTTTTGCTGAAATACCCATTGATATTCCTTCAATGGAATACTTTTTAATATGGCATAAAAATGACGAAGGTGATGGCGGTCATATTTGGATGAAAGACTTAATAGTTAGAGCTTTCAAACATGCGCAAAGATAATTTAACTTAAATTATGAGTTGAGGTTTTAACAATACCTCCATCTGAAGTAATTGTTTCACCAACAGTATAGGCCCCTGCCCTTGAGCATAAGAATATTGCAAGGCCCGCCATATCTTCAGGAGTTCCGACTCTATTTCTGGGATTCCTTTTCGCTATCTCTGAATAATCATGATTAACTGCTGCACCCAGCATATTGCTAGGATAAGGACCTGGAGCGATAGCATTAACTAAGATATTTTCTTTCACCAATTTGGCAGCTAAAACTCTTGTAAGATGATGAACTGCTGCTTTAGATGCACCATATGGATATGTTTCCATGGCAGGAACATTTAACCCATCAATGGAACCAATGTTTATAACTCTTGATGGATCTTCTTCAGTAGCATTTTTTGTTAGAAGAGTTTTAAATTTTTGAGTTAGGAAAAAAATTGATTTTACATTTAAATCCATAACCTTGTCCCAGCCCTTTTCAGAGAAGCTTTCAAGAGGTTCGCCCCATGCTGCACCAGCATTATTAATTAAAAAATCAATGCCCTCTTCTTTTTTTTCAATAATTTCTACAAACTCATTTATGCCTTCCATACTGCTGAGGTCACACGGCACTGGAATGCAATCTATTCCATATTTCTCTGAGAGTTCATTTGCTTTATCTATAAGAGCAGGTGCCTTTCTGGCAGAAATATATACTTTTACTCCATTAGCAAGAAAACCAGAAGTAATCATTTCTCCTATTCCTCTTGATCCACCTGTAACAACAGCAACTTTATTTTCTATGCTAAATAAATTCTCAATTTTCATAATCAACGCCTCTCATTTAAAGATATACATATTGTATTGTAATTAAACAAACATAATATATTTAATTAATAACTAAGGTAAAATGATTTATGGATTTTTTAATAAATTTCCTATTATTAGGACTATCGTTATCTGTTCTAATTTGGGGTGCTGATAAATTTGTCGATAATTCGTCCATAATTGCAAAAAATCTTGGTATCAGTGAGTTAACAATTGGTCTTACAGTTGTTGCATTAGGAACATCTGCACCTGAAATATTTGTGGGCATTTCATCAATCATTTATGAGACTGAAGCATTAGCCATGGGTGCTGTTGTGGGTTCAAATATCTCAAATATTGCACTTATTTTTGGTGTTTCGTGTATTGGTATTGCTTTAAAACCGCATAAAACACCATTCATTCAGTTTTTACCTTTTTTATTGTCAGCGTTAGTTCTTGGATATTCATTGATAGATTTACAGATAACACCAATTGAAAGCATTTTAATGCTTATAGTTTTTGCTTATTTTTTATATGTAACTTTTAAAAACAGATCAACAAACAATTTGATTTCAGAAGTATCTTTGTCTAAAGAAAATTCATTTCGTGTTGTAGCATTTTTGCTTTTAGGCTTGATTTCTCTGATTGTTGGTTCAAATTATGCAGTTATTTATGCTGAAAAAATTGCACTTCTTTTAAATATATCTGAATTAGTAATTGGTTTAACAATTATCGCAATAGGAACAAGCCTGCCTGAATTAGCTGCAACTATAAGCGCATTAATTAAAAAGAAAACAGACATGGTTGTTGGAAATGTGATAGGTTCAAATGTATTAAATATTACTTTAGTAGTTCCAATAGTTGGTCTTTTTTCTAGCGTCAAACTTGAACAAATATTACTAGAAAGAGATTATTTAATAATGATAAGCCTGTCTGTCCTTTTTGTGATAATGGCAACTAATTACTCTTCAAAGAAAATATCGATACTTATGATACGAGCTATCGGAATGCTATTCCTCTTTGGGTATATTACCTACATATTGAAATTAAGTGGTTTGATTTAGTTTTTTATAAAAATAAAGTAGCAATATTCCAATTGTAAAAGCTGAAATCTCAAAAATGAAATAAGTATTATAAAAAGTAGGAGTTGTTGGTAACAAAGAGAATAACATTCTACCAAGTGCTATTGATCCAACAAGAAAGGTTATAACTTTGACAGAAAAAATACCAATATTTTCTTTAAAAATGCCAACCAAACACATTAGCCCAATACATAAATTTAAACCGCCATATATACCAGCAATTTCTGAGTATCCTATTTCTGATTTAACTGAAAGACCAATTGCATCCATAAAACTTGGCCACCCTAAATCTAGTGCGCTTGCAAGAGGATCTAATATTGCCCATCCACCGATTAAAACGTAAACGAAAGACATCAAAAATAAATATACTCTAACTAACCAGATCACCTTATACTCTCCTTATTATTAAATTAAATTATAACCATAATAAGTATCTATAATATGTTAAAGAGTTTAATCAAATATTTTACTATTTCATACTTTTTTTTATTTTGTATGAACATTCATGGAAATATCATGCTAAATGAGAATGATAAATTAGTGACTCCCCTTCCGCTTCCATATAATGGAACTGTTTACAGTGTTGAAAGCTTAAATAAATTTTTAAACGAAACAATTTCAGATAATAAGCAGCCTATTTTAATGTTTGGTGCTAATTGGTGTCCTGATTGCAGAATTTTTGCAGGCACAATGAATATTCCTAAAATAAAATCTTATATTGAAGAAAATTTTAATGTTTTATACATTGACGTTAAACGATATGAGATAAATATGAACCTTATGGAAGAATATGGTATTCCTGCTGCAGAAGGCATCCCAAGGCTTTTAGTATTTGATAAAGAAAAGAACTTGCTCAATGATTCAAGGACAGCCGAATGGAGAACTGCAAGAGATAGATCTAGCCAAGAGATATTTGATTTCTTTCAAGAAATTACAGTTAACTAATTTTAAACGTTTAATCAAACTGCTTACTTGCACTTGCAAATACAAGATAAAAGAGTCCACCAAAAATTAATACCAAGGAACATATATAAAAAATTGAGCTCCATGAGTTTGTAATTTCAAGGATGAATCCAGCAACTATTGGAGCAAGAATTGCTGCAATCATTCCAATACTTCCAGCTATTCCAACCAATGAACCAGTATATTTTGGACCTAAATCTGCATGATTCACTCCAAATCCTCCAGCGCAGATACCAGAGCAAATATTAATAAGACATAGCAAAATAACAGCGTTTATTAAAGAATCTTCAAAAGAAATTAAGTATAGAAAAAATGCAGAACCAAAAAATCCTATTGAATTAACAGTCTTTCTAACCTTGAGAACTTCATGGCCTCTTTTAATTAAACCGTCAGCTAAAAAACCACCTAATATTAGTGCAATCATTGCTACTAAGCATGGAATTACAATTGAATAGATAAATGTATTTGAGCCTAAGTCTATTCCCATGCCTCCCTGAGAAACGGGTGCATTAACATATTTAGGCAAATAAGATAAAAATGTATAAAGAGACCAATTGTTGCAAAAAGTAGCAACAGTAATTGCCATAAAAGGTCCATTTTTTATCAGTTTAAGTAATGGTATTGATGAGGCAGAAACTTTCGAAGGTGCTTCTAATTTTATTAAATCAAGTTCGTTTTTAGATAAATTTTTATTATCTTCTGGAAAAGATGTAACACTTTTGCTCCAAAAAAAATACCAAAAGAATCCTAAGACTCCAAACGAATAAAATACCCACTCCCATGAATAGTTAGCTATGATTAAAGCTGCGACAGCATATCCAAACAAGGTCCCTGCTGCAATTCCACTGTTTGTAAAACCTACGGCTCTGGTTCTTTCCTTAAATGGTATCCATCTTGCATAAATTGCATGCCACGATGGGAAGGTCACGCCCTCTCCTAAGCCCATTAATATTCTTATTAAAATCAGCCACCATAGCCCTTGATATGCAAAAAAGGGAGTAATAATTGTGAAAAATGACCATATTAATAAACCATATCCGAGAACTTTTTTACCACCGTATTTATCCGCTAAATATCCACCAAGTATCATCGTGATCATATATCCAAAGTAAAAAGATCCTAAAATAATTCCAACTTGTGATTCAGACCAACCAAATTGTTCCTGCATTGGAATTATTGCTACAGAAATATTCACTCTATCTATGTAGCATATAAATACTGCTAAAAACGATAAAAAAATAACCTTAAATCTGTATGGAATAATCATTCAGGAGTGAATTTTATTGGCATCTCTTGAATAGCATGAACAAAATTATTGGGAGCGACTTTCCAGTCACCATTCAATTCAAAATCTTTAAATCTTGTCAGAAATTGAGAATAAAATTCTTTTAATTGCATCAAGGCTATTGGTTTACCTAAGCAAGTATGTCTTCCGATACCAAATGCCAAATGCTTATCAGCATTTTCTCTTAAAATATTAAATTCATTAGGGTTTTCAAAGATATCTGGATCTCGGTTTGCAGCTCCATACCATAACGAGATTTTTTCAAATGGCCCTATTCTTTGACCACTTATCTCTGTTTCCTCTAAAGAAGTTCTTCGCATATGAATGACTGGTGAAACACATCTTATTGTTTCGTGAATAAAATTTGGCAGCAATGCGGTGTCTTGCATCAATAACTCTTTTTGTCCCTGATTTTCATGCAATAACTTTATTCCTCCACTCATGGTATTCCTGGTTGTATCGTTTCCTGCGAAAATAATTAATAGCCAGGATCCATCTAAAAACTCATCTGTTAATTTTTCACCCTCAATTTCAGCATTGGCTATTGCACTAAGAAGATCATCTGAAGGATTTTTTCTTTTTTCTTTTAAAATAAATCTACCATAATCAAACATCTCATCAACCATGGCATTAAACATTTCTATCATTGCTGGATCAGGGGTTGAGTCAGTTTTTCCTTCATTTTGCTCTTTAATCATTTCGTAAGTGAAATATTGAGCAAGTTCTAAAAACTCCATCCACGAAACTAACTTCTGTCTATCTCCTTCAGGAATGCCTAGAATTTCAGATAATGTAAAGATTGGTAATTGCTGTGATACATGATGGACAAGGTTGCACTCTCCCATTGGTGCAATGGCATCTAAAAGTTCAGTAACTTTTATTGAAACTTTTTTTTGTAATTCTTCGACATGTCCTGGTTTAAAAAAAGGCATATGTTCTTTTCTAAGTCCTAAATGCATCTCTCCATCGAGATTAAGCATGTGATCAATGGTAGATTTGAAAAGTTTTGGATGTCTATTTTCCTCATTTCCAAGGGTTAATAAATTTCCAGATGAGTATTGTGATGAAAAGATTTTTGGATTCATTGATACATACTTAATATCTTCATATTTTGTAAGAACCCAATAGCCTGGTTCTGGATCTGTAGGCATTGGTTGGTGAAAGTATATTGGTGCTTTTTCTCTTAATTCTCTATAGAAATCAAAAGGTTGTCCTCTCGTGAATAAATCTAAATCATTTAGAGATTTTGAGGCCTTGTAAGAATACGCGCTATCAAATTTATTATCATTGATATCATTTTTTAGAATGTTATCAGATAAAACAAAGCCATCACTCATATCAATCTCCTCCGCCGCCTGCATCTCCGGCATAAGTGCCGCCATCTGTAGCTTGAGGATGTGTTTTATAAATAGAAGACATAAAAGATACACCTTCACCAAGTGTTGCAGATATATCTTTTAAATTAAGTTTATCTGCTAATTCTGGATATGGTTCAACATCTCCAGTGTTCTTATTAACTTTCAAAGCATCTTTTTGGGAAATTAAAAAAACTTCGTCAGAAATTATTACAACTGAATATTGATTAAATATAGACTTTTTAAATCTTTTTCTAAAAATAAATCTTCCTGTGTCCCATGACATTTTTGCAATTTCCTTAGATGAAGCTAAATAATACATATTATTATCTAATGTGTGAGGTACAAAAGGAATCATTGAACTGTGAATGACTTCTTGATAATGTGACCATAGAATCTTTCCACTATCTACTGCAAAACAGTGAACCATCTTTGATCCAAACCATTTCCCACTAAATACAATTACATAGTTTTGATATTGCCCAATTATGTATGGGATCTGTCCACTTGGAAGATCGCCAATCCAAATAGGTTTATTTGTTGTTAAATCATATTTTGCAATTGAACCTTTTTTGCCAAAAATTGCTATCTTGTTCATTGAAATTATTTAACCCTCACAAACATGGTTCTTATAAAAGCAACGGTACTTTGGATTAAAAACATTATTAAGCAAAGCAAATAAATATTATTCTTATTTTCGATTAAATTTAAAATCATAGAACCTGATAATAAAAAAATAATGACCAACATGCCCATTTGCAAGAAAATAATTTTAAGTGGAAATAAGGATTCATATCCATCTGCTCTTAACTTTACAACTCTTTTAGGAAATATTAACAATCCAATTACA
>CACOEZ010000011.1 GCA_902626385.1 uncultured SAR86 cluster bacterium
TGTCTGAGATAAAAGACCATCTTAGGCCTTACTTAATTGATCTATCAATCGATATTGATAATCACTTAAAAGTTGATTTGCTAATTGATGCAATGAGGTCCTCGGCAAATACGCTTAAAGGAATTGCAGTGGATCTAGTTCCATACTATAAAAATGTTACTGAATATAATGAAAATGCAGTTAGTAAATTTATAGACGAAGAAGGACTCAAAATTCTCAAAGACTTAAGACTGGAATTGAGCGAGTTAGAACTTTGGGATGTTGAGAGTTTAGATAAAATATTAGTAGATTATCAGAGAGATAATAATTGCCCTGTACCAAAGGTAAATCAGCCAATCAGAATTGCACTTACTGGTAGCACAAAATCACCTTCACTAGGGCTTACATTGTCACTGTATGAAAAAGAAGATGCTATAAATAGAATAGATGCTTTAATCTCTTACATTACATAAAAAACATAAAAAATCATTTGCGAAATTTCAAGTCACAATGTTGGACAATATCTTGTTTCTGAGCCTATAATTAGTCAAATTTGAACGTTTTTTTCATAGGGGAATTAGCATGCAAAACATTAAATATTTACTATCACTAACTTTATTACTTCCTTTAGCAATAATTGCTCAAGATTCTGATGATTCAGAAGTTGAAGAGGTTGTAGTAGTTGGTTCTCAAATAAAAGGAGCAAAGATTACCGGCGCTCTTCCAGTCACAGTAATTACTGCTGAGGATATTGAAAGTCTCGGTGTGGAATCAGGTGAAGAATTATTTGCAGATTTGGCTGAGAATGGAAGTAATAACTTCAACCAAACAGATTTTAGTGGTGGTTACAATGCTTCAAGGGGTGATGTTGGCTCACTTGATTTAAGAAATATTGGTACTGGTAATACCTTAACTCTTTTAAACGGAAGAAGGCTAGTTCAATCTCCTGGATATGCTACTGAGTTTGTTGGTGGTAGTTTTGTTCCTGTTTCAAGCGTTAACTCAAACTTAATACCGGTATATGGCTCAGAGCGGATAGAAATCCTAAGAGATGGTGCTTCATCAATTTACGGTGCCGACGCTGTTGCAGGTGTTATTAATACTGTTTTAAAAGACGACTTTGATGGAACCACTGTTAGAGTCAGAAATAATTGGTATGACAGCTTTGAAGCAAAAGATACAAAGGTCAGTGTTCAATGGGGTAAGACTTTTGATGATGGAACTAATGTTTCAGTTTATTTTGATAGATACAGAAGGGATAGAATAAGGGGTATTGAAGATCCAAAATGGGCTAATGGTGATATGAGAAGATTACTTGATAGTCCAACAAGTGGGACACCTGAGGGTGAGTTCAATGATACAACCTGGAGAAATGCAAGTGCGAGCTCCATTTGGGGTCAGTTCTATACAGGATCTGGTTCAAATGTTCATTCGATGTATAGACCAGATGATCCTAACTGTTTAAGTAATTCAAGCACTAATTTGTACTCAATTCCTGGTATCACAAATATGTGTCTATATGACGCCAGCTCAATTAGAGATGAAAATAGAACTAGTTATGGACAGACTTATGATGCAAGAGGACCATTATTAAGAAATAATCTCGTTATTTTTGTTAACAGAGAATTAGATAATGGTGTGGAAGCTTATAGTGAAATTAGCTTTTACCAGTCTCAGTCTGAAAAAACATTATATGGCGGTACTCATTTAGGCTTAGGATCGTCTTCAAAACAAGGTGGTAATACACAACCATTTTTAATCCCATCAACTAACTATTGGTTAAATCAACTTCAAAGAGGTCCAATAGGTTCATCTGGTGGTTCTTTGTTTGTTGATAAAGAGGCTGACTATCTTTGGGCAAGATATTTCAGATTTTCAACTCCTAGAGCATGGGATTCAACAAGAGAAACTTGGAGAATTGTTCAAGGATTTAGAGGAAACTATGGAGATTGGGATTGGGATGCTGGTCTTGTAATGTCAGAGGCAACCTCAGTAATGTTAAACAGCGGTCGTGCAAATATGACACTTCTTGATGCTGCTTTAGCAAGATCGACATCTGATGCATACAATCCATTCTGTGCAGGTGTAAATTGTGGTGAAGAAGAATTCATGACAACTATTTTTAGAAATAATAAAACAGATCTTTATATGGTTGACTTTAAAATGAGTAATCCTTCTGTTTATACTTTACCAGCTGGTGATGTAGCAATGCTTGTTGGTGCTGAAGTCAGAAAAGAATCCATGGAGGATCAAAGAGATCCTAACATTGATGGAACGATTAAATATTCAACACCTGCACTTGCAAAAAATCAGGTAACGTTCCCTTATATATCAAACATTTCAAACAGTAGTCCATCACCCAACACTTCAGGTGATAGAACTGTGGCATCTATTTTTGCAGAATTACAAATTCCGCTTGCTGAAAATGTTGAATCGCAGTTAGCTGTTAGAGCCGAAAATGCAGATGACTATGGTAGCAATGCAGTAGGTAAATTTGCTGTTGGTTATACTCCAACTTCGTGGATTAAAGTTAGAGGCTCTGCTTCAACTTCATTTAGAGCACCAAACCTTATTACTGTTAATGAAGGCATGGTTGTAAGAAATAATTCACAAGCAGATCCTTTATATACTAAAGCACTTGATGAAAGCAGAGATGGATATTCAATTCAAAGAGTTGCTAAAGGTAATGATAATCTAGAAGCTGAAGAAGCAACAAACACATCAATCGGTGTCGTTTTAACTCCGGGTGATAACTGGGTTATCACAGTTGATAAATGGCAAATTGCCTCCGAGAACACTGTTGGTTTATTTGGTGAACAAAATCACATGCTTCTCGATACTTTAATAAGAGCAAAAGGTGGACCAAATGAATGTACTGGTAACCCATTAGTTGTTAGGGGTGACTTTGTCGCTGATAATGATCCAGAATCTGTTACTTATAACGGTGATTGGGATTCAAGTCTTTGTAAAGCTGGTCAGGTAATTAGAGTTGAGGATGTCTATACTAATTTAGATGATAGAACTCTTGAGGGTACAGACTATGCGATTGAATACTCTATTGATACAAAAGTTGGATCTTTCTCAGCTAAATTTATGAGTGTTCAATTTGACAAGTTTGAGCAAGAAGCTGCTGGAGCTAGTGCTGAACTAATTGCTGCTACGGCACCTGGTGGAATACTAGAGGGCTCAACACCACCATCTGGTTTTGGAGACCTTCTTGGAACTTATAATAGGAGAGCATATTTTGAACAAAAGGATTCAATGAGGCTTTCATGGAAGTTTGGTCAGTGGGATGCTTTCCTATCTGGTTCAAAGATTGGTAGTTTCCAAGAACTAGCAGTTACAGATAATGCGAAGTCTGTTGATGTAAGCGGATCTTCTAATGATGTTTATGCATGTTCTGGTACAAACAAATATACTCCAGGTGAGGGTACTTGTGGTGACTATTGGACAGTAGATTCTATGATGACTCTTAATTTAACTGTTGGCTATAAATTCAAAAATGGTCTTAGATTAAGAGGAACAGTCAGAAACCTTCAAGATACTAGAGCTCCTCTAGCTGATGAATTTACTTGGGGCTTTGTAGGAGATGTTCATAGTGATTATGGTAAGAGCTATTCTGTAGAACTCTACAAGAAATTCTAATCTTTTTAGATAATATAAAGGGAGCTTTTGCTCCCTTTTTTATAACATAAGAGTTAATATATAAATCATGCCAGCATATCAAAAGAAAGGCTTTTTAATTGGACTAGCATCTTTCTTTATATTGCTATTGTTGCCATCTCCTGAAGGATTAAATTCAACTGCATGGACTGTTGCTGCAATTGCAGTCTTAATGGCAATTTGGTGGGCAACGGAGGCTATTCCTGTTGCAGTGACAGCTTTACTTCCTTTGGCATTATTTCCGCTTTTAGGCATCACATCGTTTGAAGAGGCAGCAGTTCCATATGCAAATAAAAATATATATTTATTTCTAGGAGGTTTTATTTTGGCTCTTGGAATTGAGAGCTCTGGTTTGCACAAAAGAATAGCATTGAAAATGATCATTGCTGTTGGCTCCAGTGGCGCAAGCTTGATTGGTGGATTTATGCTTGTCGCGGCATTAATTAGTATGTGGGTGATGAATACTTCAACCACTTTAATGCTTCTCCCAATAGGATTGGCTGTTTGCACTGTGATGGCAGATACCATTCCCGGATTAAGTGAAAAACAAAAAAAAGATTTTGATACAGCTTTGCTTTTGGGAATAGCATATGCAGCAACAATTGGTGGTATGTCTACATTAATTGGAACGGCTCCTAATATTGTTTTTAGCTCGTTTATGCAGGATACATATGGCGTCGAAATATCGATGTTAAATTGGATGATGCTTGGGGTCCCACTGGCTGCAGTTTTGTTGTTAGGCGCATGGATTTCATTAACTAAATATGTATTTAAAATAAATTTTGAAGCCTCTAGTGAATCTAAGCTTGAACTTAAAAAAATTCTTAATGAAATGGGAGCTCTTAGCAAAGATGAAATTCGAATTTCTATTATTTTTGGTTTGGCTGTTTTTGCATGGGTATTTAGGAAACTTTTAGTTAATTTTGAACTATTTTCTGGCCTCACAGATGCAGGTATTGCAATTATTGCAGCAATCTTAATTTTTATGACACCATCTGCTACTAAAAAAGGTGATTTGCTCAAATGGGAAAAATCAAAAGATTTGCCATGGGGACTATTGATTTTATTTGGTGGGGGACTCTCACTAGCTGCTCAAATAAGCTCAAGTGGTCTCGGCATATGGATCGGAGAAAGTTTAATTGTTTTAAGCACAATTCCACCAATCTTATTAATATTAGCAGTTGCTACATTGATAATATTCCTTACAGAAATTACCAGTAATGTAACTACAACAACTACTTTTTTGCCAGTTTTTGGGGGTGTCGCAATAGCTATAGGAATATTACCGGTTTCACTTACAATCCCAGTCTGCTTAGCTGCAAGTTGCGCTTTTATGCTTCCGGTGGCAACTCCGCCAAATGCAATTGTTTATGGATCAAATAAATTTACTATAGCTACAATGATGAAAGCTGGTATCGCACTAAATATAATAGGAATTCTTGTTGTTACATTATTTTCATATTTTCTTGCTCCTTTAATTTTCTAATGAGATATTTTCTTCACATAATACTTATCTTTTCTCAACAAATTTTTTCTAACCAAAGTTATATTGATTATCAATCTCCTTATCATCCAGTTGTTTCAAATTCCGGAATGGTTGTATCTCAGAATTTTTTATCGTCAGATATTGGTATTGAGATCCTAAATAAAGGCGGTAATGCAGTTGATGCGGCGGTTGCTGTTGGTTTTTCATTGGCAATAACTTTGCCTAGAGCAGGAAATTTAGGTGGCGGTGGTTTTATGCTTGTTTACATCAAAGAAAAAAATGAGATTTTTTACATTGATTACAGAAGCAAATCACCATTAAATTCATCAATCAATAAAATTTTTGATATTTCTAAAAATGAAAAGATTGATCCTAAGGACTTTACAAACGATATGTTTGATAAAACAAGATATGGATATAAAGCTCCTGCAGTTCCTGGAACAGTTGCTGGACTAATTGAGGCTCATGAAAAATTTGGAAAACTAACTCTGGAAGAAGTTCTCGAGCCAGTGATAAAACAGGCAAAGGATGGCATCGTGGTTTCTTATGATTTACATAAAGCAATCGAGGATACTGATCAATTAAAATCTGATCCTGAGTCATCAAGAATTTACTTTAATAAAGGAACTGCTATAGAAGAAAACTCTATTTTTAAAAGACCAGATTTAGCAAAAACACTTACTAGAATCTCTGAATATGGCAGAGATGGTTTTTATAAAGGAGAGGTAGCTGAAAAAATTGTATTAGCAATGAAACAAAATGGTGGCATGTTTTCATTGAAGGATTTTGAAGAATACAAAGCTACATTTAGTGATCCAATTGTTGCATCTTACAGAGGCAACTTAGTCTTTACCGCTGGACCACCATCCGGTGGAGGTATTACCTTGCTGACTGCATTAAATGTATTGAGTTATTTTGATTTAAAAAAATTCAATAGTGATTCTGCGTTGACATATCATTTACTTTCTGAAGCGATTAGGCGAGGCCATAATAATAGATCTCATTACGTTGGAGATCCTGAATACTTTAATGTGCCCGTTGATCAGTTGCTTTCTAAGAAGAGAACAGAACATTTAGTAAAATCTATTGATCTCAAAAAAGCAACAAAATCTACAGTTGTGAAACCTTTTGAGTTAATAACTGAGAGTAGAGATACAACTCATTATTCAATAATTGATAGTGATGGAAATGCAGTATCAAACACATATACTTTAGGTTACTCTTTTGGATCTGGAGTCACTATTCCAGGGACCGGCATTTTGATGAATAACCAAATGAACAATTTTGCTTATAGATATGGTGATAAAAGTATAAGAGGGCGTTCGGCTAGTACAGGAAATAGATTTGAGCCCGGCAAAAAACCGATGAGCACTATGGCACCAACAATGATCTTTAATAAGGATGGCGAACTTTCACTAATAACTGGATCACCAGGTGGCTCACTGATTCCTGCAGCAATTTTAAGAGTTGTGACCGGAGTAATTGATTTTGAATTAGATATAGGTCAAGCAACTATGCTTCCTAGGGTTCATAAAGACTGGCCAACTACCGGCATTCTTCATGAGCGGACACTCAATGCAGACTCAATCAGAGGTATAAGAAATATTGGTCATAAAATGACCCCTGAGCATACAATGGGGAGCACACAGAGTATTCATATCGTTGATGGGGTTAATTATGGTTATGCTGACCTAAGAAGGCCAAACGCATCAGTCTCAACTCAAGCTAATTAATTTTTCTATAATTTAGTGGTGGCTGTCTATCTCCAAGAAGAGGTTTGTATTCAAAATCTTGACCAGTTCTGCTTGAAAGTTCTTCTTTAGCTTCTGAAATGACATCAGGATTCTCCATGATTTCCTTAATTGAATTTGCCATAGTGTGAGCTGCAAGTTCTGCACCTTTAAGACCAATTGAGGTTCCTCCAGCTGAAACAGCTTGCCATGAATGAGCTGCTGTGCCCGGTACCCACGTCGCAGTTCTCAAACCAGCTGTAGGAACAACCCAACTAACATCACCGACATCTGTAGACCCATAACTATGACTGTAACGATAAGGCGTGACGATTTCTTGAGAGCCGATTTCTAGACTTGGTTTAATTAGAGTTTTATATAACTCTTTTGCATATTCATTTTCACTCTTTGAGTACTTAATACCACCTAATTTTTCAAGATTTTTATAAACAATTTTTTGAACAGTATCGTTGGGAAGTAATGAGTAGTTTCCATGCATCACCTCATAACTCATATCGGTCTCTGTTCCCATGGCGGCACCTTCAGCTATCTTCACAACTCTCTGAAATAAATCATCAACCACTTTCATTTCTGGATGTCTCACATAGTAATAAACCTCGGCATCGTCAGGTACGACATTTGGAGCAAGACCACCTTTTGTTATTACATAATGAATTCGTGATTCTTGAGGTATATGCTCCCTCATCATATTAACCATATGATTCATTGCTTCAACTCCATCAAGTGCTGATCTACCTAATTCGGGTGCTCCAGCAGCATGAGCAGATATACCTTTAAATTTAAACTTACCTGATTTATTAGAATTTGATGTTCTTGAGTTTGCTGAGTTTACATCATCTGGATGCCAATGAAGGACAATATCAACATCATCAAACAAACCAGCTCTTACCATATAAACTTTTCCAGAACCTCCTTCTTCAGCTGGAGTTCCGTAGAATCTAATAGTTCCACTTATATTATTAGCTTCAATCCACTCTTTTACAGCTACAGCTGCCCAAGCAGATGCGGCACCAAATAGATGGTGACCACAAGCATGACCTGCACCTGTATTATTGTTCGCAACCTCTTTGAACGGTGCGTTAGTTTGAGCAAGCCCAGGAAGAGCATCAAACTCTCCTAATATACCAATAGTAGGACCACCATTATTGAACTCTGCTATGAAACCTGTTGGAATCCCTGCAACATTTTTTTGTATTGTGAATCCATTGCTTTCAAGCTCGTCAGCGAGCAATTTTGAACTTTCATTCTCTAAATAACCTAACTCAGCAAAATTCCATATGTCCAGAGCTATCTTTTGAAAAGTATCTTTTTTTGAATCAATGATATTTTCAAATTGATCACTAAAAATATGATTGGTAAAACTCAATAAAACTAAGTAGCTAATTGCAAATCTTTGTATGTAATGTTTCTTCCTACCCATTCATTATTCTCCATTTTATTGATAAATTCATTATCATAACTCTTTATGATATTTCTTTTACCAGATATATCTTCAATGTATATTACAGCTTTTTTTGCCGAATTTTTATCATTTAAAACTGTGTATCCAATAATCTTACCATTACCATCTTTCTTATTAGATAATTCTTTAGCAATCTCTTTTTTTGAAGCTTTTAAAGAAACATCTGTAAATTCATACTGACAGTTGGGTTCTCCTGACCATAATGCAAATGATTGCTTAGTCATCATTCCTGATACGCCAGTAATAATTCCTATATTTTTTTTATTTTCTCTAATTTTTTTAAATAGTTGCACAGTACTATTTATTACATAGCTATTTAATGGCCCGCCCGCAAAAGACATTCCGCCTGTTAATGAAGTTGAGGATATATTTTTTATCCTTAAAGCTTCTGCAAACATTTGAACAGCTGCAGGAAAACAACTATATAGATCATAATAAGTTGGCTTGAGATTATTTTTCTTACAAACATCCAGAATAAATTTAGCTGCAAGGTTCAAACCATAAGATTCGAATAAATTTTGTCTAAGTAAAGTTGGTATCATGTGATTGTTTTCAGAGGAAGCTAGGGGGTAGATTCTTTTTTTAGCATTTATATTTAACTTATCCGCCAATTCTTCAGAACAAAGAATCATTGCAGCAGCTTGATTAACATTCCAGCTTGTACAATGCAATTTATTATAGGGAAACGCCATTTGAGGATTTCTTTTACTAGAGTTAAGGATATCTTCAGAAGTAAAACTCTCTTTAAGCCAACCCATTTTATTCACTTTTGCTATTTTTGAAAATTTTGAATAAACATTGGCAATATTTTTATGATGTTCATGAAAGTCTTTATTTTTCATACATCGAAAAGCACTTTCCAAAATCGCATAATAACCGACTGCCATTGTTCCAAGATTTTCTATTTCTATATTAATGTTTAAATCATCACTAGGTTTAACGTAGAAATCAGGATTTTCATTAAGCTCAGTTTCAATAAAATTTTTATTTTCTATTTGCGCTTTTATTCGTTTATATCTTGCTTCGCCTCCGACAATCAGACATGCCTTAATTTTTCCATCAATTATTTTTTTACATGCATCATTAATTAAACTTTGTTGGAGGATACCAATTTTTGAAACTGTTGTTGTTACATTTGGAAAGTTATTCTTTTCTGCTATCCATTTTCCAGGGTCTCTGTATTTCCAAAATCCTTTTGGGATTTGCACTTCATCTATATATTTTGTAATTTCAGAATTCTCACAATCTTTTATAGCCTTGATAGATGCTTTTTCCATAAGGATAAGCGCTTCATCAAGATTATCAAATTGATCTTTTTGTTGAATATCACCAATTCCAACAACAACAGGTCTATTTTTCATTTAAACCTAAAGGGAAGCTTCTCCCCAGTAGTTGTAACCAACAATTTTCGGAGTACTTGGAAGATACATCTGCTCGAGTTTAGAAATTTTAAAACCTGAGCCCTGAATTATCTTTGGTATGTTTCTGTTTATATTACATCCACCAAATAACTTACTCCACAAGGGATTAATTCTGTTTTGCCATTTCATGATATTTTGATCCGGAGCAATACCGTGTTCACAAAATAATAAGATACCGTTGTCTTTTATTACTCGTTTCATTTCTTTTAATGATTCTTTAAGTTCAGGAATAGTGCATAGGGTGTATGTTATTAAGAGGGTGTCTATGGAATTACTGGGTAAAGCAATTTCCTCAGCTCCACCGATAACAAAATCAATATCAACAGAATATTTGGCTGCTTTTTTAATAGCTATTTCATTAAGTTCCTCTGAAGGATCAAGCCCAATTATTTTGTTAACTGACGATTTGTCGTAATGCGGGATGTTAAGCCCTGAACCAATTCCGATCTCTAGGACATTGCCTTTGGCCTTTGGTACAACTTTATTTCTCTGATAATTTATTGGTTTTGTAGAACAACATACGTCAAGAATTTTGGGTAAAACATATTTATCATACATCTCACCTATCATTCTTCTAACTCATTGAGAGGCATCGCTGATATATTAAAACCAGCATCAACGTATGTAATTTCACCAGTGATACCACTTGCGTAGTCAGAACAAAGAAATGCAGCCGTATTACCGACTTCCTCTGCGGTGACAGTTCTTCCTAATGGTGCTCTTTTTGAATGTTGGGACAACATTTTTCTAAAATTCTTAACACCTGAAGCCGCAAGAGTCTTAATTGGGCCTGCTGAGATAGCATTAACTCTGATATTATCTTTACCCAAAGAAGCTGCTAAAAATCTTGTGTTAGCTTCAAGACTTGCTTTTGCAAGACCCATAACATTGTAATTTGGCATAGTTTGAACTGAACCCAGGTAAGTTAGTGTTAATAAAGCGGAATTATCATTCAAAAAAGGCTTTGCCTCTTTCGCCAGAGCAGTAAAACTATATGAACTTATGTCATGAGCAATTTTAAATCCCTCTCTATTTGTAACATCTACAAAGTTACCTTCTAGTTGATCAGATGGAGCAAATCCAATGGAATGAACCAAACCATCAAATTTTCCCCAACTATTTGATAATTCTTGAATTGCCTTTTTTATTGAATCATCGCTAGAAACATCACATTCTATAAGGATATCTGAGCCATATTCTGCTGCAATTGGCTCTAGATTTTTTAATAAACGCTCATTCTGATAGGCAAATGCTAATTTTGCTCCTTGGTCATGCATTGATTTAGCAATACCTGCGGCTATTGAGTATTTGTTCGCAAGCCCAAAAATGACAATTTTTTTATCTTTTAACAACATTTATTTTTGTTTCCCCTTGTATGAATTAATTGTAAAAGAAAAACTACAAATAGAGTAGTCTATGGTGTATTTTAAAGATGCTTTAAAGAAGCCCAAAGCTATAATATAAATTCTATGAATAATTAAATATAAATAATATAAAAAGTTGTTGCGTAATATTAAAAAGGCTGAAACAATACAAAAATAAGCGTGAATGTGCGCACATTTGTTCGTGCTTTCATTAATTAAAACTAAAACTACAGGGGAAATGTATGTTTAAAAAAGAGAATTATTTATTTGCAGTTCTCGCTATTACGATCGGCTTATTCAATACTGAAATAGCTGCTCAAGACGAGTCTGCGGATAATGTAGAAGAGGTTGTTATAACCGGTTCTAGAATCAAAAGAGATTCATTAAATAGTGCCGCGCAGGTTACAACAATCACTAGTGAGGATATTGCTGCATCTTCAGGTTTAATCACTGCAGATGTTCTTCAGCAAACTATCTATAACTCTTTTGGATCTATATCACCAACTGCTGGTAATAGCGCTATGAGTAACGCTACTATCAACATGAGGGGTTTAGGATCTGCTAGAACATTAGTTCTCATGGACGGAAGAAGAATGCCTGGTTCACCACATCTTGGTGGTTCCGGTGCTGCTAACATCAATATGATACCAACTATAGCAATAGAAAGAATCGAGATATTAGCTGATGGTGCTTCGTCTGTTTATGGTTCTGATGCTATCGCTGGTGTTGTTAACGTTATAACAAAAAAAGGCATTGATGGAATGGAAATGAACTTCAGACGTGGTGACAGAGATCGTGACGACGGTGAAGAGAATGCAGTTTCTTTCATATACGGTGCTACAAACGACAAGGGTTATATAACTCTAACCGTCGAACATGACGAAAGAGACGAAATCTATCTCAAAGACAGATGGTACACAATGGCAACAGCTGAAGACAGAAATGGCGACGGCGTGATTGACCTTTATAATGAAACTTATGGACTAAGCTGGTATTCAAGAAACTTAGCTGATCCAGTTACAGGTGACATTATGGCTACTCCAACTTGTCCTGGTTCTGCTGATAATCCAACTGATGGTTGGTGGGGACCAAACTTTGGTGGTGCTGCTTTTGGTCAAGGTCCAACATCTACTCCATCTAATGGTGGAGCTCCTAGAGGTATTTGTGGATTTGCATGGGCTGACATTATGGTAGCTGATGCTGCGACATTTAGAGATAGTATTACATCAAACTTTGAATATGCGATTACTGATGATTTAAATCTATATTCAAGAGTAAATTTCATAAGAAACGAATCAACAGGAAGATTTGCTCCTCCTGCTGCAAGATATCCAGGTATTCCAGTTGGAGATCCAGCTAACCCATATGACCAAGAAATTACTGGTTATTGGAGATGGACCGAAATTGGTAACCGTGGAATGCACTTTGTTGATACAGCTATGGATGCTGTAATGGAGCTTACATACTCTATCAATGATGATGTAGAAGTTACTTATGGTAAACAAATTAATAAATTTTATGGTACTGACATTGGTAGATATTACCTAAGTTATGCTGGTCTAGGTTACAACATTAATTATGGAGAGCCATTTGGATCAGAGGCTGGTGCTGCAGCTATGAGTGCTACAACTCTAGTTGAGTACACTAACCACTATGAGAAGCAAGATGTTGTGTTGCAAGTTGACAACGTAGCTGACATGGCCGGTGGTTCTGTATCAGTATTAGTCGGTATCGAAAACATCACTAATGAATACAGTGCTGAATATGATAAGCATTCTGAAAATAGTTTAGTCGGTGGTTCAGCTGGTAACTCAGGTTTTGGATATAGAGAAATTGACTCTGTATTTGCTGAAGTTTTATTACCAGTTATGGATAACCTAGAAGTTACAGCTTCTTTCAGAAGAGATGATTATTCAGACGTTGGTGAAGCTGATTCATTTAAAGTTGGTGCTTTATGGGTGCCTGTGGATGGAACTACTGTAAAACTAAACTTCGGTGAAGGTTTCAGAGCTCCTACTATGGATGACTTATACGGTGCTACTACTTTTAGTGCTAATTCAGCAACTGACTACACAGCTTGTCAAGCTTCTGGAACACCATTTGATCAGTGTTCAAGTAAGCAAGTATCAACTCTAATTAAAGCTAACCCTAATTTGGGTGCTGAGTCTTCAGAAAGCTTTACATTTAGTGTTGAACAAGACATTGGTGCTTTAATAGGTGCTTTAGAAGGTCTTTCTGTAAGATTTGATTATTTCGATATTACAGTTCTTGACGCTATTTCTTCATTAAGCACACAAGACGTATTGTGGAATGACTTTATTGGTGGTTCTGCACTTTCAAATAATGTTACATTTTATGACTCTGCTGGTATTGCCGGTGACGGTACTGCTGCTGGTGCTCCTGTAGGAACAGGAACAGTAGGTGGTGCTTGTCCAGCTGGTGCAGCTTATGTTAAGAGAGAAGGTAACGATCC
Organism: uncultured SAR86 cluster bacterium; assembly: GCA_902626385.1. Lineage (GTDB taxonomy): Bacteria > Pseudomonadota > Gammaproteobacteria > Magnimaribacterales > D2472 > SAR86A. The sequence goes on from CACOEZ010000011.1 coordinate 13,600, forward strand.
AGCTATCTATTTAATCAGATCTTGCGGTAACGGACGTGTTGATTATATCGGTGCTGGTTTCACAAACGTTGGTGAAACTCAAGTTGTTGGTCATGACATCTTTGTTAATTACACAAGAGACGTTGGTCCTGGTGTGATGAATATTGGTTTTGACTATACTGCTATGGATGAGTACAACGGTGATGCTTTCACAGGAAGTTCAAAAAAGGTTAACTCTGTTGGGTTCCCTGGAACACCTGAGACAAGAAATAACTTGTCACTATCTTATACATGGGATAAATACAGCGTAGCTCTTACAAGAAGACACATTGGTGACTACAGATTGAATTCTGTTCCTGGAAACGATGCTTCTGGTAATCCAGATGGTAGTATCGTTAAGTCAGGCGGAACTCAAGACGAGTACGATGCTCTTGATCTTCAAGTTAGAGCTGATCTAGGTAAATACGGAACTCTTACTTACGGTATGTTTAATGTCGAAGATAAAGATCCATTACCAGATAGAGTGCAAAACTATGAAACTTATCTAAGCCTTTACGGTAACCAAGGTAAGATTTCATACTTGAAATGGAATGTTAAGTTCTAATTAAACGCTTATAAAATTAAAGGCCGGTTTTACCGGCCTTTTTTTATTTCATTATTTTATTTACAATCAATCTATGAATTTTCCTCTAATTTTACTATCTACATTTATGCTCCAGAATCTTGCATCAGAGGATTTAAATACCATTGAATGTAATACAAAAATGACGCAAATAATGAAACCAATGTATCCAAGAACAAATTATCAAGGCTTTGGAACCGTTCAATTTGATATAGATAAAACTGGAAGTGTAAAAGACGTTAAAGCAGTTCAGTCATTGTGTGCCGTAGGTAGAGATGAAAATGGTAAAATTGAACTTAAAGAATGTCCATTTTTTAAAGCTAATTCAGTTGGCGCTGCAAAATATATAAAGTACAAACCTCCACTTGATCAAAATGGAGATGCTTGTGAGATATCAGGAAAAGTCCATAGATATAAATTTACAAAATACAGAGTTAAAGATCTTGATTATGATGATTTTCTTCTAAGAGACGATTTTAAGAACAGAGATAATAAGTATAAAGATATACCTGTTGATCCTGGTGGGCCTATTTTAGAAGATTTAAATTCATACATGGATATTCCTGCAATAAATAATTAAATAAATATGAAATTTTTAAAACTTCTGAGAGTAAGATTCATTATTAAGGTTTTCGCTTATTTCTCAAAAATATCAATATTTTTTTATGAACTTGTACATTAAATCTCAAGTTAAAAAATCCTAAAATTTAATATGTTTTTTAAACTTGCTATCAGTATATTTTTACTATTTTCTCTAGATATTCTGGCCGAATATAAAAATACAGATGGCAAGGAACTAAACAAATCTTTTAGAGATTTGCTTGAATGGCAAAGAAATAAATCTGAGCCTATTATTTCTTTTATAGATCTTTCAGAAGATTGGAAAAAATTTGATTTAAAAGAAATGGATAATTATTTTATCTGGATCGGACACTCAACTTTTTTAATAAAAAAAAATGGTATTACAATTCTAACTGATCCCATTTTCTCTGATAGAGCATCACCCTTTAAAAGCATAGGACCACAAAGACTGATTCCCCCTGCATTATATTTAAAGGATATTCCTCATATAGATTACGTAACAGTTAGTCACAATCATTATGATCACCTAGATATTAACTCTCTTAAAAAAATATCAAAACTTCACCCTAAAGCTATTTTTTTAGTTCCTGCTGGAGATCTCAAGCTTTTAAAAAGAAAAAAAATTAGAAATGTTTATGAGTTTAATTGGTGGGAGAAATTTGAAACAGAAAATATAAAATTTACATTTACACCGGTTCAACACTGGTCAAAAAGAGGACTTTTTGATAGGAATAAAAGTTTATGGGGAGGGTGGTATATTAAGTACCCTGATTACTCTATCTATCATGCTGGTGATACAGGATATTCAAATGATTTTATAACTACAAAGGAAAGGCTTGGATCGCCAAAATATGCTTTTATTCCAATAGGTGCATATGATCCTGAATGGTTTATGGCTAGGGGGCATGTTAATCCAGAAGACGCGGTTAAAATTATGATAGATCTTGAAGCAGAACAAGCTTTTGGAATGCATTGGGGTACTTTTGTATTAACGGATGAAGATACTTTAGAGCCTCCACAAAGATTAAAAAAAGCTGTATCTAACTCAAACAATATTCAATTTAGATCACCTATTCCTGGTGAAGTAATAAAATTAAATTAAATACATTTTACTTAAAAAATATACTTAGGTAACATGAACAAAATCTGGGGCTATAGCTCAGCTGGGAGAGCGCTTGAATGGCATTCAAGAGGTCCGCGGTTCGATCCCGCGTAGCTCCACCATTTAGTAAATAAAAACCCTTTAAAACCGTTGTGACCATACGGTGACCAAAACAAAATCAGTATGATAATATATCTATTCAAGTAGGATGAGTAAAGTAGAGAATAAAAATTGACAATCTTTAATCTTAAGAATATTTTTTTCTTTTTGAGTATATTCATAATTGTGTCTTGCTCTCCATCTCAAGAAAATACCGATAAATCAGAAAAAATTACTATTGAAGAAATTCAAAATTTATGTTCTTTAGCAAATCGGTCTATCGTTAATAAAAAACTGGTCGAGGGGATATCTTTTTTAACTCGTGAGGAATGCTATGGTTATTGTGGGAGGAATTTTGCTGAAGATCTTATAGATCTTAGGATCAGCAAAAAACTTGAAAATCCTAAATATGTTTCAGAATTTAGTTATTTACTAATCGAACAAAAGCTTCTAAATATATCCTTGTCTGCAATGATGGTTGGAGACGATACAGGCACTTATGAATTTTATCCAGAATGTGTTGAAGAGTTTTCTACTGACAAGCGTTATATTGATGATAGATACATAGGAAATAAAGAAATAGGTTAAACTAGTTTTTGGTGACCAAATAGTTACCAATATTTTAAATAGTCAATAATTCTTATAATTGTTTATACTTAAGGCGTGGCTTTGACTAGGTTTGTAAGCCTTTAAATTATTTTTGACACAAAGAGATCGTACTTATGGCATTCAAGAGGTCCGCGGTTCGATCCCGCGTAGCTCCACCAATAGGTTAACTAACTATTCCAAAATAACTGAAAATTGACCATAGACTGAAATACACAACACCACTTATTGAAAGACCAATAAGAAGAGCTATTATCTTTACAAATGGTTTTTTCATGTCAATTTTCATTATTGATTTTTTGAATTGTAAAAATTTAGGTTCGAGTCTTTTATCGAAAAAAGCCTAACCGCAAATATATCTTTAAGATAATTTTGATAATTCTTCCATGGAGCTTTATTACCTTGTTTTGGCATTTGATTAAGGCCTCTTCGAACATATCCAGAGCTAAAATCAATTAGCTCATCATCTCCATAAGCCGTCTCATCATCGATTGGTTCACAACAAGCAACACCTTTTTTATCCATTAAATTTAATAACCTACAAACATATTCGCATGTAAGATCTGCGCGAAGTGTCCATGAAGCATTGACATAACCAAAAGAAATTGCAAAGTTAGGAACACCGCTCAACATCATACCTTTGTAAGTGAGCCTTTCATTAGGATTAACTTTTTCATTATCAATTGATACATTAATATCATTAAGAGAATTTAGTTCTATGCCTGTAGCAGTAATAATTATGTCTGCTTCAACTTTTTCTCCAGAACTAAGAAGAATTCCATCAGACTGAAACTCATCTATAGTATCAGTTATTACAGAAGCCTTTTTATTATTTATTGCCTCAAATAAATCACTATCAGGAACTAAACATATTCTTTGATCCCAAGGTTTGTACGACGGCGTAAAATGTTTATCAATATCATAATCTGAACCCAGTTCATCTTTAGCTAATTCTAAAATCTTATGCTTGGTTCTTTCTGGATATTTTCTGGCCATGAAAAATGTAAAACTTTGGTATAGGATATTTTTCCACCTTATTAAAAAATACGTTAACTTTACCGGGAGAATTTTTCTCAAAGATTTATTGATTGAATCTTCACTTGGTCCTGAGACAACATAAGTCGGTGATCTTTGAATCATAACAACATGTTCTGCTTTCTCTGCAATAGCAGGGACAATAGTTATAGCAGTGGCGCCACTTCCAATCACAGCAATTTTTTTATCTTCGTATTCTAAAGATTCATCCCAAAATTGAGGATGAATAATTTGGCCCTCAAAATTTTCTTGATTTTTAAAATCTGGCATATGAGGTTTTGTGTAGCTGTAATAACCACCACATAGAAATAGAAAGCTGCAAGTCATATTCACCAATTGATCGTTTTCTTTAATCTCTAGCTCCCAGAGAGATCTTTCAGAGTTCCAGTTAGCTGAACTAACTTTACTATTTAATAAAATATTGTCTTTTAATTTATATTCATCAATAGTTTCATATAAATACTCCATAATGGAGGGACCATCAGCAATTGACTTATCGTGAATCCAAGGCTTGAATCTGAAACCTAATGTATGCATGTCTGAATCAGAACGGATACCAGGATATTTAAACAGATCCCATGTACCACCAATATTATCTCTGCCCTCAAGAATAGAGAAAGATTTGTTTGGACAGGATTTTTTCAGGTTATATCCAGCTGCTATTCCTGAAATTCCTGCTCCAACTACTATTACGTCCTTATGCATTTTTAAATATTAATATCTATAGATACTTATGTTGAGTTAGAATTTTACTATGAAATTAACAATTTTGATTATTCTTGCATATTCTAATCTTATATTTGCAGATGTGGTAGGCAATCTTGTGAAATTAGAGAATCCAAACCCAACAAGAGTGTTATTTATTGGCAATAGCTATCTTTACTATAACGATAGCCTGCATAATCACGTAAGACGAATGGTTGAAGAAACATTCCCAGATAAAATAGATGAACTTGAATTTAAGTCAGCAACAATAGGCGGATCTAAATTAGCACACCATAATATTGATTACTTGCTAGATAATGAGAATATTGAAGTTTCAAAACCTTTTGAGCTAGTAATTTTACAAGGTGGAAGCACAGAACCTCTTTCTAAAAAATCGAGAGAAGCCTTTTCAAATAAAGCTAAGAGTTTTGTAAAAAAAATTAATCATACAGGTGCAGACGCTGCCCTATATATGATCCATGCCTATGTTGAACCTCATGAAGACTTTGACCCCGATATGATTAATAAAGTTACGAAATCATACTCAGAAACAGGTTCGTTAACTAATTCTTTAGTTCTGCCAGTAGGGATAGCTTTTAAAAATGCTTATGCAGAAAAACCAAATATTCAACTTCATAAAGATTTTGATGGAACTCATCCAGATCTTCTTGGAACATACTTATCAGCATGTGTCTTGTTTGCATCGATTTATAAGATTTCACCAAAAGAAATCAAATATAACTATTTTGATCGAATAGGGGATAAAGACAGATTATTTTTGCAGCAAATTGCTCACGATACGGTTGAGTCTTACTTTAAATTAAAGTTATAGTTTGTCAGCGTAGTTATGATTTGTTTCGCTATGGTGTTCTTCATCGGCACGAACACATCTAATTAAATCTGATAATTTTGAATCGCTACCAAGCTTGTAATAACTTATAGCTAATTTTGGAGCAGGAATATTTTCAACCTTACCAGTTTCTACAAGCTCAAGATATTCTGTATAACTTTTAACAGCTTCATCTTCAAAGTAACCAATCATTCTGTGTGCAGTTCTAGTGAAGAAGACATACATGAACAAATAAAACAAGCCAAAAACTATCTGAGCACAAAGAACAATTAATCTTTCAAAAAAATTAGGCTTAGCAATTTCTATGAAAAACATTAGATGCATTCTTTCATTTTCAGCTTCAGCAAGCATTTCTCTGATCTGTTCGCCGTAACCAGCTTTCATAACTCTTAAGCTCTTAAAATGCATCCAAACACCAGCAACCATACCTGGGACTCCAGCAACAGTTTCCAATACAACAGCACGATGACCGTATCTTTTAGCAAAGAATGTATCTGCTGTAAATCTAAAAAACCTTGTCATTGATAGAGCAAAGGCATCAGAGATATTTTCTCTGCTTATTTTATCTAGGATTTGCATAAATAATATAAGAAATATATATAAAGTATTATACTTATTATTTATATTATGTAAACCTTAAAATATTCAATCTCATAGGATAATATGTGATTTATGAAGTTAGATATTTACTACATTGATGCATTTTCAAGTAACTTGTTTTCAGGTAACCCAGCTGCTGTAATATTCTCAGATCTTGACGATGAAGTATTAATGCAAAATATAGCTGCAGAAAACAATCTTTCAGAAACAGCTTTTATTAATACTAACCAAAATGGAAATCACATTAGATGGTTTTCACCGACAACTGAGGTAAATCTTTGTGGTCACGCAACACTTGCCTCAGCTTATGCTTATTTTAATTTCATAAGCCCTGATGAAACTTTAATTTCATTTCAGTCTGCAAGTGGTGAATTAAAAGTATCAAGAACTGATCAAGTATATGAATTAGATTTCCCAAAGGATAATTTCGATATTACAGATGCTGTAGATGAAGTTAGAAGTGCAATAGGTATTGAGCCCCTTGAAACTTATTTAGGAGACATAAACATGTTTGCAGTTTTTGAAAATGAAAAAGCTATTGAAAATATGAACCCTGACTTTAACAAAGTAGCCAACTTAGAAGGTCAAGGTCTAATAGTTTCATCAAGGAGCGTAGATTACGATTTTGTTTCAAGATATTTCTGTCCAAAGTATGGAATTAATGAGGATCCAGTTACTGGTTCTGCTCATACAACTCTTATACCTTATTGGTCTGAAAAATTAGGTAAGACCTCAATGATTGCTAAACAAATTTCAAAGAGGGGTGGTGAACTGTTTTGCAAAAACTCTACAACGAGAGTTTATATTGGAGGAAAAGCAAAGTTATATATGAAGGGAGAAATTAAAATAGATTAGATTTTAATAATCTGCTTACCAAAATTCTTTCCGGTCAAAACGTCTCTAAGCCCTTGAGGCGCATTTTCAAAGCCTTCTGTAATAGTTTCCTCATACTTAATTTCGTTATTCTCAACATGTTTCGAAAGAATTTCAGTAACTTCAGCCCATTCATCCATCCATTCAGTAACAACAAAAAATCTGTGTTCTGGTTTTTCATCTAACTGACCAAGAATTTTAAATGGAGTTTCAGCTTCGATCATATTCGCTTCGTTGTACTGAGATATGAATCCACAAATGGGGACCCTTGCACCTTTATTTAAAATTGAAGATATGGCTTTGGTAACCGGGCCACCAACATTTTCGAAATAAACATCTACACCGTTTTTACAAGCTTTATGAAGATCTGATTCAAAACGTTCAGATTTATAGTCAACACAATCATGAAATCCTAAAGTATCCTTCACAAATGAGCACTTTTCAGGACCTCCTGCAATTCCAATAACATTGCATCCATGCATTAATGCTAATTGACCTACAACAGACCCTACAGCACCTGATGCAGCAGAGACAACGACTGTCTCATCTTTTTTGGGTTTGCCAACTCTTTTAAGTCCAAAATAAGCTGTTCTACCAGGCATACCTACAGCACCAAGATAAGATGATAAAGGTATATTAGAAGAAGGTACTTTAAAGATAGATGGATCTGTATCCTTTGTTTTTATAAAAGTTTGCCACCCTTTATGGATACATACATTATCTCCAACAGCATACAAATCTGATTTACTTTCTACAATAGTACCGACAGTTTCACCTGTCATAGGTTCACCAATCTTTGCTGGTGCAGCATATGATACCCCATCATTCATTCTGCCCCTCATATACGGATCTATGGACAAAAATTTAACTTCAATAAGAATTTCACCATTACCGATTGAATTTATATTTTCCTCAACAAGTTTCCAGCACTCATCTTGAGGCATTCCTTTTGGTCTTTTGTCTAACAAAAACTTTCTATTTGTGTATTCCATAATTTCCCTTTTAAACTAAATTTGTTAATTCTCTAAAATGTTTTCTACATACAGTTTTGTAAATATCGTTTCCGCCAACCAGAACTTTTTCACCTTCAAGAATTACCTTTCCCTCAGCATCAAGTCTAACAACCATTGTAGCTTTTTTATCACACTCACTGCATATTGTTTTAAGTTCATTAAGATTATCAGCAATTGCAAGTAATTCAGAGCTACCATCAAACAACTTTCCTTGAAAATCTGTTCTTATCCCGTAACACATCACCGGAATGTTGAGCTCATCTGCGACTTTAGATAACTGCTGTATTTGATTTTTTTCAAGGAATTGAACCTCATCTACAAAAACACAACTAATATCATCATGAATAATATCTTTAATATATTTAAAAAAATTGAAATCGTTATCTATTGATATAGCTTCAGCTTCTAATCCAATTCTTGAAACAATTTTATTATTAGATTTAACGGCAATATCTTTTGGTAAAAAAAGGATAGTTTTAAGATTACTCTCTTTGTAATTATGATTGGATTGTAATAGGGCGGTTGATTTACCAGCATTCATTGTGGAATAAAAAAAATGAAGTTTTGCCATATACTTCATTATATATGGAGATTAGAATTTCTGAATGAAAGTTTTTTTAGAAAATGGAATTACATGTCTTGATCTTCACGGTGAAAGACATCCAGATGTTGAAAATCTCGTAATAGACTTCGTATATAGAAATCAAGACTTGATACCGCTTTTAATTATTTGTGGTAACAGTCAGAGAATGATTGCAATTGTAGAAAACTCACTAGAGATTAATTCAATTAAGTTTTCATCGCCTAGATTTGGTATCATACGCATTGAAAAAATTTAATACTATGGAACATCAAGACATACTACTTTTTGAAGAACAGCTAACCGAAGAAGAGTTGATTATTCAACGCTCTGCTAAGGAATACTGTCAACAAGAATTATTGCCAAGAATAATTGATGCTAATAGGAATGAAATTTTTGATAGATCTATTTATAAAGAAATGGGGAGTGTTGGATTTCTTGGGGCTCCAATTAAAGGTTATGGTTGCGCAGGAACAAACTATGTTTCTTATGGTTTGATTGCCAGAGAAATAGAAAGGGTTGATTCAAGTTATAGATCTGCTTTTAGCGTTCAAACATCTTTAGCTATGTATGCCATATATGAATTTGGTTCTGATGAGCAAAAAGATTTTTATCTACCTAAGATGGCAACAGGCGAACTTATTGGGTGTTTTGGACTGACAGAATCTGATGCAGGCTCTGATCCAGCATCTATGAAAACAAATGCAGTTGAAAAAGATGGCGGTTATATATTGAACGGCTCAAAAACTTGGATTACAAATTCTCCAATAGCTGATGTTCTTGTTATTTGGGCAAAAGATCAGCAAGGCGTTTTGAGAGGTTTTATAGTTGATAGAGATAGTAAAGGGCTTTCAACCCCAACAATTGATGGCAAATTTGCTTTACGAGCATCAGTAACAGGTCAAATTTTTCTTGAGGATGTTTTTGTTCCTGCAGATAAAATTTTACCTAATGTTCAAAGTTTTAGAGGACCATTCTCATGTCTTAATATGGCGAGATACGGAATAGCATGGGGAGCAATGGGAGCTGCAGAATTTTGTTGGGATGCTGCTCTTCAATATTCTCTTGATAGAGAACAATTTGGAAAACCTCTAGCTTCAAAGCAGTTGGTACAAAAGAAGTTGGCTGACATGCAAACAGAAATTACGTTAGGCCTGCAATCAGTTCTTAGACTTGGAAGACTAATAGATGATAAGAAAATGAAGCCCGAAATGATTTCCTTACTTAAAAGAAATAATTGTCAAAAGGCGCTTGATATCGCAAGAATTTCAAGAGATATCCATGGCGGCAACGGCATTAGTGATGAGTATCATGTAATAAGACATTGCATGAACCTTGAAGCTGTAAATACTTATGAAGGTACCTCAGACATTCATGGCCTGATTTTAGGTAAAAACCAGACCAATATAGAAGCGTTCTAATTCATTAAATATTTATTTAAAAAATCTTCCTGTATTTGCAAATACTCCAGAGCAGCTAGTTCACCACAACCTGTAACACAGTGACCTTCATATGCTTGAAACATTGATTCATATGTTTTGCCAAGTGACTTTAATTTACTTATAAGATCTTCAGCATGAAAAGGCGGAACAACATTATCATTGGAACCATGAAGAACTAAGACAGGCGCAGTGATATTTTCTATGTGAAGTATTGGTGAAATTTCCTTTGCATATCTTTGACCTTCCTCAGTTGATAAATCTCCCCATTCGAGTAAAGGCTCTTCATCCCAAGACTGGAACCTGCTAGCTTTTCTTGCAAAATTATCTAGGAGTTGTTGCTGATCAGTTACTCCTATAGCATTAATACCGCATCTATAGACATCAGGAGTAAATACCAATCCTGCCATAGTTGCATAGCCGCCGTAACTTGCTCCAGCAATACAAACTCTATCTTTGTCAGCATATCCATTTTCAACAGCCCAATTAACAGCATCCGTGAGATCATCCTGCATTTTTTTACCCCACTCAAGATTTCCAGCCATATAATGAGATGCTCCTAAGCCAGTAGATCCCCTGAAATTTGGCTGTAGAACATTTATTCCTCTATTAACCATGAATTGCGCCCAACCATCAAATCCAATCCACTGTTGAGTATTTGGCCCACCGTGAGGCATTATTACCATATATTTATGTTTGGTTTTTTTCTTAGTTAGAGTTAACAATGATGGGATTTCTAAACCATCTCTTGCTTTATAAACAACTTGTTTGGCTCTCACAAGTTTTGATCTGTCTAACCAAGGACTTCTTTGAAAAAGAAGTTTTACAGTTCCATTATTAAAATCTACTAAGTAGATATCTCCTGGATTATTTGTTCCTGAAACCTGAACTAAGACAACTTTGCTGTCCAGGCTTGAAGAAACAATAGAGACATTATCTTCTGGAAAAAGTGCTTTGACTGAATAGTAAGCTGTCTCGGATGTCTCATCTAGGAAAACATGTTCTAATTGCATGGACCAGTATGACATGCCTGCAAATTCACTAGAGGCACTATATTCATAGGAATTAGCATCTGTTTCTCTGCAACTCCCTGTTAAACCACCAGCATCATAATCAGGGTCTTGAAAGAGCTTATCTGAAAATTCTCTTGTTTTGGTGTCATATAAATAAAGCGCATTAGTATCGTTTTCTTCAATAAGTTCACCAGATGGTGAAAATTTTGATCCAGAAACAACCAATTTGCCTTTATAAGTTCCGATAGGAACAAATCCTGGCTCTTGACACTTAAATTTAAAGTGGACATTCCATTCTTTTGCATCCCTATCATATTCATAGAGTGTTCTCTCAATACCCTCATCAATAAGCATACCTATTGGTGTTCCGTCTGGATCAGCAATTTGACCTAATATGGCTTTTCCTTTCATGTCACCAATATCTGGACCAAAAGCGATAACTTGTCTTCTCCCAGTATGAATATTAACTTTATAGTAGTCCATGATCGAAGGTCTTCTAGAATTATTAAATACATATATGTGATCTGGATCATTATGAGCTACATTGTATACAGCCTCATACGCTCTTGAACCCGGCTCTATAATTCTCTTTTTTGAGCCATCTATATTCATTGCAAATTTCACATATGCATCTATCTTTGAACCTCTTTTAACTCTTGGTTGATACCAAATTCTAGAATCCGTTAACCATCCAGCTCCCCAAACCGCGTCATCAGCAGAACCATTGCTTATAGTTCTAGTTTCGTTTGTTTCAAGATCTAGAATCATCATTCCTGAAAATCTCATTGATTCTTCGACTCTGCGAGATTTGTCTGGCTCAATGTCGCAAACATTATCTTTAATTGTATTTATTATCATGAGTTTTTTGCCATTAGGAGATAATTTGAATGTATTAAAATTTGATTTACACGCAAAATGTTCTAACGGTATTAATCCTTCATCAGATTGAAGATCTAAAGAGGCAATAGAAAAAACCAGAACTGAAGAAATAATAGAAAGCTTTGTAAGTTTGAGCATGATTAAAAATCCTTGTTTTAGTAATGTTATAAATTTATAGTATGTTTATATATATATTTCTTTAATAATATTCTATTATTATATATATATAGTGCATCTTTATTGCAATTTTATAATAAAAAAAGCAAAATAACATTGTTATGGATATACATAAAGGGGATTTTTATGAAAACTAACTATTATTCTATTTTATTTTTAACATTTTTATTAAGTGGATTCGTTTACTCTGACAATCCAGGTGAGGAAGAAGTTCCAACACCTGAAGTAGTTGAGGAAGTTAACGATGATACAACTGAAAACGTTGTAACTGAGGAGGTTGTTGAAGAAACAGCTTCTGATGTTGATGAAGATGTTGTAAGTCTTGAAAAGGTCGTAGTAACTGGCTCAAGAATTAAAAGAACTCAACAAGAGGGTGCATTACCACTTTTAGTCATTACTAGAGAAGATATGGATAACTCTGGTTTTAAAAGTGTTACTGAGGCATTGCAATCAATACCTTCAGCTAATGAGTACACTCAGAACGAGTCACTAACAAATAACTTTACACCAAATGCTAATGAGCTCGATCTCAGAAATCTTGGTCCTGGTAGAGTATTGTTTCTTATTAATGGCAGAAGAACAGCTGACTATCCTATCCCCTTTAACAATGCAGGTAATATAGTTAACACTGGCGTTGTTCCGGCTGGTCTTGTTGATAGAATTGAAGTTCTGTCTCAGGGTGCATCTGCTATTTATGGTTCTGATGCTGTCTCAGGTGTTGTAAATATAATTACAATTCAAGGTAAAGACTATAGTGAATTCCAGCTATATTCATCTCAAACAGAACATGGTGGAGATAACATCCATCAAGCTACTTTTACTACCGGTGGATTCTTTGGTAGTTCAAGCTGGACTCTTGGTATCAATGCTGAAGTTCGTGATCCAATGTACTACGCTGACAGAGATGGATTTAATTCATTCACTAATGATCCAGGATATGGAAGTGCTTATGTAGCACCAAGAGCTGGTCTTGTTTGGTATACACAAGCAAGTAGAGGCGGTGCAAACAGGTATTACGGTTCAGAAGAATTTGGAATTCCATGTAAAACAATTTCACCTGACTTTTTTGATTTTGATAAGCAAGATCCTGAATTCAATTATAGAGGCTCATACCCAGGTCGTTTTTGTGGACATGATTATGGTTCAGATAGATTTGGAGGTACTTCAGCTACTATGAGTAACGAAAGAGAAGATGCTTCTGTAATGTTCTCATTTACTCACAATTTTGATAATGGTATGACTTTTGATTCAAGAGTCTACTCATATACTGATAGCGCTTATTATAGAAGTGAAGTAAACAGATATTTATTTATGCGTGGCGGTATTCTCGATCCTAGAAGAATTGGAGAATTTGTTGCGACTTCTACTGATCCAAGTAACCAAATTCCATTTGGATCAGTTGGTTATCACGAAGTTCCATACTTCTTAAGATATTTTTCTGCTAACAATGCTCCTAATGCTGAAGCAAGAGCTGATATTGAAGAAGAGTTAACAGATGCATTTATGGGTTTATCTGGAACAACAGCTAAAGGTTTTGAGTGGTCAGTTGGTGTTAACACAACACAATACGACTATGAAGAAGATAGTCAAACATTCACAGATGCTATGTACGATTACTTTGCTGGTGTCGGAGCTACAGATGCTGATGGAAATCTTTTAAGATCATCCTATCAAGAATATAGATATGGCTATGGTTACGATCAAGCAACGTTAAACTCATATGGAATTTTTGACCCTGTTTGTGGTTGGCAAAATTACTACGGTAGATCATCTTGTTTCTTAACGGATAGATTGTTTGGAGAAGTTACTAACGAAATGTTGGGTAGTTGGTTAGCTGACGACAGCATGTTGGCCGAATCAAGTCAAACTACTGTTGATTTCCAAATGAGTGGTGAGTTTGAAGTAGGTGACAGATTTGTAGGATTTGCTCTTTCAATGGAACATCAAGAACAAGAGTATGATCTCACACCTGCACCCGGAAGATTGGATGATGATTCACAGCCTGGCGCAATTGTCTTTATTCAAGGATCAGCTATTAATGGCGGCGGTGAAAGAACAAGAGACTCAGTTGGTATTGAGTTATCAACAATGCTTACAAATAAACTTGAAGCAAACGTTGCTACTAGATTTGATAAATACGATGACGATTCTTCAAATGTAGGCTCAAGAAGCTCTGTAATGGCTAGTTTTGCATACAGACCAAATGATGATGTGCTAGTCAGATTTTCTGCTTCTGAGTCATTTAGAGCACCAGATATGAATTATCTATTCCAGGAAGGAAGTTCTGGTTATTATAATGGATTCCAAGATTATGTAGCTTGCTATGCATACACCCTTGCAAATCCAGCTGTATACAATTATCAAGATTACACAGAATGTGAAATCGGACAAGGTAGTGTTCAAGCATTTTTATCAGGTAATACAACCCTTAAAGAGGAGGAAGGAGAAAACTTCCAGTTAGGTGTTGTTTGGAATATCAATAACAATCTTGACTTAACTGTCGACTTATATGAAGTTCTTCTTGAAGGAGCTGTTACAAGGGAGAGCCCTTACACAATTAACTATGCTGAGGGTAAATGTAGATATGGAGATGATTTCGAAGACTTCATGAATGATACATTCCCAGACAGAAATTGCGCAGATGTTTATGCAAAGATTACTCGTGGACCTGCCGTTAATGACTTAACTGGAGCTCCTTTACCTATAGGTGCTTTCACACAAGTAAGACCAGCATATTCAAATCAGTCTTTCATTAATTATGAGGGTGCTGATTGGACATTAAGATATAGATTAGAAACAGAAAATGCTGGAGATTTCTTCTTTGGTGTATCTTCATCCCATATTCTAAAAAGCTCAACGAAGTTTGACGATTATTCTGACGAGGAAGATGCTTTAGATGTTTATCTATATGAGCCTAGATCGCAACAAAATATCTCAGTAAGCTGGAGATATAAAGATTTTGGTACAACTCTTTTTGCTGATAGAACTGGACACATGGAAATGTACAGAGGCTATTCAACTCCTGCGAAGAGTGATCCTCACATTATCATGAATCTATCAAGTTACTATAACTATAGTCCTGATTTAAACTTCTATTTAAGTATTAGAAACCTTGAAGATAAAATGCCTCAGAGAGATGAAGCATATGGATTCCCTTACTATAATAGATACTATTTCAGTGCTTTCGGTAGATACGTAACCGCAGGTATAGAATACAGGTTCTAATTAACCTATAAAATAAAAGAGCTCTTATCAAAGAGCTCTTTTTTTATTAAATATCAAATATATATATAATATGCGCATGAAATCTTACTTATTAATACTTTTACTGTGTTCAACAGTTTTACTTTCACAGGAAATTGTTGATACAACTATTAATTCTCAAGTTGAAGCAAGCAACGAATCTATTGTTTTGCAAAATAAAATTGATGAACTTGATATAGAATCAAAGAAAATTTATTTTGACTATAAAGACACTTTAAATGAATATAATTCTCTCAAGAATTATGACGATCAGCTCGCTAAAATTATTGAAGCTCAAATAGAAGAGATCGCTAGCATTAATGAACAGTTAGATTCTTTAGATAGTATTAATATTGATATATTGCCACTTCTCAAAAGAATGGTTGATTCATTATCAAAATTTATATCAATAGATATTCCTTTTTTAATTGATGAGAGAGTTGCTAGAGTGAATGATTTAGATGAACTAATCGTTCGGGCAGATGTTACCACTGCAGAAAAATTTAGAAAGATATTTGAAGCGTATCAATTAGAAGCAAATTTTGGAAAGACAATTGAAGCGTATCAAGGATTCCTTGAAATCGAAGGCAATGAAAGAGCTGTCGATTATTTTAGATTAGGAAGACTCGGATTATTTTATCGAACTCCAAATGGACGTGAAACAGGTTATTGGGAATCTAATTCTGAAAACTGGGTTCATATGGGTTCATCGCTTGATGATGAAATTAAAGCTGCATTAGATATTGGAAACAGACAAGCTCCTCCAAACTTTATTACATTACCTGTTAAACCTATTTCAAATTAATTATGAAAAAATTACTCATATTCAGCGTTATTATAAATTTAAATTTAGCAGCTCAAGAAACAGAAGAGATTCCTATTGATGAACTTAGAAATAATGAGATCAATGATTTGCTTGAGATTGTAAAAAAGAATCGAAGCATATATGTAAATGAAGATAACAGAAGACTCCAGTTATTTTTAGATAAGATTGAAGAAAGAACTAGGCTATTGAATGACGCTAAGCAGAAACTAGCTAACGAGAACGCTAGAAATAAAAGACTTGAAGCTGAATTTGAAAACAATGAAAAAACTCTTGCTGATTTAGAGGAAAAACTTCAAATTAAAATTGGTGTTCTTGGTGAGCTATTCGGTGTTGCGAGACAATTTGCAGGTGAACTTGCTGCGGCTTCAGAGAATTCTGTAGTTTTCTATGAATTTCCACAAAGATCTGAGAGGCTCAAAGAGGTTAGTAAAATACAAGTACATAATTTAGTGGAGTTAGAAGACTTATGGTTAGCATACTTCGATGAAATTGTTGCAGGAAGTGAAATAAAAAATATAAATGCGACAGTGACTGATCCTGATGGTGAAAGCTTTGACGCATCTATTACTAGATACGGTTTATTCTCTGCCTCATATGACAATAAATATGTTACTCCAGCATCTTCACTGAATTCTTTTAAACTTTTAGCAAAACAACCTGAATCTAGTATTACTAGAACATTAAGAAAGCATTCAAGATCAGATGATTATACAAAAGTAGCAATTGATCCGACTAGAGGGTTTCTTCTATCTTTATATCTAGATAAACCAGGATGGTTTCAAAGGATAGCTCAAGGTAAGCTGATAGGTTTTATAATCATTTCTATTGGCATAATTGGTACTGCATTCAGCATTTTTTAAGATTTATAGATTAAGAGATTATGTTGCTGAAGTTGAGAATGATTCTTCCGGAGTTATAGCTGAAATGTCTAAATCTGTTGAATCTAGTTCCTCAAGAGAATCTAAAGAAAATGTTATTGATGAAATTATTATTAACTACACAGGCACTATTGAATGGGGAAGCAATTGGATAAAGTTTTTTGCTGCTGTAGCACCTCTTTTAGGTCTATTAGGTACTGTTATTGGCATGATTGAAACTTTCCAAGCAATAACTTTATTTGGTACCGGAGATCCGAAGCAAATGGCAGGTGGAATCTCACAGGCTTTAGTTACAACAATGCTAGGACTTATTGTTGCAGCACCATTACTTGGAATGTATACATATATATCTGAGAAAACCTCATCTGTAGTCCAAATATTAGAAGAGAAAGCTTCATATATTTTATCTAAGAGTTAAATGTTTTTGACTGAGCTAATAAGTAAAGGTGGGCCGGTTTTATACCTTCTATTTATCCTTACCTTAATTATTTTTTATATAATTTTTAGCAAGTATTTTTTTATTTATATAGAGCGAAAAGAATGGTCATCATCAAAACTAGATGATTTTGTAAAATTAAATCCTCCAAGTTCAACAAAACTCTTTCAGGCAGAAAAAACATTCCTTTCTGCTTACTATAGAGATTCATATCAGAATATTAAGTTACTTGATGGCTTAATAGGAATGTGTCCAATGATAGGATTATTAGGAACTGTATATGGGATGATTGAGGTCTTTGAAGTTCTTTCATTTTTGGGTACAGGCAACCCAAGAGCAATGTCATCAGGTGTTGCTAAAGCTACAATACCAACTATGGCTAGTATGGTAATCACACTATTTGGTTTATATTTTAGACAAGATTTATCACAAAGACTTGATAAATCTAACGATGAAATTAAGAATTTATTAAAGAAAAGAGGCTACTCATATTGAGAAGAAGAAATAGAAGAAAAACCGAAGAACAAGGTTTAGATTTAACACCAATGATGGATATTGTTTTCATCATGTTAATATTTTTTATTGTTACTACATCCTTTGTAAAAGAGACCGGAGTTGATATTAATAGACCTAATGCTGAAACAGCAGAAAGGGACGAAAAAGGAAATATTCTTGTTGCCATAACTCAAAACAATGAGATCTGGATTGATAAAAGAAGAATTGATTTGAAAGCAGTAAGAGCAAACATAGAAAGATTAAAGATAGAGTATCCAGAGGGATCAGTAAT
This sequence comes from uncultured SAR86 cluster bacterium, assembly GCA_902626385.1. Lineage (GTDB taxonomy): Bacteria > Pseudomonadota > Gammaproteobacteria > Magnimaribacterales > D2472 > SAR86A. Next base: position 31,924 of record CACOEZ010000011.1, read on the forward strand.
AATTCAAGCTGATAAGGAGGCAAGATCAGGATTGCTTGTTGAAACAATGGATCAGATCAGGCTTGCAGGGGTTCAAAATATCTCAATTGCAGCTAAAAATGATGATTAAGGATTATAGTCACTGGATAAAAATTCTTGTCCCTATTTTTGTGACATTAACAATATTTTTTATAATTCAGGGAATTATCTCACAAGGTTCAGGACTCGAAAAAAGAGCAGGCAATCCAAATTTTGTTGATTTTATTAGAGTAAAAGAGGATGACACTCTTCAAGAGAGAAAGAGAACAATCCCTGACAAACCACCAACACCAAAAAGGCCACCTCAGCCTCAAATAGAGTTAGATGTAAATAAACCGCCGCCAGTAGCTAACCTTGACTTTGAAATGCCGGATTTTTCATTGCCAACTGATTTTTCTGGTGCTTTTTTAAGCAATTTAGAGTCAATGGGTAGTGGTATCAGTCAATTAATCCCTATTGTTAAAGTTGCTCCTAGATGTCCAAGAGAAGCACAGATAAATGGTATTAATGGTTCAGTTAAAATGCTTCTAAATGTAAGCGACTCTGGTAGAGTGAATAACATAGTCATACAATCATTTACTCCCTCAAGAGTTTTTAATTCTGAGGCAATTAAAGCTGTTAAAAGATGGCAATTTAAACCAAAAACAATTGACGGAATAGCTGTTGATCAAAAAGGTGAATTAGTAGTAGAGTTTAGTTGTAATGTATAAGTATTTAATATTATTTTTTCTATTAATAGTTCCAATTGAATCCTATTCAGACGATGACTCAATTAGTCAATTTGTTTACGGCTATCTCAAAAGAATTAATGACTTTATTGATGATGAGAAATTTGAGGATGCTCAACGAGAATTAGACATATTTGTTAGAAGATATTTTGTAAATGAACAGAGTTATGAAAGAGCCCTTATAAATCAATTATATGGAAATTTTTGGGCTATTCAGGGAGAATATGAAAAAGCAATTCCTTGGTATGAAAAGTCTTTAAAATTTAAGAAAATGCCACTTGTGACTGGTTTACAAGTGAGAGTAGGACTGTCTCAATGTTACTTTCAAATGAGTAACTACAGTAAAACCATAGAGGTTCTTGAACAATATAAAGCAATAGCAGAACAAAGGAGGCTCCTTTTTCCGCCAACATATAGAGTTATGTTAGGTATTTCTTATTTTCAAGAGAAAGAATATCTAAAAGCTTACGATAATATAAAAATGGCTAATCAGTTATCTACTGAATATAAGGAGAATTGGTTGGGTTATGAACTTTCTCTTGCTATTCAATTAGAAAAATTTACTGAAGCTGTTGAAGTTGCACAATTATTAATTTTTGTGAATCCGGATAAAAAAGAATACTGGAAGCAGTTAAGTGGCTTATATTACACACAAGAGTCTGATGATGAGTCATTGGCAGGTTTGGAGCTCGCATATGAAAGAAACACACTTACAAAAGAAAAGGAATATTTAGACCTAAGCAGATATTATCTTTATAAAAATCTTCCACAAAAAGCAATAAAGGCTATTGATTATGGTATGAAAGCAGGCATTGTATCCTTGAATAAAGAAAATTACGAACTTCTTGCTGACTCGTACTTTATTTTAAAAGATAGATTTAAAGGAATAGAATATCTTATTAAATCTCTCGAAATTGAAAAAGATTCAAAAACTGCATACAAAATAGGTAGATTTGCTTTTGAAGAAGAGGATTGGAAAACTTCATATGAATATTTACTTGAAGCACAAAAACTTGGTTATGATAAATTTCCTGGTCGATTAGATCTTTTAATGGGTATTTCTTTATACGAACAAGACAAATATGTCGAAGCTAGAACCTTTTTTAATAAAGCTCTTGAATTTGATGAAACAAAGATATCTGCTGAAGGATGGTTGAAATATATCGAAGATTTATCAGCTTGATATATTGAATTAGTTTCAAGTTTTCTTTGTCAATTAATAAAAAACAAATACAATGCTTTGTTGAATGATCATAAAAACTGAAAACATAACTAAAACCTATCAGACAGGTTCTCAGATTGTTTCTGCGTTGAATGGTATAGACCTCGAAGTTGAAAAAGGCGAGTTTATATCAGTCATGGGTCCATCAGGATCAGGCAAAACAACACTAATGAATATTATTGGTTGTTTAGATACGCCAACAAATGGTGAATATTTTTTAAATGAAAAACTTGTAAGCGATCTTACTGATGATGAGCTAGCAGTAATAAGAAATAAAGAGATTGGTTTTGTATTTCAATCATTTCATTTGTTAGCAAGAAATTCTGCGTTAGATAACGTCATGCTCCCACTTAAATATGCAGGCACAGATAAAAAAGATGCTCTCGAAATGTCTAAAAATGTCTTAGAAGAAGTTGGATTATCTGATAGATCTACACATTCTCCCTCTGAGTTATCAGGAGGTCAACAGCAAAGGGTTGCTATTGCCAGAGCTTTGGTGAATAAACCAAGTATTTTATTTGCAGATGAACCAACAGGTAATCTAGACTCAAAGACAGGCGCTGATGTGATGAATTTATTTAAAGAATTAAATAGAAATGGTCAAACTATTATTCTAATTACGCATGAGGATAGTATTGCAAGGCAATCAAATAGAATTATTACAATTAGAGATGGTCTGATAAAATCAGATGACAGGGGTTAGAATGAATAGATTAATACTAAGCTTTTTTACAGTAATCATATTATCTGGTTGTGGCGGAAGCGAAAATAATAAAGAAACACAATTTTATAAAAAACAACAAACTGTTCCTCAAACATTAGAGGTGTCAATTGAAGCATCTGGTGTCATTGAAGCAATTTCAGCAGTTGAAATTAAATCTAAAGCATCTGGTGAAGTCTTATTCTTAGGTGCTGAGGTTGGTGATTTTGTAACAAAAGGTTATATGCTTGCTCAAATTGATCAAAGGACTGCAAATAATATTGTTGATCAAACAAAATCTGATTTAGAAGCATCAAAAGTAAGATTGTCTAATGCTGAATCTCAATTTAATAGAGGAAAAGAACTTCATATGAATGCAAGTATTTCCGATAAAGATTTTGAAGATATTAAAGAAAATTATGCTCAAGCAAAGTCTACATTGGTAAGAAACGAAGTTTCTTATGAAAATGCAAAAATTGCACTTGATGATACTGTTGTTAAATCACCAATTGATGGAACGGTCATATCAAGACCAGTTGAGGTAGGGCAGGTGATATCTTCTCCGACCTCTGCTTTTGGTGAAGGAAGTATCTTAATGACAATGGCTGATTTATCAAAAGTAAGAGTCAGAGCTCTGGTTGATGAAATAGATGTTGGCAAAGTATCAATTGGTCAATCAGTATCTATTAAAGTTGCAGCATATAGAGATAAGGAATTTATTGGAACTGTTTCGAAGATTGAGCCAAGAGCATATGTTCAGCAAAATGTCACAACTTTCCCAGTATTGATTGATATAGAAAATGATGAAAATCTTTTATTAATCGGTATGAATACGGATGTTGTAATTGAAGTATTAAATAAAGATGTTGCTATGAGCATTCCTACAATGTCTCTGAGAACACGTAAAGATATATACACAGCAACATCAATAATTGATATCAAAAAAGAAGATATCGATAAATTTTTAATTGAAAAAGTTCAAGGAGAAAATTTTAATAAGTTCATTGTCATTAAAGATACAAAAAAAGGACCATATTTATCATGGGTTAAAGTTGGAGTGTCTGATCTTGCAAATGTTGAGATTATAGAAGGCCTCAGTCAAGATGATATTGTTTACATATTACCCAGCAAGAGCTTATTTGATTATCAAGAAAGATTTAAGAAAAGAGTAAATGCTACGTTTAGTTTTGGCTAATGTTAATAGAAGAATCAGTACAATCAGCAATATCGTCTATCAAAACAAATGGTGTAAGATCTTTTTTAACAACTTTAGCAATAATAATAGGAACTGCAGCTGTTATAGCTGTAATAGGAATTGGATCAAGTGCAAGTAAGGCACTCGAACAAAATATAGATGAATTAGGACCAAGAACTTTATCTATTTTTCCAAGTCAACGAAAAAGAGGGGGTATTTCATCAGGATTCAACCCGTTAGTTATCAAAGATGCTGAAGCGCTGGCAAAGAATAATGATCATAACTGGTTAATAGCCCCAGCCATGTCAGGTAATCGCCAAGTTAAATATGAAAATGCGAATATAAATGGTGAGATCAACGGTTATTTACCTGTTAATTTTGAAGTAAGAGGATTTGATCTTGGTCATGGAAGACTTTTCACTGAAAAAGAAAATTTAGGCAGAAAAAAAGTTGTGGTCTTAGGTTCAAAGGTTCCTGGTGAATTAAAGAAATCTGTTAAACAGATCCTTAATCAGGATATTTTAATAGCTGGAACTTCATATAAAGTTGTAGGCATTTTAAAAGAAGAGGGCTCAACTGGATGGCAAAATCCAGATGATGATTTGTATGTTCCGCTTTTGACAGCTTCACAGAGAATTTTTGGAACTGATAGATTAGGTTGGATTAACGTTGGAATTTCAAATGATACTAATGTTGATTATGTCATGATGACTATAGAGCAAATCCTTAGGCAAAAACATGATATTGGACCAGGTGGTGAAAATGATTTCAGGATTAATGATTGGAGCCAATATTCAGATTTAAGACGCCAAGCAACAGGAATATTTACAGCTCTAATTGCAGGCATTGCTGGGATAAGCCTGATAGTAGGTGGCATTGGTGTAATGAATATTATGTTAGTCTCGGTTACTGAGAGAACTAGAGAAATTGGCTTAAGAAAGGCATTAGGGGCAACTCAAAAATCCATCATGATGCAATTCATTATTGAAGCTGTACTTCTATGTATATTAGGTGGTCTTGTAGGAGTATTTATCGGAACTTCTTTGTTATATATATTTGCCTCTTTCAATGATTGGCCATTTGCTATGCCTATTAGTGCTATTTTTGGTTCTATAACCTTCTCAGCACTTGTGGGTTTATTCTTTGGAATATGGCCAGCCAAAAGAGCAGCTGAACTTGATCCAGCTGTATCTTTAAGATATGAGTAAACTTAAAGTAGTTCAA
>CACOEZ010000012.1 GCA_902626385.1 uncultured SAR86 cluster bacterium
AGTAGCAGAAGAAACACAAGCAGAAGAAGAAACTCCAGCAGAGGAAGCTCCAGCTGAAGAAGCCCCAGCAGAAGAGGAAGCTCCAGCTGAAGAAGAAACCCCAGCAGAAGAGGAAATAAAGGTTTCGCTTGATGAGAAAACACCTTCTCAAATAATTAGTAATTTTGAGAATCAACAGATGAAGACAGACGTTCCTGAATTTAGACCAGGTGATACTGTAGTTGTTTCAGTAAAGGTCAGAGAGGGCGAAAGAACAAGGCTTCAAGCATTTGAAGGTGTTGTTATGGGTGTTAAAAATTCAGGCTTAAATTCTTCATTTATCGTAAGGAAAATATCAAGCGGCATTGGTGTTGAGAGAACATTTCAAACTCATAGTCCTATGATTGATTCTATTAAGGTAAAAAGAAAAGGTGACGTTCGTCAAGCAAAACTTTTCTACTTGAGAGAAAGATCTGGGAAATCTGCAAGAATAAAAGAAAGATTAGAATAAGGAAATGTCTCATCTAACAAAAGAAGATTCTGATCTCAGATCTTTTTTTAACTATCTTTATATAGAAAAAGGCTTATCAAAAAATACTATTGAAGCTTATAAAAATGATATTGGTGATTTTATAAGCTGGACTAAAGAGAAAAAAGTTATTGACTATAAATTTGTCAATGAATCTCAAATAAATAAGTACATTGCAAATCTTTTTAAAAAGAATTTGAAAAGTTCATCAGTAAATAGAAAAATTTCATCATTAAAAATCTTTTACATTTATTTAGTAAAAAAAAGACAAATCAACTCATCTCCATTATCAGAAATTATTAGTCCAAAGAAAGAACAATATTTGCCGTCATCAATGTCTGAGAGCGAGGTAGAAAAATTACTTCAGAGTCCAGACTGCTCAATCAAGATAGAGAACAGAGATAAAGCAATGATTGAGATGCTGTACGCTACTGGTATGAGAATTTCAGAATTAGTTAATTTAAAAATAACTGATGTAGACACAGATAGATCTGTCCTAAAGGTGCTTGGTAAGGGATCTAAAGAAAGACTTATTCCTTTTGGAGAAAAAGCTCTAGATTCATTAAATTCTTATCTAAAAGAAAGAAAAAATTCAAACGCTAAAGAAGTTTTTATCTCAAATAGAGGAACAAAAATGTCCAGAACTGCTTTTTGGCAGAGAATAAAAATATACTTATCACGAGAGGGTTTAAAAGATTCCATATCACCTCATACCCTAAGACATGCTTTTGCAACACACTTATTGAATAGGGGAGCTGATTTGAGATCTGTTCAGTTATTACTTGGGCATAGTGACTTATCAACTACTCAAATATATACTCACATTGCAAAACAAAGATTAGGAGAAGTTTTAAAAAAACATCATCCAAGAGGCTAAATGAAATACATATTCTTAACAGTTTTCAGTTTTTTATTCTTATTAAATGCTTATGCAAATGAACTTGAAATAGATGAAAAAATTTCGTCTATATTGCCAGAAGGTGCAAAGATAGAATCTATTGAAAAATCAAAATTTCCAGGCATTTACAAGGTTTTTTATGGAGATGTCCAGCCTTTATATGTTTCTGAGGATGGAAATTATTTTATATACGGTGATATGTTCAGCATAGAGTTTGATAATATTACAAATCTCACAAATATTGATATCACATCAAAAAGGAAAGAAATTTTAGATAGCTTGAATCCTAATAATTTAATTTCTTTCCCTTCAGATAATGAAATTTTTAAGGTAACAATTTTTACAGATGTTGAATGTGGTTACTGCAGAAAATTACACAATGAAATTGAAAAATACAATTCACTTGGAATAACGGTTAATTATGCAGCATTTCCAAGATCAGGACTTGGAACAAGTGCTTTTACAAAGATGGTGGGAGCTTGGTGCTCAAAAAATCCTCAACAAGTTCTAACTAGTCTCAAACAAGGCAATGATTTAAATTTAGATTTTTGTGACACACAACCCGTTTCAAAACATTATGCAATTGGTAAGAAAATTGGTATTACTGGAACTCCTGCAATAATTTCTTCAACTGGTCAGTTATATCCTGGATATGTGCCGGCAGATGAATTAATTAAGCTATTAAAGTCATAGCATGAATAAATTAAAAATTGGAATTTGCGGATGGGGGAATGTTGCAACAGGCCTTTATAAGACTATATTAGATAATCAAAAAGAAATTAAATCTAATAGCAATATTAAACTTGAAATAGTTGTTATTGGCGCAAGGAGAGACAATCCAAAATGTGATCCCCAAAATACCATTATTGAAAGAGATATATTCAATGTTTTAAATCACGAAATCGACGTTCTTGTTGAATTAATTGGTGGAGTAGAAGTTGCTAGAGAATTGATATTGAAATCAATAGAAAAAGGTATAAATGTTGTTACGGCTAATAAAGCAGTTTTATATCATCATGGAGATGAGATATTTTCTCTAGCTGATAAAAAGAATGTTCACGTTTTATATGAGTCATCTGTATGTGCTGGGACCCCAATTATTAAAATGCTTCATGAGGAGTTAGCTGCGAACAAAGTATCAAGAATTTCTGGCATGCTAAATGGGACATCAAACTTTATATTAAGTGAAATGGAAGAGGGAGCTGATTTTCAAGATACGCTTAAATTTGCTCAAAAAGAGGGATATGCTGAGGCAGATCCTTCTTTTGATATTGAGGGTTATGATGCAGCCCATAAGATTGGTATTCTGTCATCACTTGCTTTTGGCACAAGCTTGCCCCCAGATGATTTTTATATTGAAGGTATCAAGGATATAGAGGCAAATGATTTTATATATGCAGCAGAAGAAGGTTTTTCAATAAAGCATCTTGCAGTTTCATCATTGTCAGAAGAAAGTATTGAATTAAGAGCTCATCCTGTTTTAATTAGTAATTCTAAATATCTTGCAAACCTTAAAGGCGTTAGAAATGGGATAGAAATTGAAACAGATTTGATTGGAAAATTACATGTGGCAGGCTCAGGTGCCGGTCAAGCATCTACAGCATCAGGCGTAATATCAGATCTAATATATTTATCAAACATTAAAGATAAGATTTCATCAGAAAATAAACATAAAAGTTCAAAACAGATTCTTAAAATTGATGATCTTAAATTTGAAAATTATATCAATATCAAAACATCAATATCAGAGGATAATTTTGCATCAATAGAGCAAGTTTTTAACAACAATAAAATTTTCATCAAGAAGATAAAATGGAAAGAATTAAGCAAAAATAAAAGTGCTGTCATCATTTTTACCGATCTTCATTTTGAAAAAGATCTAAATAAATGTATTTCAGAAATTGAACAGTTAGACGAAATTGAATCAGTAAAATCAATTAGAATTGAATCATAAATATGCTATTTCATAGTACCAGGGGAAAGGATAAAAATAAGACTTTTGAACAAGTTCTTATGCAAGGTCTTGCAGATGATGGCGGCCTATTCATGCCAGACTTATGGCCCAGTGTAGATATAGAGCGAATGAAGACTTTTGATAGTTATATTGATGTTGCAAAATACATAGTGCCAATGTTTACAGATTCATCATATGCCAAAGATGAAGTACTTCAGGTGCTAGATAACACATGGCACAATTTTGAATGTAAGCATTTAATTGAGATTAACAATCTTGATGACAAAAATTTTGTATTGGAGTTATTCCATGGCCCCACGCTAGCTTTTAAAGATTTTGGATTACAATTAGCTGCAGCTTTTTTTAACAAAACCCTTGAATCTCAAAATAAAACAGCAGTTGTTTTCGGTGCTACATCGGGTGACACTGGCTCAGCTGCAATTGACGCATGTAAAGAGTTTAAATCTATTAAAAGCTTTATTCTGATTCCAGAGGGAAATATGTCTAGTGTTCAAAGAAAACAAATGACAACAGTAGATAAATCAAACATCTTTCCTATTCTTGCAGACGGAACTTTTGATGAATGCCAAGATATTGTAAAGAGAGGTTTTAAGGAAAGATCATTTATATCAAACGATCAATACCTTCTTGCTATAAATTCTATTAACTGGATCAGAATAATTGGACAAATTTGCTATTACTTTTATGCTACTTTGAAAATAAATAAGTTTGATCAGCCAATAAATTTCTCAGTTCCAACAGGAAATTTTGGAAACGTTTTTGCGTGTTATGCGGCTTCAAGAATGGGCATGCCTCTATCAAAGATAATTGTTGCAGTAAATTCTAATGATATTCTTCACAGATTTTTTAAACAAAATGATTATTCTAAGAGAAAGGTTATTGAGACCATATCTCCCAGTATGGATATCAGCGTTGCAAGCAATTTTGAAAGATTAGTTTATGATTTTTATCTTGATTCAGACTCAGCTAAATGCAGAAAGCTTTATTCTAATTTTCCTGAAGAACCAATAAATATTGACGATAATATTTGGAGTAAAACCGAAAACTTATTTTTGAGTTATACCTGCAATGATGAAGAAACATTCGAATGCATGAAAAATTTTAGTAATAAATTTAATCAACTCATTGATCCGCATACGGCAGTTGCTTATGAGGCTGTTGAAAGACTCAAAGATCAGCTTCATCACAATACTGTAATTTTAGCTACTGCACATCCTGCAAAATTTCCTGATGTGCTCTTGAAAGCAGGACTTAATTTAAAAGATATGCCTGAGAGACTAAAAAGGGTTTTAAATAAAAAAGAAGTAGCTGAGAGCTTAAGCACATCCGATAATTCAATCTTTGATTACATCAGAAAAAATAACTAATTTATGGATATTGTAGAACTCAAATCAAGCTTAAACTCCTTAAAAGAGAGATTAGATGAAATAAACAGAGATGTTTTTAAAATTGACTCTAAGAAAAAAAGATTAATACAGATAGAGGAAGAATTATCTCAAGAAAAAGTATGGTCAGACTTAGATTTGACACAAAAATTAAGCAAAGAAAAGACAACTATAGAAAAAGCAATCTCAACATATCAGGTCGTTGCAGAAAAGCTCTCAGATTCTGAAGTGCTTTTAGATGTTTCAATAGAGGAATCAGATGACACATCATTGGATGAAATTTTAAAAGAGGCAAATGAAATTAATCAAATGATCGAAGAGCTTGAATTCAGTAGAATGTTCACCAATAAAATGGATAGCTCATCTGCGTATATTGAAATACAATCAGGTTCGGGTGGAACTGAAGCCCAGGATTGGGCTGAAATGTTGCTTAGGATGTATAGTAAATGGGCTGAGGGTAGAGGTTTTGGAACAAACTTAGTTGAAATATCACATGGTGACATTGCTGGAATTAAATCTGCCTCATTGCATGTTGATGGAGATCATGCATATGGCTGGCTAAGAACTGAGACAGGTATACATAGATTAGTAAGAAAATCACCATTTGATTCAGGAAATAGAAGACACACGTCTTTTGCCTCAGTTTTTATTTCACCGGAAATAGATGAGTCTATTGAGATAAATATTAATAAAGCTGACATAAGAACAGATACCTACAGAGCATCTGGAGCAGGTGGTCAGCATGTCAATAAAACAGATTCTGCAGTTCGTTTAACTCATATCCCAACTGGGGTTGTGGCACAATGTCAAAGTGATAGATCACAACATAAAAACAAAGAAAATGCCCTAAAACAATTAAAATCTAAACTTTACGAGTTAGAATTACAAAAGCAAAATGAAGAACAACAAATGTTAGAAGACAGCAAGTCAGATATAGGTTGGGGTAGCCAGATTAGATCTTATGTATTGGATCAGTCTAGAATTAAAGACTTACGCACAAATTTTGAAACAGGTAATACAACAGCTGTTCTAAATGGGGACTTAGACGATTTTATGAAATCATCATTAAAAGCAGGAATATAGATGGATAATGATAATCTTGGTGGTGAAAAGGCCATCATTGAAGAAAGAAGAAAAAAGTTAGAGCAGCTTAGGGATAAAGGCGAGGCTTATGGAAATTCTTTTAAGCCTAAAAATAATGCAAAAAATTTACATGAAGAGTATGGAGGTTTTTCTAAAGATGAACTTTCAGAAAAAAATATCAAAGATATTTCTATTGCTGGTCGTATTATTCTGAAACGAGTGATGGGAAACGCTAGTTTTGCAACTTTAAGAGATTCTTCTGGCGATATCCAGATATATGTAACAAAAAATAATGTTGAAGAGAGCGTTTATGAAGATTTCAAAACCTGGGATCTTGGAGATATTGTAGGTGTATCAGGCTCTCTATTTAGAACAAAAACGGATGAATTAACAATAGATGTCTGGGATCTAGAAATGATTACCAAATCCCTAAGACCGATGCCTGAGAAATTTAAGGGACTTACAGATGTTGAAGCCAGATACAGGCAAAGATATTTAGACTTAATGACAAACAATGCGACCAAAGAAGTATTTATTAAACGAACAAAAATAATTGATTCTATGAGAAAAATCATGAATGAATCAGGGTATCTTGAGGTTGAAACTCCAATGATGCATCCTCTAGCAGGCGGAGCAGTGGCAAGACCATTTGTTACTCAGCATAATGCTCTTGGACAGGATTTATACTTAAGAATTGCTCCTGAGCTTTATTTAAAAAGATTATTGGTTGGGGGTTTCGAAAAAGTGTTTGAAATTAATAGAAGTTTCAGAAACGAAGGCCTTTCTACAAAACATAATCCTGAATTTACTATGATGGAATGGTATCAAGCATACGCAAGTATGGAAGATCAAATGAATTTAACTCAAGAAATTATTACAAATGCTGCTATTGCAGCTAATTGTGGTGAAAAAATTGAGTGGGGCGATCAAAAAATCAATCTAAAGAATTTTAATCAATTTACATTATCAGATTTAGTTGTAAATCATAATAAAGAGCTATCAAAAGCAGACTTGAATGACAAAGATAAATTAGTCGAATTTTTGAAATCTAAGAAAATTAAGGTTGAAAAAAATTGGGGTAAGGGCAGAATGCTTTTAGAAATTTTTGAAGAGACCGTTGAAAATAATTTAATAGATCCATCATTTGTTACTGAGTATCCTGTTGAAGTATCTCCTCTTTCAAGAAGGAATGAAGAAAATCCAGATTTTGCAGATAGATTTGAATTATTTATTGGCGGAAAAGAATTTGCTAATGGTTTTTGTGAGTTAAATGATCCCGATGATCAAGCCTCAAGGTTTGAGGATCAGGTTGCTGCAAAAGAATCCGGAGATAATGAGGCAATGGATTATGATAAAGATTACATAACAGCACTTGAGCACGGAATGCCACCGGCGGTTGGTGTTGGACTAGGAGTAGATAGACTTGTAATGTTACTTACTAATCAATCTTCAATTAGAGACGTTTTACTGTTTCCTCAATTAAAGTCATAAGATTTTTTACCATCTAAATTTATCGAAATTCTCAGGATTAGCCCAGCCCTTTGGATTATTCCATGATCGCTTATTGTTATATGTTTTTAAATTATATGAATAACACTTAAGCATGTTATTTTGATCTCTTAATTCTGTTTGAAATCCGAGTTTTAACATCATCTCATCATTTTTTGTATCATTCTTAAAATCTGTAAAAATAACAATTTTTTGACTGAGCAAATTTTTAATTATTCCAATATCACTTTCAGAAACCTTTATATCATCCAGCAATATAAACAGATCACAGTTTTCTGCAGAGTCCTTATTTAGTGTGGGGTAAATATTTATGTTTTCAACACTTGTTTTCTCAAGTCGCTTGATCAATTTTGAAATGTCTTGACTAGTTAATATTTTAATTTTCTCAGGCTTTTCATCAGCAACGATATTACATATGTAACTGTAAAGAGTTTTATCTTTTTTAATCATTTCATTAAATGTTTTACCGCCTCTCTTTCAGATAATAATTCATCAATTGAGATTTTGATTTTTTTGCGCGCATAATCAGATAATGCTAAATCTCTTTTAATCTCAATTGTTCCATCATCTAATCTCATTAATGGAAATCCACAAATTAATCCTTCTTGGATATCGTATGAACCATCACTAGAAATTGCTGCACTAAAACAATCATTAGAAGAAGAGGGATGTTCACATGCCATTACAGTATCAATTGCAGCTTTTGCTGCAGATGTAGCAGATGAAGCTCCCCTTGCATCAATAACTGCCTTTCCTCTTTGTTGAACGCTTGGTATGAAAACAGAATCAATCCAATCTTGATCTTCTAAAACGCTATTACCAATTTTGCCTTTAATGATGACATTTTCTGCATCAGGATACATTGTTGGACTATGGTTCCCCCAAATAATCATATTAGCAATTTCTGAAATATCGTTATTAGTTTTTTTTGCAATAATTGACTTTGCCCTATTTGAATCAAGCATTGTCATTGCCATCCAAAGTTGAGAATTATTATTTGCAGCATTTTTTCCAATTAATGCATTTGTATTAGCTGGATTTCCAACTACCAAAATTTTTGCTTCTTCTTTTCCATATTTTCCTATTGCAGAGCCTTGATCGACAAAAATTCCACCATTTATACTCAAAAGGTCTGATCTTTCTTCAATTTTTTTCCCGTTATAGACTATTCCTCTTGGAATGCTTCCAACGAGCAAAAACCAATCACCATCTTTTGCAGCTTCTTCAAAATTAGATGTATAACTAACATTTCCCATATTAGGAAAATATGAATCCTCTAATTCCATCACAAGCCCTTCAAGCTTATCAACTACTTGAGGTATTTCCACTAAAGATAGATCTACTTTTTTATCTCCAAAAGTTCTACCGTCAACTAATCTTGGTATTAATGAATATGCAATTTGACCGGCTGCTCCAGTTACAACTACTTTTACAGTTGAGCTCATTTTATTTCCTTTTTTTGGTAATCAATAATAGTTTAATTATATTCTTAATTTAAGATGTAATCCTTATTTTTATATCATAGTAAATGAGATTTTTTTTGATTAAAATATATTCCTCTTTCATATAATATTTCACATACACTGGAGAAGAATTATGAGCATACGATTTGATGATAAGGTTGCAATTGTTACTGGAGCAGGTGGAGGCATAGGAAAGCAACATGCTTTAGAGCTTGCTAAAAGAGGTGCGAAGGTTGTTGTAAATGACCTAGGGGGAAGTGTTGACGGAAGTGGAGCAAGTGACGCAGCCGATCAAGTTGTCCAAGAAATCAAAGATGCTGGTGGAGATGCAATTGCAAATGGTGCCAGCGTGACCGATATTTCTGCTGTAAAAGAGATGGTACAGCAGACTATGGATGAGTGGGGCAGAATAGATATTCTCATTAATAATGCTGGTATTCTGAGAGATAAGAGTTTTCATAAGGTAACTCTTGATGATTTCAATTTAGTAATGGATGTACATTTTCAAGGTACATTGAATTGCACTCATAGCATATTTCCAATTATGAGAGAACAGGAATATGGTCGTATTATTTTTACAAGCTCTTCAAGTGGTGTGTTTGGAAATTTTGGTCAAACAAACTACGGTTCAGCAAAGATGGCGATGGTGGGACTAATGAATACCCTCAAACTAGAGGGACAAAACAAAAATGTTTATACAAATTCAATAACACCAGTCGCATATACTAGAATGACTGAAGGTTTAATACCTGAGGACTTTGGACAAAATCTTCAGCCTGAATTCGTAACACCTGCAGTAATTTATCTTTCTAGTGAGCATGCGCCTAATGGAGCAATTATGGCAGCAGGCGCGGGTGTTTTTTCAAGAATATTTATTCATGAGACAATGGGCGTCTCTTTAGGTATGGGAGAAGATATGACTCCTGAAAACATTCACGCAAGTTGGGATAAGATATCAGACATGCAAGATGCTAGGGCGTTACAGAACGGTGGTGAGCAGACTCTTAAGTTCTTTGAACTTATTAATAAATAAACTTATACAGAAAAGCTTGGCCTTTCAGCAATATTATTGATATAAGTATTTAAGTTTTTATAATCATTGATGTCAATTTTGTTCAACCTTACAAGAAACTGAAGCGATGTAACCATTTGAATGTCTGCATATGTAAATTTTTTGCAAGTTAAAAATTCTTTATCGCACATTAATTCTTCATAATGCTTGAGAGAGTTTACTGCTAATTCTCTTTGGGCAAGACCAAATTCATTATTTTGATTTTCTAATTGACTCATATGAGGATGAGTGTGTCTGAATCCATGCATTAATGGCATCATTAACTCAAACGAAACTCGTGAATACCACATTTCAATATGCGCAATTTCCATTGGGTCAGTGCCAAACATATTAGGTTCTGGGTATTTGCATTCAAGATATCTGCATATAGCGGTGGTCTCAAGAATTACTTCACCGCTATCTAATTCGAGAGCAGGAACCCTCGAATTAGGAGCAATTTTTTTATACTCTGGTGTTTTATGTTCTAATTTACCAAGATCAAGGTTTACAATCTGAACATTATCTATACCTTTTTCAGCAATAAATATCAGTACTTTCCTTGGGCTTGGAGCTACTGGACTTGAATATATCTTCAAATATTATTCCCAGTTTAAAGCACCGCCAACTTGATACTCTGTCACTCTTGTTTCAAAGAAATTTTTCTCTTTCCTTAAATCAATTATTTCTGACATCCAAGGGAAGGGATTACTTACCCCTGTAAACTCTTCGTCCAGTCCAAGTTGTGTAAGCCTTCTATTTGCAATGAACTTAAGATATTCCTCCATCATTGCCGCATTCATTCCTAATACGCCTCTTGGCATGGTGTCCCTTGCATATTGTATTTCCAGCTCAGTACCCTCGAGAATCATTTGCGCAGCATCTGATTTCATTTGTTCATCCCATAAGTGAGGATTCTCAATTTTTATTTGATTTATTACATCAATACCAAAATTTACATGCATTGATTCATCTCTTAATATGTATTGAAATTGTTCTGCAGTTCCAGTCATCTTGTTTCTTCTTCCCATTGAGAGTATTTGTGTGAATCCACAGTAAAAGAAGATGCCCTCAAGCACACAATAAAAAGCTATTAGATTCCTGAGTAATTGTTTATCAGTTTCCTCAGTTCCAGTTTTAAAATCAGGATCTGATATTTCTTGAGTGTATTTAAGTCCCCATGATGCTTTTCTTGCAACGCATGGAACTTCCCTGTACATATTAAAAATTTCTCCTTCATCCATGCCAAGTGACTCAATGCAGTATTGATATGCGTGGGTATGAATAGCTTCTTCAAGACTTTGTCTTAAGATATATTGTCTACATTCTGGATTTGTTATTAGCCTGTATAGCGCAAGAACAAGATTGTTTGCAACGAGCGAGTCTGCTGTTGAAAAGAAACCTAGATTTCTTTTAACTATCACTCTTTCATCTTCTGTTAATCCGTCTTCAGACTTCCAAAGCACAATATCATTTGTCATATTTATTTCTTGAGGCATCCAGTGATTAGCACTTCCGTCAAGATATTTTTGCCACGCCCAGTCATATTTAAATGGAACCAGTTGATTAAGATCAGCTTTACAATTGATCATCATTTTTTGATCAACCTGAACACGACCTGCGTTTGCCATCATTTCATCTAGCTCTTCATTACCTGCTGTTTCATCTATGGCATTTACTGCTTTTCTTGCAGCCTCCGCTCTTGAACCTTCTCCAATACTTACATTTGTTTGTGGTGTTTCTGGTTCCATTGTTTGCTGAACAGCTGGCTTTTCTTCAGCTACTGATTCAGCTGTTTGTTTTACGACCTCATTATTTACCTGAGGTGATGATTGAGGAGTTGAATTTTCCTCTTTTCCATAATCGTCCCAATTTAACATATTATTTCTCCTTAATTTATTGGCAAGCCTCACAATCTGGATCATCCAGAGAGCAGGCTGTTGGAACTGGAGCTGGTGCTCCTAATTCTTGTGCAGAGGTCTGACCTGCATCAGAACTTACCGCGTTTAATTTTCCCTGTTGTACAGTTGACTTTTCTGTTGATGTAGCTGCAATAGACCTTAGATAGTATGTTGTTTTCAGCCCAGAGTACCAAGCCATTCTATAGGTGATATCTAGTTTTTTACCATCAGCGTTACCAATGTATAAATTTAGTGATTGTGCTTGATCAATCCATTTTTGCCTTCTGCTCGCAGATTCAACAATATATCTTGGTTCTACTTCAAACGCTGTTGAAAAGAGTTTTTTAATTTCGTCTGGAATTCTTGAAATCTCAGAGAGACTACCCTCGAAGTACTTAAGATCATTGATCATGACATCATCCCACAAACCAAGCTCTTTAAGCTTTCTTACAAGATGAGGATTAACAATAGTAAATTCACCAGATAGGTTCGATTTCACATATAAATTTTGATATGTAGGTTCGATAGATTGTGTCACGCCAGTAATGTTTGATATTGTTGCTGTAGGAGCAATGGCCATAACATTAGAGTTTCTCATACCGTCTTTCATTACTTTCTTTCGGAGAGATTCCCAATCTAATGATTCTGATCTATCAACATTTAGATATTCACTTCCTCTATTTTCTGCCAAGATTTCTATTGAATCTTTCGGTAAGATCCCTTTGCTCCAAAGAGAACCATCAAATGATTCATATTTTCCTCTTTCTTTTGCAAGTTCGGTTGATGCATAAATTGCGTTATAGCTTATTAACTCCATGCTTTTATCTGCAAATTCGACAGCTTCATCACTACAGTAGGGTATATCTTGAAGATATAAAGCATCTTGAAATCCCATTAGTCCTAAACCAATAGGCCTATGTTTAAAATTAGAGTTTTTTGCAGTATCAACTGAATAATAATTAATATTAATTACGTTATCTAACATCCTTATGGCTGTTGATACTGTACTTTTTACTTTTTCTTCATCCAAAGCTCCATCTTTCATGTGATTAGCAAGATTGACAGAGCCAAGATTACAAACCGCAATTTCTTTTTCAGCGCTTGTATTTAATGTTATCTCTGTACATAAGTTAGATGAATGGATTACGCCAACATGTTGCTGGGGTGATCTGAGATTACATGAGTCTTTGAATGTGATCCAGGGATGTCCTGTTTCAAACAACATAGTTAACATTTTTCTCCATAATTCTTTAGCTGGTATAGATTTATGTTGGCCCATTTCTCCTTTTTTTGCTTTTTCTTCGTACTCCACGTATTTTTCTTCAAAAGCTTTACCTATAAGGTCGTGTAAATCTGGTGTTTCACCTGGTGAGAAAAGTGTCCAATCTTTATCTTGCTCAACTCTTTTCATGAACAGATCTGGTACCCAGTTTGCTGTGTTCATATCATGTGTCCTTCTTCTCTCATCACCTGTATTTTTTCTGAGCTCAAGAAATTCTTCTATATCTAAATGCCAAGTTTCTAAATAACCACACATTGCTCCTTTTCTTTTTCCCCCTTGATTGACTGCAACAGCTGTATCATTTGCGACCTTTAGAAAAGGAACGACGCCCTGACTTTTTCCATTTGTACCTTTAATATATGAATTCATTGCTCTTACTGGTGTCCAGTCATTACCAAGACCACCTGCCCATTTTGACAATAATGCGTTATCTTTCATTGCTGAAAATATTCCATCTAGATCGTCTGGGATTGTTGTTAGGTAACAAGATGAAAGCTGCGGCCTCTTTGTTCCTGAGTTAAATAGAGTAGGGGTAGAACTCATGTAATCAAAGCTTGATAAAAGTCTGTAAAATTCTATCGCTCTTTCTTCTCTATTATCTTCTTCCAATGCAAGCCCCATAGAAACTCTCATAAAGAAGACTTGGGGTAATTCGTATCTTACATCGTCGCAATGTATAAAATATCTGTCATAGAGAGTTTGAAGTCCCAGGTATGTAAATTGATTGTCTCTTGTAAAATCTATTGCAGCACCCATTTTTTCTAGATCAAATTCTTTAAGTTCGGGATTCAAAATATCAAGCTCAATGCCCTTATCTATATATGCTTTGAAAGCCATTGGATAATATTTCTCCATTTCTTGATATGTAGACTCTTCTGCAACACCAAGAAAATTTAGTGCTTCACTCCTAATTTGATCCATGAGTATTCTTGCAGTGACAAAAGAATAATTTGGCTCTTTCTCAACTTTTGTTCTTGCGGACATTACAAGACTTGTTCGCATGTCAGAAATCGAAACCCCATCATACAAATTTTTAAGTGCCTCATCTAATACTTCATTTACAGATACTTCATCTAGACCTTCGCACGCATCATTAATTAGACCAGCAACTTTTTCAACATCTAGAGGGACGACGTTTCCATCGTTTTTGGTAATGTTGATATTTGGTGTATCTGGTAGATCAATAGTCAGTTTTTCTTTTTTTCTTTCTTGCGTTCTTTCTGCTCTATATAAGATATAAGATTTAGCAACATCTAGCTCTTCTGATCTCATTAACTGAAGCTCGACTTGATCTTGAATTTCCTCAATATGAAGTGTGCCGCCCGAAGGCATTCTTCTTTGAAAAACTTCTACAACATTTTCTGTAAGCTCATTAACTTTTTTATGGATTCTCTCACTAGCTGCTGCGTTTCCAGTTTCTGTTGCTAAAAATGCTTTTGTGATTGCAACTTTTATTTTGTCGTCTTCAAATGCTACAACTTTCCCATTTCTTTTAATTACTCTTAGCTTGCCCGGAGCAGTTGTTTCAATGTCTGAAATGTTCTGTTGGTTTGTTGAATTTTTGTTTTCTTGTTGTTGTACTTCCATTTTTTTTATTTTTTGCCCACTAATATTTAAACTTCTTGAGTTTTATCTTTAAACTTTTTTTGGAAAAACTTAAGCGTGTCTGCAGTAACGGTAACTTTTTTTCTCCTAACGCTTAATATACTAGTTGTGGACAAAGAATCAAGTAAAAAACACAATATATTGTGATAATTTTATTTTTTTCCACCATATAGTGTATATATCATGTATTTTTACTGTTGGAAATAAGTGTATAAATTGTGGATAATTATCACTTCGGAGAATACAAATGAAAAATTATTTATCTATAGATCAGGGAACGACAAGCTCAAGGTCAATAATATTTAACTCAAAGTTACAAAAGCTGTGTGATTCACAAATTGAATATGATTTAGCATATCCAAATGATGGCTGGGTAGAGCTAGAACCGCTTGATATTTTGGAAACTGTTAAAGCAACAACTAAAAAAGTTTTGCAAGATTATGACCAAATTGAGGCATGCGGAATAACCAATCAGAGAGAAACCACCATAGTCTGGTCAAAAGAAACAGGTGCGCCAATCTACCCAGGGATTGTCTGGCAGGATAGAAGAACTAGTGAATATTGTAATGAGCTTAAGGCTCAAGGTTATGAAGAAACTGTGAAGAAAAGGACGGGATTAGTCTTAGATCCATATTTTTCAGCTACAAAAATAAACTGGATATTAGAAAATGTTGATGGTGCAAGAGAAATGGCATCAGAGGGAAAATTGGCATTTGGAACAGTGGACTCATATTTAGTGTATCAATTGTCAAAAGAAAAAAATCATTACACAGATGTAACAAACGCTTCAAGAACACTATTATTTAATATTCATGACATGTGTTGGGACGAAGAACTCCTTTCAATATTTGAAATACCTGCATCTATGCTGCCAGAAGTTTTGCCATGTGATGGTGATTTTGGAACTTTAAATATTCAGGCTAAAGACATACCAATTAGAGGGATTATCGGAGATCAACAAGGCGCTTTAGTTGGTCAAAGTTGCTTCGAAAGCGGAGATATGAAGTCTACTTATGGTACAGGTTGTTTTCTGATGGTAAACACTAAAGATGATCCAATAAATGTTGATGAAGGTCTTTTAACAACAATTGCATACGGACTGAAAGGAGAGACTTCATATGCAATTGAGGGCAGCATCTATTCTTCTGGGAACATTATCCAATGGCTAAGAGATAAGATGAAAATTTTTAATGAT
Source organism: uncultured SAR86 cluster bacterium (assembly GCA_902626385.1). Lineage (GTDB taxonomy): Bacteria > Pseudomonadota > Gammaproteobacteria > Magnimaribacterales > D2472 > SAR86A. The sequence continues at coordinate 15,853 of CACOEZ010000012.1, forward strand.
GCAAAAGATAGTGAAAATTTCATAAATATTGATGGAAATTCAAATAATGTTCTTTTTTTACCTGCTTTTAATGGCCTTGGGGCTCCGTTCTGGGATTCAGAAATCAGAGGAGGTTTCAGCGGGATAACTCAAGACACGACGCTTAATGACATGGTTACATCTGCTTTCCATTCTATTACTTTCCAAACTAAAGAAATTGCTAGGATATTAGAAAACAATAAAATTGAAATAAACAAACTTTTGGTTGATGGTGGAATGGTATCCAATAAGACATTTTGCCAAGTTTTATCAGACACACTTCAAAAATCCATAATTAAGCCTGAAAATGTAGAATCTACAGCGCTGGGGGCTTGCAAAGTTGCAATGATTGCATCAGGTGAAGATGTTTCGAGTTTTAGAGATAATTTAACTACATTTGAACCAAACAATTCCCTTAAAGAGATATACGAAGATAATTATCAACGCTGGAGAAAATACGTTGTCCATAATTTATCTGAGAACTAAGACAAGTTTATTTCTTGAGAAACTTCAATTTTATCAAAAAGGTCAAAGTCATGACTAACGATTATGCAAGGGATTTTATATTTTTTTACAAACCATTTAAGTAGATTTTGCACATTATCCGAATTTTCTTTATCCAAATTTGAACATGGCTCATCCAATAAAAGCAAACTTGGTTTCATCATGAGAGCTCTAGCAATTGCAACTCTTTGTTGAAGACCGCCAGATAATTCATTTGGCATTTTACCAATATGCTCATCAAGTTTTAAGTCTTCAATAATTTTTGAAAACAGATCTTTCCTCTTCCCGTTTGACGCAAAAGTTATATTTTGATGAACATTAATATGAGGAAATAGAGCATAATCTTGAAAAACATATCCAATATTTCTCTCCTCTGGCAAAATGAATTCTAATTCATTATTAATGATTATATTATTTAGTGTTATTTGACCTTTATCTATTTTTTTTAAACCAGAAATAACATTCAGAAGAGTAGTCTTGCCTATACCGCTCTCACCACCAACTAGACAAAAATGGCCATTTTCAATTTGCATCGATAAGTTCTTTATTAAAGCTTTTTTGCCTATTGAAACATCAATATTTTCTATATGGATACTCATTTCATTTTTTTTTAATATTAAGTTAACTATAAATTCTTTTGTTATTTATTGATATAAGGTGCAAAAAATAATTTAAAAAAATATATCAGATATTCGCATAATTTAAGTTATATTTTCCAACAATTGTCTAATATGTTTTTTTTGTAAACTCTATAACCTGAGGATACTTGTCAACAGAAAAAATACATGATAATAGTGAAGATCAATTTTTTAACATAAGTACTGCTTATATATCATGAAATTTATGTAAGTAATTGATTTAAGGTTATTTTATTGAATTCTGTACATTTTTTATACAGTTGGTTAAAAAAGCTTATTTTATAACCTTTGTTATGGTATAAATAAAGTTATCCATAACTTTATCCACAGAAACTGTGGATAAGATTTATAGTAAATATGACACAAAATTGTAACAATAATAGCTTGCCAAAAAATTGGGTTAAAGCCTTAAAAAAACACTCTTTAGAGCAAAGTTACATTAATCCTCTATCAAAAGTCGATGAAGAATTAAAAAATAATAAAAAAATTGCACCTGATATTAATGACATTTTTAGAGCGTTTGATTTATGTAGCTTTCATAAAACAAAAGTTGTTATCTTTGGACAGGATCCTTATTTTCAAAAAGGTTATGCAAACGGCCTTGCATTCTCAGTAAATAAAAATCAAAAAATACCAGCTTCATTAAAAAATATATTCATTGAAATCAAAAATGATATTGGTAAATTGAATAACTCGAATGGTTGTTTAAAGAATTGGGCTCATCAAGGCGTTCTTTTATTGAATACCTCGCTTACAGTAGAAATTTCTAAACCCGGTTCTCATGAAAAAATTGGTTGGGAGAATTTTACAAGTGATATTGTTAAAATCCTAAGCAATAAACAGAATGTTGTTTTTATGTTGTGGGGAAATCATGCAAATAAATTTAAAAATATAATCGATAAAGATAATAATTTAATTCTTAGTTCTGCCCATCCTTCTCCATTATCTGCATACAGAGGATTTTTCGGAAATAAGCATTTCTCTAGATGTAATAAATACCTTATAAATAAAAATATTGCAGCTATTAACTGGTAATACTAATTATTTCTTCCACACCTGGAAGTTTTTTTACCTTACTCATTGAATCTCTTTTAATGATTCCATTGAATATAAGCTTATTTTTAATTTCTACCTTTTTACCAACGATTCTTACTTCATCATCATCGACGTAACTATCATTTGTTAAAAAAGTTAGGAATACTCTTCTATCTACACCTAAGTATTTCATTCTTGCAACAATTTCTTGCCCTCTGTAGCAGCCCTTATCAAAAGACACTCTCAATTTGTCATAATTTATTTCTAAGGGTCTAAATTTACCAACGTCTGATGCATCTAAAAAATAATTTCCTAGAATTTTATTTGTCATCTCCCAGATATTTTCTGAAATAGTATCTGATGTAATTTCAGAACTAGAAATATCAACAGATGTTGATATATTTTTATTAGAGGAATATGAGTTAATAGATTTATTTTCAGTGACCGATCCAATTACATTCATTGAGCTTTTTTTAAATTCCACAAAATTAAATTGAGCAAAAGGTTTAAGCTCTTGAATTAAGATATCTGACAGCTCATCTTTCAAAATAAACTTATATGAATTATCAACATAAAAAATTATAAAATCTGCCATAACTTGACCTTTATGATTGCATATAGAGGACAATTGACACTCATTATTTTCAAGAAGCTTTACATCAGATGTTACTTGGCCTTGAAGTAAATCAAAGACTTTTTCTTTTTCACCAATAATATCGATGACACCCCAATTTTTTAATTGAAGGGAGCCTGTTTTAATTAAGTTATTTAGATTGCTAATTTTCAAGTAAAATTATTATTTAATATGGCTATTTTAACTAATGAATGAAGAAATAAACAGAATCCAGTGGAAATGCAGACGCGGCATGCGCGAAATTGATTTATTGCTCAGAGAGTTTTCAAGAACTTCATTAAAAAACCTTGATAAGAAAGATATCAACATTTTTTCACAAATTTTAGATTACGATGATCAAAAGCTTTATGACTTTATTTTTAAAAACGAAAAACTAGGTAATAGAGTTCATGAGAATTTCATATTATTACATTTAAAGAAATTCTCTCATCAAGGAAACTTTTAGGACTATATTTTGTCTCTAATTAATGGAAGCATAATTTTATGAAAAAAAATTCAAATAATAATGATTCCGAACTAATTGAAAAGGTAAAAAAAGGAAATAAGATGGCTTTTAATTTTTTGATGAATAAGTACTACTCAAGAGTTTATGCTTCACTATTTTCATTTACTAAGTCTCACGAAGATTCAGAGGACCTAACACAAATGACTTTCTTAAAGGTTTGGCAGCAAATAACAACTTTTAGAGGAGATAGTGCTTTTTTTACATGGGTCTATAGAATTGCTATTAATCTTGCTAAAAATTATGTTTCTAGCGCTAATTTTAAGAAACAGAAAATTAATACTTCCATTGAAGAGGCAGATATTGAAATAAAATCATTTGATGATTCTGAGTTAAGCCTTATTCATGAACAATCTCTTCATAAAATAAGGAATTTTATAGGTTCTCTACCTGAATCTTTAAGGACTGCCTTTACATTAAGAGAGCAAGATGGACTAAGCTACGAAGAAATTGGAAAGATAACAAACACCCCAATAGGGACAGTGAGATCTAGAATTTACAGAGCAAGAGAATCTATTCTCGATCATATTAATCAGGAGATCATCAAAAATGACTAACATTAATGAGAAGTTATCAGCTTTATATGATGGTGAGCTTGAAAAAAATGAAATTGACAATGTTTTGAGAGAGCTTGAAAACAGTAAAGAGCTTAAAAAAACTTTGTCAATATATAGTCTGATAGGACTTTCAATAAGAGATAAGCAAAATATTACACATATTGCTTCAGCAAATTTAAGAAAAGATAATAAAATCTTTTCAAAATTATGGTTATCAAATGCTTTAACTGCTGCTGCATCAATTTTATTGACATTGTTCGTTGTAAATTATGCCGATTTTTCCAGAATGAATATCAGTACAGAATCAGCAAATAAAATAGCATCTGCTGTGAACAGCAAAGAAGCAAAAGAAGTTGTTGCAAACTCAAACGAATTTCTTGTTGATCACATCATGAATGTAATAAATGATCCAGCTTTTATGGATACAAAAAATACAATTGATCTCAGAAATGTTGGATATAACATCAGTGATAAACAAAACCTTGGATACTCTAACGGAAGAGAAAGTTTCAAGCTTCGCATTGAAAACAGTGATTTCGGCCTGAATAGAATAAGATATTGGAGGCACGGAAACAAAATGATTTATCTGGTACCAATATCTGGTGGAAGGGTGGTTACAATTTATGGTAACATCTCAGCTTCAAAAGCTATTCAAATAGCTAATTCAATTAAACAGTAAAGCAAAATGAAGAACTTAAATACACAAATCTCATATTTCTTATTCTTAATGTTTTTTGCCGTCGATGTGATTTCGGGAGCATTGCCAGAAAATATTTCTGAATTAGTAGATAGTTCAGCTCCTGCAGTGGTCAACATCACAGCAAAAAAAGAAGTTTCACAAAGACAGTCCTTTGGTTATGGGGGCATTCCTGATGAAATGCTGGAAAGGTTTGGAATTCCCAGACAATACAGGGAAATGCCGCAGCAAAGAAGAGAATCTACTTCATATGGTTCAGGATTTATTCTTAAGGATAATTACATCATGACAAATTTTCATGTCGTTGAGGATGCTACAGAGGTTGTTGTCTCATTGTCTGATAGACGAGAATTTTCAGCTGAAGTAATAGGTGTTGATCCATTATCAGATTTAGCTGTGCTTGAAGTTAGCGACGATGATCTTCCAACAGTCAATGTTGGTGACAGTGATGATTTAAAAGTAGGTGATTGGGTTGTAGCAATTGGATCGCCATTTAGTTTTGATTTTTCAGTAACAGCTGGAATAGTAAGCGCTAAAGGAAGGAGTATTCAAAACAATAATATTGGAAATTATGTTCCTTTTCTTCAAACAGATGTTGCGATCAATCCTGGGAATTCAGGTGGACCATTATTTAATCTTGACGGAGAAGTTGTTGGTATCAATTCTCAAATATATTCCAGAAGCGGTGGCTATCAAGGATTGGCGTTTGCAATACCAATTAACGTTGCAGTCGATGTCGCGGATCAGATTATTACAAATGGAGAAGTTGCAAGAGGCTATCTCGGTGTAAGAATGAGTGAAGTTGATAGTGATTTAGCGGATGCTTTAGGAATGAAAAAACCATATGGCGCTTTAATAAATGATATTGAAGAGGGTGAGTCCGCAGATCAAGCTGGTTTGATGCCAGGAGATGTAATAATCGAATTTGATAATAATGAAATAAAATTTAGTACCGATTTGCCTCATGTTGTTGGACAAATAAAGCCAAATACCAATGCGAAGGCTAAAGTCATTAGAGATGGTGACGAAATTGAACTCGATTTTATATTGGGAGAACTTCCTGTTAATAAAGAAACTTTTGTTCCAGCAAAATCGAACGTATCTTCTGACCCTATCGGATTGAAGGTCGCAGATGTCGACAGAGATAACCCATCAATGTCAAACCTTCCTGAGGGAGTTATTGTTACAAGAGTTAATCCAAATTCACCGGCTTCTGGTAAATTAACCAGGGGAGACCTTATTACAATGATTCAACATAGGGGTAAGAAGTTTGAAGTTTATAACTCAGATTCTTTTGATGATGCAGTGAATGAATTTTCTTCTGGCGATAAAATTGCTATCCATATCATTAGAAATGGATCAAGATTAATACAATCAATCACTTTAAACTAAATTCATAATTAACGCATTTGTATAGTTTGCTTGTAAAATAGCTGCAAATTATGGATAACATTAGGAATTTCTCAGTAATTGCCCACATTGATCATGGTAAATCTACTTTATCGGATAGATTAATAGAGTATTGCGGTGGATTATCTAAAAGAGAGATGGAAGATCAAATTCTTGATTCAATGGATATTGAGAGAGAAAGAGGCATAACTATCAAAGCACAGGCAGTTTCTCTTAATTACGAGCATAATGATAAACAATACCTTCTAAATTTCATTGATACGCCTGGACATGTTGATTTTTCTTATGAAGTCTCGAGGTCGCTATCTGCTTGTGAGGGAGCTCTTTTAGTTGTCGATGGTTCTCAGGGCGTAGAGGCACAAACTCTTGCAAATTGTTATACCGCAGTTGAAGAGGGCCTAGAGGTCGTTCCTGTTATTAATAAAATTGATTTACCCCAAGCTGAGCCTGAGAGAGTTAAAAAAGAAATAGAGGATATGGTTGGCATTAACGCAAGCGATTCTCCTCTTGTGAGTGCAAAAACTGGTGACGGGATAGAAACACTATTAGAGATGCTTATATCAGATATTCCTCCGCCCACTGGAAATCCAGAATCTGAACTACAAGCGCTAATTGTTGATTCATGGTTTGATTCATATTTAGGTGTTGTGTCTTTGATAAGAGTAAAAAATGGGAAAATTAAATGTGGACAAAAGTTTAAAATTCATTCCACAGGACAAACTTATAATGTTGATGATGTTGGTATCTTTTCACCAAAGAAAATTTCAAAGAAAGAGCTATCTGCAGGTGAGGTAGGATATTTGGTAGCTGGAATAAAAGAAATCAAAGGCGCGCCAGTTGGAGATACGATAATTGACTCAAGTGATAATAATACCGATGCACTTCCAGGCTTTAAAAAAGTTAATCCGAAAGTTTTTGCTTCAATATTTACGCTCAATTCGGATGATTATGAAAAATTTAGAGATGCACTATCAAAATTAGTTTTAAATGACTCCTCTCTGATTTACGAACCTGAGGTTTCAGACGCACTTGGTTTTGGTTTTAGATGTGGTTTTTTAGGAACACTTCACATGGAAGTTGTTAGGGAGAGATTAGAGCGAGAATATGATCTTGATTTAATTTCAACCGCTCCCTCAGTTGAGTATGAGGTTCTCAAAACTGATGGATCGTTAATCAAATGTGATAATCCTTCACAGCTGCCTCAACCAAACGAGATTGATGAGATAAGAGAACCTCTTGTAAATACAACAATCATCTCACCAAATGAGTACGTTGGGAACATTATTACTCTCTGTACCTCAAAAAGAGGAACTCAAAAAGATATGAAGTATTTTGGGAATCAGGTTTCTATTATTTTCGAGATGCCTCTATCTTCAGTAATTATAGATTTTTTTGATCAAATAAAATCATCAACAAAAGGATTTGCGTCAATAGAGTATTCATTGATTGGATTTAAAAAGTCAGATCTAACTAAAATAGATGTATTGATCAATAATAATAAAATTGATGCTCTTTCAATGATTGTTCATAAATCTTTTTCAACTTCTAAAGCAAGAGAAATTGCAAAAAATCTTCAAAAGCTGATACCGCGGCAAATGTTTGATGTGCCAATACAGGTAGCATTAGGTGCTAAAATTATTTCTAGAGAAACGGTAAAAGCTTATAGAAAAAATGTTACAGCGAAGCTTTATGGTGGAGACGTTACTAGAAAAATGAAATTACTTGAAAAACAGAAACAGGGAAAAAAGAAAATGAAACAACTAGGAAAGGTTTCAATACCACAAGACGCTTTTTTAAATTACTTTAGTTCAAATGAATAATATGATCAGTGATCCACTATTTATAATTGGCGTTCTTGGAATTGTGGCATCTGTTTTAGCATGGATGAGATCAAGTCTTCAATCTAAAGAGGATGAGCCATTATTAGTAAAATATTTATCTTTTATAAGCACTATTTCTGGCCTTGCAATTCTATTGAGTATATTCCGAAATTCTGGGGATCTTGGAATAGTGTTGCTAGTGGCGTCAATCCTATCTTTTCTTGTGATGTTATTAGGTTACTTCTTTAAAAATGCTGAAATAATTTCTTCTTCAAGGGGTTATTTCATACCATTATTTTTGATTTTTGTTTTAAGGACTTTCTTGTATGAGCCATATCAAATCCCCTCAGGTTCAATGGAGCCACAACTTAAAAAAGGAGATTTTTTATTGGTAAATAAATATGCATATGGTCTTAAAGTAAATAGGATAGGCAACCCAAACCTCAACAGGAGTGATCCACAGTATGGCGACCTTGTAGTTTTAATACCTCCTCATAACCCAGTGCCATATATCAAACGACTTATTGGTAAGCCCGGAGATGTAATAAGAATAATAGATAAAAGAATTTACATTAATGGTACTGCTTTGGATAAAAAATTCTCAAGAACTGAAAAAGTAAAACTTAATAGGAGATTTGCATATTCCACTGGAGAAATAATCAGTCGAGAAGTAGATGCAGTCGCGGATTTTTACAAAGAAAAACATGGAGATGCAGAGTATATTATTAAAAATATCAGAGATCAGAATGAACAGTATCCTCAGGAATGGACTGTTCCTAATGGACATTATTTTGTTATGGGCGACAATCGAGATAACTCTAATGACAGTACCAAAGATGTTGGCTTTGTCCCAAGAGAAAATTTCTTTGGCAGGGCAGATATTCTTTTTATGACTTGGGAATGCTGGACTTGCATGCCCTCATTTCAAAAAGCTGGAAAAATTCATTAATGTCTTTGTTCGAATTACAAAAAAAACTAGACTATCAATTCAAAGATCAGTCATTACTTAGCTTGGCAGTAACACATAAAAGTTTTAATAACGATGAAAATAATGAGAGGCTGGAGTTTATTGGCGACTCAGTTTTAAACATAGTCATTTCAGAATATTTATTTAACAAATTTCCCAATCAGAAAGAAGGATTACTTACAAGAATGCGATCACATCTTGTTAAAGGTGAGACCTTGGCAAATCTTGCAAATAATATAAATCTTCTTAATCATATAAAGCTATCAAAAGGAACATCTAATTTATCTGAAAATAGAAAATATTCGATTTTAGAAGGAGCTATTGAATCTATAGTTGGGGCGGTTTTTTTAGATAGCAATTTTGAACAGGTTAAGCTTTTTGTGCTTGAAATGATGAAGAGCGAGATACAAGAAATAGCCATTGAAAAAGAATTTCGAGATTCAAAAACTGAATTGCAGGAACACTTTCAATCAAAAAAAATTGATCTGCCAAATTATCAAACAATTTCAACAAATGATGGTTTTGAATGTTCTACTAAATATAAAAACAAAGAATTTTTTGCAACAGGAAACTCAAAAAGAGAGGCCGAAAGAGCTGTTGCAAGAAAAGTTTTAGATTACATTAAATCCTAAAATGTCAAAGAAATACTGTGGATACGTCTCAATAATTGGAAAGCCTAACGTGGGCAAATCTTCAATCATAAATGCTATTTTAAAAAAGAAGGTTTCAATAACCTCACGTAAATCTCAGACAACAAGAAATAATATTCTAGGCATAAAAACAACAGATAATAAACAAGCAATTTTT
>CACOEZ010000013.1 GCA_902626385.1 uncultured SAR86 cluster bacterium
ACAGAAAGAATTTTCAGTACTACCAAAACATAAATATGCTTCAATAGGAGGTAACCCTAGTCCAGCACCTGCTCCAGCAAGAGGAACACTGCTTACGCTTCCATCATTGTCATTTGTTTGATGAAAATCTCTAGTTGAGTATGTATATTTCGCGATCATTTGAACATCATCAGAAATATCATGAGTTAATTCTAAGTTTGTTACTTCTGCTGTCTGTAAGTGGGTAGGCTCTCTATCGAGATAAAGAGTATCAAAACTATCGGATAAAGAAGGACCGTATTTGTTAACAATAGTTCCAGGATCTAGATGTGCTACAAAACCAACAAATCCAGCAACATGTCCTCTAGTATCTGCAGCTTGGTTAAGTCCACCTCTTGCAGCCGGTGAACAGCCAAAAAATTGATCCTGAGCACAAAAACTTACTTCTTCTTGTGGCCTGCTATCATCACTTTTTTGAGCTGAATAAGTAAGCCTGAGATCTGTTGTATCACTAATATCATAATCTAATGAAAACCTTAGACCCATGTCATTTCTATCATCGAAATCATTTCCAGTAACAGGATTATGGACCATACCATCTCTTCTATTGGTCATAAGCGCTAATCTTGTTTTAATTTGATCGTTAACAGGTAGATTGAATGCTGAAGTAACTCTTCTTGAGTTGTAGACGCCGCCTTCAATATCAACGTATCCGCCTAATTCATCTGTTGGTCTTGCAGTAATTACGTTTATGACACCTTGAACTGAGTTTCTACCGTTAATCGTACCTTGAGGACCTTTTAAGACCTCAATTCTTTCGATATCCATCATACCTAAATCAACAAATTGTCCAGTTCCTACACTATGTCCATTTATGTTAGTGACCAATGATGAAACAACGGCAGCACCAATTCCATAAGAACCAATACCTCTCATTGTAAAAGCAGATCCTGAACCAATTCCTTTGCCAGTTTCAAATCCTGGAACGACTTCAGCCAAATCTGATAAGTCATAAATCTGGTTCTCAGCAATCATCTCTGAAGTGTAAGCTTCAACAGATAATGCAAGATCCTGAGTTGATTCTTCCTTTTTAGTAGCTGTAACAACAACTTCTTCTACTTCTTGAGCAATTGATGTAGCAGCAAAAAATGTAGCTAAAAATACGAAAGAATTTCTTAAAATTAATTGTTTAAAAGACATAGATATCCCCCTTGTCCAATATATTTATTAGTTTAGGTATTTTAAAAATATAACTAAAATTTATCATATAAATTTATATTAAAAGGTTGCAACTAATACAACCAGTTTGCATTTTAAAGAAAAAAGGCTGGATGAACCAGCCTTTTTTACATTTTCTTTAGATTTTAAAATTCACGACCAAATGTGACACCATAGGTTCTTGGGTCAGTATATGTACCAAATCTTGAACCACCTTGAAGCGGAGAAGATGCAGCCCATACACCAATGTATTGATCATCAGCTAAATTTTTTCCATATAAACCAACGTGCCATTTACCATCGTTAGGTTTATATTTAAGTGAAAAATCAAAGAATTTTTGCTCAGGCACTCTTGCAGTGTCATGATTAAAGACATTACCTTCTCTAGCATCCTGATATCTATATGTAAGTCTGCCAGTTGTTACACCGTTTTGACCTATAAAATCTTTATTTAAAGATAAACTAAATGATTTTTCTGCAGTTCCAGGAACTGTATTGCCATTTATATCAATAGTTTCAGGAGCAAATGGACAAGCGCCTGCAGGTCCAGCAAGTGGATTAAATGTTGAAACCATTGTACCTACATTTGCTGGTGTTAATGGAGCAGCACATAAAAATCCAAATGATTTCATCATAATAATTGGAACACCAGCTGCATTGAGACCATATGTATATGACAATGCTCCAGATGGTGGCAATGGCAATCCATCAACAGGCACAGCACCAAATGTTCCTCCAGGTGCACAAATTCCTCCTGGAACAGCACAACCCGCAACTCCAGGGGTATATCCAGTAGGATCTACTCCTAAAAATGCCACAATATTTCCTGGATTTATTGGATCAAAAATAGGCCTATTTATATCTCCAAGTTCGCTATCAACAAATAACCAATTAAATTCTAATCTAGTTGTTTCATTGAAATAAGTAATTAAATTACCTTCAAATCCATTAATTTCAGCGTCAATGTTGTAGTTTATAGAACCAGCATTTTCAATATTTGAAAAGAGCATTTTATCTGCTTTGTTCATAAAAATTGCTGCATTTAAAAGAATAGCACCGTCTGCAAAGATATTTTTTGTACCTATCTCAAAAACACCATGCTCTTCTGGCTCATATGGATCTGGTGTTGTTCCAATTTGCGGATTATTACCACCTGCCTTTGTAGCAGTGGTATAACTAGCATAAATCATTGAGTCCTCACCTAAATTATGCTGAATTGCAACTTTAAAAGCAGTAGCATCATCTTCAATGACAGCTGTTGTTGGTCTGAAGTTATATACACCAGACTCATAGTCACCAGGTTGTGCATTTGGACATTGAACCTGTCCTAAACATGTCATCAAATTATCAGTTACTTTATCATCATTATATCGAAGTCCAAGAGTAAGCTTAGTTGCATCACTCATTTGATAATAAAGTTCACCAAATATAGCTGTTGAGTCAGTTCTTACATGATCATCGTTGAAAAATCCGCCCATAATTGGAGGAAGATGATAAGGCTGAATACCCTGTGCGTTTAAAGCAAATTGTAAACAAGCCGGGTTTGCACTTGATGGCACAGCATTAGCCACAGGGCCAGCTATTGATAATTGACATGCATCAATACCAGCCAATCCAAATATCAAGGTTTGATAAAAAGGGAGTCCGCCATATGCATCAAAAGCTCCACCAAATAATATTTGACTATATGGATGATTTGCAAATGATCTCATCATATTCAATGCAGCAGTTTGGATAATATATCTATTATGATTCTTTTGTTTAAATTGATATGCACCAACTACGAAATTCATTGGGCCATCGAAATCTGAAATTATAGAAATCTCAGTCTGAATATCATCAGTATCAACATCGGCAAATTCGTAGGTTCTCTCAGAATCAACAATTTCAGTTAATCCATAAAACTCTGCTTCCCATGATATTGGTCCAAGTCCTAATTGAGGTAAGACGCCTGGGAAAGGCTGAGGTGCAAAACTATAATCATTATCGTTCATGTGATAATAATCTCTTGTCCCATATGAAACCTTTGCGGTCATGGTTAAAGTATCTGATAAAGAATGAACCAGATTTAAAGTTGAATGTTCTGCAACTTGTCTAAATTCGGGGATTCTGTTCATATATGCTTCATTAAACACATCTGGTGTATTTGCAGCAGCACCTGCACCTGTATCGAACCAAGCAGTAGGTACCAACCCTGCAAGAAGATTTGATAATGCAGCGGTACTACCCATTGGCGCAACGGCAACATTAGGTTGGCCTCTTACTATAGGACTACAACCAAAAAATAGATTTCTTGAACAAAATGCTGTTCCGATATTATTTCTATTATCCTGACCTCTATATCTATCGTAAGTAAATTCAAGAGAAGTTTTATCAGAAATATCAAAATCAAAAGATGCTCTGATGCCATATGCATCTCTGTTATCAAATTTATCGCCAGTCCTTAAGTTTGTTGAAAAGCCATCTCGTTTATAACTTGTGTATGCAAATCTTGATTTAACTTTATCTCCCATAGGAACATTGTATGCAGTAGTAAATCTATGATGGTTGTAATCACCAATTTCATAGTCGAAGTAACCTCCAAGTTCATCACCAGGTCTTGTTGTTACAAGATTAATTACACCAGATACTGCATTTCTTCCGGTTAAAGTGCCTTGTGGTCCTTTTAGAACCTCAATTCTAGAAACGTCATAAAAACCTATATCAAAAAAAGTTGAAGTATTTACGCTGTGTCCATTCATTGCAGTCACCACAGCCCCAACAACAGCAGCACCTACTCCATAAGAACCTGTGCCTCTGATGGCATATGAACCGCCAGAACCTATTCCTTTTCCAGCCTGCATTCCAGGTACAACTTGTTGAAGATCAGCTAATTCATCGATCATATTTGCTGAAATATCTTCTGTGCTAAATGCTTCAACTGAAATTGCAAGATCCTGAATTGACTCTGCTTTTTTTGTAGCTGTAACAATAACTTCTTCTATATCTTGAGCTGTTAAGCTGAGTGAAAAAATTAAAGCTATGCTTGTAAATGTTTTAAAAGAAAATTTAAAAAAACTATCCATATCATTGTCCCCCTAATTAACGGCTAATTTATGAATTATTACTTCAAACTATATCATCAAAACGCCAACTGCCTAAAAAATATACAAGTTATATTAATTAGTTATATACAATAATAAGTAATAGTTATTTTTCGTTATGCCAAGGATGGCATTTAAAGATTCGGACTACGCTAAGGTAAGACCCTTTGATAATTCCCTCTTTTGAAATTACTTCAATTGCGTACGCTGAACAAGTTGGTTCAAACCTGCATGAAGGTGGAAAAAGAGGTGACAAAAAATATCTGTAAAATCTTATAGGAAGGATGAATATTTTTCTTAACATCAAGTTAGATACTATTTTCTTTAGCAATTTCTTCTACAACTTCTGCTAAGGATTTAGTCACTGAATCTTTGGTTCCGATTCTTCTTACCGAGACTGTATTTTCTTCAATCTCTTTTTTTCCGATAGCAAAAATTATGGGAACTTTTCTTAGACTATGTTCCCTTACTTTGTAGCTAATTTTTTCGTTTCTTAAATCTGCCTCACATCTAATGCCTTTGTCTTTAAGTTTGAGGATTATTTCTTCAGCATATTCGTCAGCTTCTGAAACTATAGTTGCTACAACAACTTGCTGAGGAGCTAGCCAGAGAGGCAATTTACCAGAATAGTTTTCAATTAGAATTCCAATAAATCTTTCGAATGACCCTAGAACAGCTCTGTGAATCATTACGGGATGATGTTTTTTCCCATCATCTCCAACAAATTCTGCATCTAATCTTTCAGGTAAATTGAAATCAGCCTGAAATGTACCGCATTGCCAATCACGTCCAATAGCATCTGTTAAGACAAAATCTAATTTAGGGCCATAAAATGCCCCATCACCTTCAACTACCTCATAAGGGTGTCCCAGTTTCTTTATTGCAGATTCAAGAGCAGTTTCAGCTTTGTCCCAAACTTCATCTGAGCCTACCCTAACCTCTGGTCGCGTTGAAAATTTAATATCGAAACTTTTAAAACCCAAATCACTATAGACTCGTGACAAAAGTTTAATAAAATTTGCTGTCTCGGATTCTATCTGCTCCTCTGTACAGAAGATATGTCCATCGTCTTGTGTAAATCCTCTGACTCTCATTAAACCATGCATTGTTCCTGATGGTTCATATCTGTGACAAGAACCAAATTCTGCGTACCTTAATGGCAGATCTCTGTATGACTTAATGCCTTGATTGTAAATTTGGACATGGCATGGACAATTCATTGGCTTTAGAGCATTTACCCTTTTTTCATTAGCATGCTCTTCGTCGATTTCAGTGATAAACATATTTTCACGATACTTATCCCAGTGACCAGAGGCTTCCCATAATTTTCTATCGACCACTTGAGGCGTGTTGATTTCTAGATAATCATTTTCCTCAAGCCTTTCTCTGACATAATTCTGCAGCTGTCTATATATTGTCCAACCATAGGGGTGCCAGAAAACCATACCTGGTGCCTCTTCCTGAAAATGAAATAAATCCATTTCTTTACCAAGTTTACGATGATCCCTTTTTTCAGCTTCATCAATTGCGGTTAAATAATTATTTAACTCTTTTTCAGTATTCCATGCAGTACCATAAATTCTAGTGAGCATTTTATTTTTAGACTCTCCTTTCCAATATGCTCCAGAAATTTTTGTGAGCTTAAAAGATCCAATAAAACTCAAGCTTGGTAAATGTGGGCCTCTGCATAAGTCAACAAAGTTATCGTTGTCTTGGTAATATAGTTGAAAATCTTCTTTTTGATCAGACTCACTAATGATTGATTCTTTGTATGGTTCTTTTAAGTTTCTAAAAACTTTGAGAGCATCTTTTTTTGAAAAAAGTTTTTTTGTAATCGAGGACTTGGATTTAACAATATTTTGCATTTCTTTTTCTATATCGCACAAGTCATCAACTGAAATAGATTTTTTTGTTTCCACATCATAATAAAAACCATTATCTATTGTCGGACCTATAGCAAGATGAGAATCTGGATAGAGATTTTTCAATGCTTTAGCAAGAACCTGAGCTGTAAGTGTATGTCTCATTATTTCAAGACCATCATCTGAATCAATAGTAATTATGGAAACTTCTGAATTTTCTGGTAAAACGTCACAAAGGTCTTTTTTTTCTCCATTAATAATTACTGCCACTGCAGATTTTGCAAGACCTGGACCGATATCTTTAGCAAGATCATAACCTGTAGATCCTTCTGGCAGTTCTCTTACACTTTTATCGGGTAATGTAATGTTCATGTGAATATTATAGATTGGTTATAGATTTTTTTATAAGGTTATTTTATTGGTAAATAAACAACTGTGTTTGTAGTTAATATCATAATAAATATTAAGCATGTAACAATTGGGCCCAAATAGACTCTTCCGGTCATTTCAAAAAAAACTCTATTAAAATAAGGAAGAATGAACATCATAGGCACTATTCCAAATAAAAGATTTACACTCAACCAGTTCGTGGTCCAAAAAACAGTACCTGAAGACGCATAAGTCACATATTGAATAATAATAATCATCATAAGGCCCAGAGAGTTTGCAATACCGGCAATTAGTCTTGATTTCCACTCAGATTGTCCCATGAACCTCATGGACCCATTTACTCTTAGTGAATTTGAAAAGAAGAATATAAAGAATAAAGGAAAATACATTGCAAGTACTATAAGCATTTCTGGCTGAAAAATTCTAATTCCCATAAACCAAAATCTGTAATCAACATGAAAAAAATAATAAATAAAGAACAGTATTGAGTAGAAAATTACAAAAATCGTTATTCCTAATGAAATAGTCTTTATTAACTCAAATATATTTAGTTTAATTCCCCAGTTATCAATCTTTATACCATTGTGTTTACCAAATAAATGATATGAAAGGAAAAAGATGCAAAGCCCAATAGTTCCATTGAATGCTGCCCATAACATAACAGAATTATTCATTCTTTGAGGAAAAAACCATGTTAACTCTCGGTTTGCTGATTCATAAAAGATAATCTTTGCAACATCAACCATTGGAATAAATGAGAGGCATGCAATGATAGCGCTTGTAAAAAATATAATCCAAAAGATAACCTTTCCTTCTTTCGATTGCTTTGGAAGAGCTTGGGGCACACTCTTCACAATACTTTCAAAAAAACTTAGACCTAATAAAAACTTAGTAATTGGAATAAGCATAAAAAAAGCAACTATCATATTTAGTAAGGTTAAAAATTCTTTGAGCTGCCATATTTGATTATTTGAATTAATTTTTATCGGAAGTCCAAAAACTTTTTCAAAATAATCAATCTGATTTGCGGTGGCTTCTTTGTTATAGGGCTGGAAAGGATGAAGAAGTTTTTCATTAAAAATAACCCTTAAAGAATTATTAGATTTGTCTCCATAATATTTGCCGAGTTCAACTTTTTTAATCTTTTTATCTTCTGGCAGAATACTATTTACAGTTCTCAAGGATTCAGGTGCAATTTTCATATTTGCAGCATCCCATCCTTTTAGTTCATTTCTAAATGCGCCTTCGTCATAAAAAGCATAGCTAACCCCCATATTTGACCTGGAGTCTTTAAGAATATCGTCGCGTAAAGTTAAAACATATCCTGAAATATAAACTGAATGCAATTTACTATTTGTGCCCTCTTCTATTGCCTTCTTTCCAAAATAATTCGCCCCTCTTATTGCTGCATTTCCACCCATAGAGTGTCCTGTTGAGCCTATAAGATCTTTATCAACAAATGAAAAATTACCTGCAAATGCATAATCAACCAATGCAAACATTCCATAACCTTGTGTAGTTGCAGCAATTCTGCTGACTGAGGAGGAAGACATACCTTGTGCATATGGATCTATTAACGCAACAACAAAGCCTCTTCTTGATAATTCAATTGCAATATTAGAAAGAGCTTCTTTTGATCTTTGAAAACCAGGTACCACAATGATTAAAGGTAGCTGATTATCTTCTGAGGCAATCTTGGGCTTATATAGATCGTAAACTAAATTTTGACCATTTGAGGTCTTTAAACTCATTAGGCTTACATCCACTTTACCAAAACTTGTCTGAACTAGAGATGCTAAATAGCTAGATATAATTAAAACAAGAAAGCAGGCAAGTAATGATTTTTGCTTTTTTATATAATTAATCATTTAAGTAAGGTCAAAAACTGATTTTAATGCCTTCTTAGTTAAATGGATATAACAAATCCCTCCTAAGGATTAGTTGCAGGTTCGATTCCTGCAGAGGGCACCACAAAAAAAGCTGGGGTTAACCAGCTTTTTTTAATTTAAAAAATTTCTATTAATTAGTTATCTTCAAAGTCAGATTCTTGTGTTCTATGAACACCACCATAGCTAGCTGATGAATAGTGTGCGGTTTTAAGAACCCATTTACCGCTCTCCTTTACCCAGTTCATAGTAACCCGAGTTCTATAATCGCTCATATCACCTCCGTTACCTACCATACCCTCTGAATAAAATCTGACATGAACAACGTCGTCAGACAATGCAGTGGCTTCTGGATAAAAATATAAAGTTGTTGCATCTCCGCTGTTTTTCCATCCATCGACAGTTTGGTTTGCAAGTGGTTTATGAAAACTGCCATCAGAATTGGTATCCAATGTTCCTGATTTACTAGACATTGCTACAACAGTCTCAAAGTCTCTAGAATTTCTGGCGTCCATGTATTTTGCCAATGCTTTCAGAACGGCCTTTTCTGAAGACATGTGCCCATCAGCAAAGGTTAAACCTGATAAAAGCAAAATGCTAATAACAAATATATTTTTCATTTTTCTCTCCTATTTTTTAAATCTGATTAATCATTAATCATACATGAATTTAATTTCAATAATTATGATTAATATATAAAATTTTTAGGTATTTTATGGCACCAGCCATGAACAAGAATAATCACTATCCCATTTGTGCAATGCTCTTCTGTGACCTGAGCTTTTTAGATATAGAAATTCTAGATTATGAAATTTAAAAATTATTACAGCAAAATTTTTATAACCTTCCTCAACTTCAAAATCTGTAATGTCATATTCTTCTGCATTTTCAATTTCTTTTGAGGAACCGTCTTTAACCGAATAACATTTTTTAGATCTTGCAGTAGATTCGTTCCATGCCTTTTCAGTAATGCTATCATTTATGTGAACACTGGCCTGACCTTGTAACTTAATTTGTATTTTTAGCTCTGGATCATAACCAACTACCGTTGCAGAAGAGTTTTCGTTTATATTGTCAATTTTTGCAGCTCTATTATCTGTATGAAATCTAAGAATCTTTTTTTCAAAATCAAATTCTCTTAAAACCATTACGCGAGATGTAATATCTCCATTGTTAAATGTTGAAACAACTGGGGTATGGAATAAAGTTTTTGCGTTTGGAACTGCCTCAGATAAGATTATTTTGGCACTCTCAAGAGTATCGTCAATGTTTGAATATATTTCAGGAAGTCTTCTTTTGAAATCAATTGTCATTATTTTACTTTCCAAGTTGTCCCGTCAGGGCCATCTTTTATCTCAATGCCAAGATCTGAAAGCTTATTTCTTATCTCATCTGCTAAATCAAAGTCTTTGCTATCTTTTGCTTTAGATCTTTGATTGATTAAATCCTCTACCTCAAATGCTAACTCATCAGAAACTTTATTGTATGAATCGTCTTCTAAGATTCCTAAGACTTTTGCAGTCATGACAAGTTGTTTTTTTATATCAATTTTCTCTGATTCTTTGCATGATGAACCTCGGCTAATTAATTTATTTAGCTCTGAAATTAATCCAGGAGAATTTAGGTCATCAAATAATATTTTAAGACTTTCAATATTGTGCAATTCTTTATCGATCCGAATATCTTTCAAGTCTTCATAAAGCGAATAAAGTTTGTCTAATAGCTTTTTTGCCTGATGAATAACATTCTCGTTCCAATCTAGGCCTTGACGATAATGTGACGATAGAAGAGCAAGCCTGATAACCTCTCCATGATATTTTTCTGTAAGATCCTTTACTAAAATTATATTACCTAATGACTTTGACATTTTCTCGCCATCAATGGTCACGAAACCATTATGCATCCAATATTTAGCATAAGATTCAGGTTTATCTATTTCAGCTGTTGAACAACAGCTTTGAGCAATCTCATTTTCATGATGAGGAAATATCAAATCTCTGCCTCCGCCATGAATATCAAATGGTAGTCCAAGCGTTTTTTCAGACATTGCTGAACACTCCGTATGCCATCCTGGTCTACCAAAACCCCAGGGAGAATTCCATCCGGGCTGTTTTTCTGTGCTAGGCTTCCATAGAACAAAATCGGCTGGATCTTTTTTAAACTCAGCAATTTCAACTCTGCTTCCAGCAATTTGTTCCTCTCTGTTTCTTTTTGAAAGTTTCCCATAATTCTTATACGAGGGAACATGAAAAAGGACGTGTCCATCTTTCTCATATGCAAAATTCTTATCTATCAAGTTATTTATAAGCTCAATCATTTCAGGGATATATTCTGTTGCTTTTGGTTGAATATCTGGTGGTAAAACATTTAGTTTTTCCATATCTTTGTTATATATTTTTGTATATTTTTCGGTAATCAAAGATATCTCAACATCTTCAGCTTTAGCAGCTTCAATTATTTTGTCATCTATGTCTGTGATATTAGACACATAAGTAACTTTTGGATAAGTGAATCTTAATGCTCGAACTAGCGTATCAAATACAACTGCCATTCTTGCATTTCCAATATGTGCATAGTTATATACTGTTGGGCCACAGGCATATATTTTTAGGTGCTCTGGATTGATAGCTTCTAAAGACTCTTTTTTACCACTTAATGTATTAAATAAATGGAAATTTTCCAAGTTACTCATTGATTTATTCTAAACTAATTACGTCTAAATCTCTCAAAGCATTTAAAAGCGGAATCAATGGCATTCCCCTGACCGTGTGGGAGGATCCATTAACGTATGAGAAAAGGTTACAACCAAGAGATTCAAATTTATAAGATCCTGCTGCATGAATTGGATTCTCCATTTCTACATAGTTTATGATTTCCTCCTCAGATAAATCATGCATTTTTAATTCAACTGTTTCTGAATATTCCCAGACACACTTCTTATTTTTAAAAAGGCATACGCCGCTATGTTGAAAATGTTTTTGGCCAGCAAGTTGCTTGAGACTGGCGACAGCTTTTTCTTTTGATCCTGGTTTATGAAGAAGCTTGTTATCCAAGACACACATCTGATCTCCTCCAATAACTACAGATGAGGGATTATCAAAGCTGACTTTTTCTGCTTTTGCCTTAGCTAAGTGGACTACTTGCTCTTCGTATTTAAATGAAGCTATTTTACTTTTGATAAATTCCTCATTAGCTGAAGATACGACTACATCAAATGCAATTCCTGCCTCTTCAAGCATTTCTTTTCTGCTCTGTGATCCAGAAGCAAGAATTAGATTAGCTTTCGGTGTTATTTTTGCAGATTCCTGAGATCTGCCCATTTAGAACTTTTTAGGAGAATTAATTAGGCTGATAAATTCCTCTCTAGCCTTTTCATCAGTTCTGAAAATACCTAACATTCTTGAAGTAATAGTGCTTGAGTTAGCCTTATGCACACCTCTAGTACTCATACAATTATGATTTGAGTCTATTACAACTGCTACTCCCTTGGGTTTTAGAACCTTATCAATGGTATTAGCAATCTGAGCTGTCATTGTTTCCTGTGTTTGTAACCTTTTGCTGTATAAATCAACCAATCTGGCGAGCTTGCTTATTCCAACAACTCTGTTGCTTGGGATGTAGCCAACATGTGCAACACCAATTATAGGAACCATATGATGTTCACAATGTGATTCAAGTCTTATATCTCTGACTATTACAGCATCATCATATCCATCAACTTCTTCAAATGTTCTACTTAATATTTCTTCAGGATCTTCTTTGTACCCTGCGAAGAATTGCTTATAAGCTTTAACAACTCGTTTTGGAGTATCTAATAAACCCTCTCTTTCTGGATCGTCGCCAGCCCAGAGAATAAGAGTCTTTACAGCTTCCATTGCTTCTTTTTCGAGAGACTTTTCTGAAATCTCTTGAGTCATGTTTTTTGCAGCATTTAAAGCGTCGTCATTTGTTTTTTCTGTCATTTTTATGAAGTTTATTTAAATAGGATGCCCATTTTATATAAAAAATCTTATATGTAAATCATGATGCTTTATTTTAGAATTTAAACCATCCTGACAAATCATACTCAATACCAGTTGAAACAAAGCCCTGAACAGCAAATAAACAACCTGTTAAAACCAGTCCCAAAACTGAACCAATGACACTGGGGTTTGCTGAATATCCCATGATTGTTGTTGGCTTATATATTAGTTCTTTGTAATTTATGTTCTCGTCTACTTGAGAAAGCAGGCTTTTTGCACTTATTAGCTCTTTTATTTTAATTTCACTTGCACTTTGATCTTGTAACTCACAAATTTCTTCTTCAATAATAAAAATTTCGTTTCTAACAAAATCTCTATGCTTCTGACTTAAAGACTGTAACTTAATAGCTTTAAAAATCGAATATATGCTTATACCTGCAATAGTAGCGATAATTACAGTAATCAGGTAAATCGTTGAAATATGATGTCTCATTTCTGTCCAGACAATCAGATTTAATACTGCCACACAAAATAATGAATAAAATACCAATATTGATGTGTAGCTCTCAATTCTGTACAAATACGATTCCCCGAATGATCTCAATACATTTCTAATATTCATCCAGGCAAAAACATTTTTTCTTTTTTGAAGATCCAAGAAAATAAATTCATTATTTGATAAAGAGTCAAACAAAGAAGCAAATTTGATACCAGGAAATCTAATTATGTCGCCTAATTTTTTTGTTGTTTCAATTCTTCTCTCGAAATCAATGGCACAAATCAATCCGAAGAAAAATAATTGAAAACAAATTAAAAATCCAAAAACTGACATAGTTGTTATAAATTTTTCAACTGGATTATCGCCAAATAGAAAAACACCGTAAATAAACTTTACTAAGAATGGAGTAAGAATTAGCGCAAGCATTGATGGATAAAGAATTGCTCTGTAAGGAGCTATAAAATCTTTCTTATAAACAGATCTAATGAGATTAAAAAGAAAAAATGCTGAGGATATTTCTTTATCGTTTGTTGCTGAAGTTTTTGACGTAAATACTTTGCTAGTTTCATGCTCAGAGAAACTTTCTGCAACTTTCTCATCAAATTCTAAGGGTATTCCATCTAGACAAATGTCATTCTCATCCATAGCTGAAGTCATCTCATCTTCGATCAATCCTGGATATTCTTCAGGACTAGACCAGCCTCTGCCAATGAATTTTCTTTGAGTTTTATCATTACTCCACTCTGGAGCTGGATGACAAAGTCTTTCAAGTTCCTCAGGCCTAAAAAAACCATATTTTGCAGAAATTATTAACCTTCTCATAAATAAACATAGGTAGGCTAGAATTATCTGAAACGTATCAATATTTTTAATTAGCTCATTCTCTGAAAATAAAGCTAATAAAAGTGCTGCTGTAATCATCCAGGAACCTGGATAAACCACAAGCCAAGTGATTACTATGCTTAAACGAGGATTATGTTGTGTTGATAACATACATAAACCTCTGTTTTGGGTAACATGCCAAGCTCTACTAAGTGATCCTTCAAGAAAAATTGCTGCAATTGGAGAAAAAAATACAGGTGGCAGATTTTCATAAATGAAAGTTTTCCAAAATGCTGACCATGAAAATTCAATTGGTTCGTGAAAACTTTCTGGTGACCTATCAAAAAGGGTATTTCTTAATTTAGCCGCCTCATATGATGAACTCATTCTAGATATCAATAATTCATTTTCATCCTTTGATGCTCTCCTATTTATGAATGCTGATTTATTTTCGCTCATGCTTAATATATGAATAGGTCTGGTTATTACTTATAATTTATCAAAATTAATACTTTGAAACATTAATGTTAAAAGCTTTTGTACAAACCGTCACGCCATTTGAACAAAATGCTTCAATTCTTTTTTGCTCAGAAACAAAGAAATGTGCAATTGTTGATCCAGGTGGAGATATAGATTTGCTCTTAGAACTCGCAAAGAAAAATGATTTAATTCCAGAAAAAATATTGCTAACTCATGGACACATTGATCATGCTGGAGGCGCTACTGAATTAGCTGAAATATTAAATGTTGAAATTCACGGTCCGCAAAAAGATGATAAATTTCTCCTAGATTCTCTTCAAAAACAGGGTCAAATGTTTGGAATGGCTTCAAGAAACTGTTATCCAGATCTTTGGTTAGATGAAGGCGATGTTGTTCAAATTGGCAAACAACAATTAGATGTATATTTTTGCCCTGGTCATACTCCCGGACATATCATTTTTTTTAATAAAGATAGTAAATTAGCAATTGTTGGTGATGTTTTATTTAGTGGTTCAATTGGAAGAACTGATCTTCCAGGTGGTAATTTTGAAGATCTAATCGAATCAGTAAAAAATAAATTATGGCCGCTTGGTAGGGAAATTGAGTTTATTCCAGGGCACGGGCCAATGTCTACTTTTAAAGCCGAAAGGCTTTCAAATCCATTTGTATCTGATTCAGTTTTAGGTTTTAAATAGCCAAATTACTATTTCTTATCGTATCTGCCCGGTGCAAGTGACTTACCTAAAAGATTGAAAACCGACTGAGGTATGTTCTTTAGAAGAAAAACTAAAAACTTATATGTTTTGGTAGGAACACAATAACTTTTTCCTGCGTGCATAGCATCAACACCTTCATTTGCAATTCTCTCAGCTGAGAAAACCATAAACTTCGGAACTCTATCCATTTCGTCTTGAACACCACTAGCAGTATGAAATCCAGTTACAGTAAAGCCAGGACACAAAGAGGTAGAAGTTATACCTTTATGTTTGTAGTTCATATTTAAAGAGTCGCTAAATCTATTCATGAAAGTTTTTATTGGTCCATATAGCGGTTGAATTGCAGATGGTGCTGCAAAAGATGCAACTGACGAAACAATCATTACCTTACCTCCGCCTTGAGCAATCATATCCGGAATAAATAGCTTTGTAAGCATTATCACTGAAGTACCTAAAACTCTGATAAATTTTTCTTCATCTTCAATGCTAGTTTCATGGAATGATGTCTTGATTCCATAGCCAGCATTATTTACTAATATGCTTACATTAAAATTATTTGATGAGCAAAAATCATATATTTCTTTTGGAGCATTCTCGTTGCTTAAATCTTTGGATATTGAAGAAACCTTAACTCCGAATTTATCAACAATTTCTTTGGAGAGATTATTCAAAAGCTCAGATCTTCTTGCGGTCAATATAAGGTTATAGCCATCAGATGCTAGCCTTTTTGCAATTTCTAAACCAATTCCCGATGAAGCTCCTGTTATTAGTGCATATTCATTTTTCATATGAATATACTATCAGTTAGATTAGTTCTAAGATAGAATTACATCTCAAAATTTTATAAGGATCGATAATTATGATAAGTATCAGTTACTTTAGAACTATTTTGGCTCTATTTTTTACATTAAGCTTCGTAGCTTCTGCAATAAATATTGAGGCATATCCAGACATGAAACCTTTGCCACCTCAGGCTGAGGAAGAAGAATCAGACGACCAACCTAAAATGCCAAAGGGGCCAATGTCAAAAAAGAAAGACTATGAAACTATCGAAGAATTTCTTGAAGACGGAGAGTATGAACACATTGATGGTTTTCTAAATTTATATAAGGATACTGAAAAAAATAAATACTTCATGGTTCTTTCTAAAGATGATCTTAATAAAGAGTTTTTATATTTTGCTTACGTTTTAAATGCGCCTCCCGGCTCTGGGGTTATGACAGGAGAAATGATTGGCGATTCACAAATTGGCAATGGTGTAATTCTAGAATTTAGAGAGTTCAATAACAAAATTGGTTTATATAAGAAAAACACTTATTTTAGTAATGATACTGATAATAATATTGCAAAAAGAGACATGACAATGATTTTCGAAGCATTTGTTTCAACATTTGATCCTGTTGTTGGTGAAGAAGATAAATATCTCATTAGTGCTGATAAAATTTTCCTTTCTGAAATGTTAACAAGTATTTCTCCAAATATACCACCCGAATATAGAGAATATTACAGTGTGAACTTGGGCAAAATGGTTCCATCGAAAACTTTTATCGAGAATATAAATAATTACGATAAAAATACTAATGTTGAGGTTAGTTTTGGATACTATAATCCCAAACCAAATCAACGAAATCGAGTTTTTGCTGTGGCTGATCCAAGATATACATCTATTTCTTTTAGTCACTTGTTTGTAGAAATGCCTGACGATAACTTTAAGCCTAGGCTTTCAGATCAAAGGGTTGGATTTTATTCTGCAAAAATTACTGATCTTTCTACCTATGATCGATATCCATCAAGAGATGTAATTAATAGGTGGAGACTAGAAAAGAAGTATCCTGATCAAGAGATTTCTGAGCCAGTGAAACCAATTACTTTCTGGGTAGAGAATTCTACTCCCGACGAAATAAAACCATTTGTGGTTGCTGGCATTGAAGGATGGAATGTTGCTTTTGAGAAAGCGGGATTCAAAAATGCAATCGTTGCAAAAATTCAACCTGATGATGCTGATTGGGATGCTGGTGATGTTGAATATAATGTTGTTAGATGGTCACATTCACCTGCAAGAAGTGGTCTAGCAGGATTTGGTCCAAGTATAGCTAATCCAAGAACTGGAGAAATAATTGCCTCAGATATCAGATTAGAATTTGGAGCAATAAAATCTGGATATCTATACAGAGAACTGTGGGGTTATGATGAAGAAAATGATCCTCTTGAGCAATGGATTGTAAATCTGACTATGCATGAAGTTGGACATACTTTAGCATTAATTCATAATTTCATAGCCAGTTATCAATATGGCCCAGATGAAATTCATGATGACTCAATTACTGGAGGATCAACAACCTCATCAGTTATGGATTATGATCCTATCAATATTGCCCCTCCTGGGATTGAACAAGGAAAATTTTTCTCTGTTGCACCAGGCGATTATGATATCTGGGCAATTGAATTTGGATATAAACCAGAACTTGAGGGTGAGGAAAGAGAGGCACATCTTGCTAAGTCCATTCAACAAGAGTATCTATGGCATTGGGAAGATATTGACCCTAGGTTTGGGACATGGGATTTATCCAATGATCCTATAGCCTATGCTAAGGGTAGGTTTGAAGTTTTAGATAATAAAATTTCAGAATTAGATCAGATCTTTAACAAAGAGGGTGAAACAAAAAATGATTTCACCAATGCCTTTTACAGACTTACCGGACAAAAACAAAGATTCATGGCAGCTGTTACTAGATTAATTGGCGGTGTCTATGTAACAAGAATTGTGAACGGTCAAGATGGTGTTAATGCGTACGAACCAGTTGAGTACAACAAACAAAAAGAAGCAATGGCATTTCTAATTGATAATTTTCTAGACAATGATGCCTGGTCTTTTGATCCAGAAATTGTCAAAAATTTACAAAGAGAAAAAAGGGTTACTGAATTTGCAGATTCAAAAGATCCACAACTACACGATCTTGTCTTAAATGCTCAAGGCTCAGCTTTAGCTGCAATTCTTTCACCAACTGTAATGACGAGATTAGTAAATTCATCTGAGTATG
>CACOEZ010000014.1 GCA_902626385.1 uncultured SAR86 cluster bacterium
AAAGGATATTTATTTATCAGAAAAGCCAGATATTGTTCATGTTAGATCTAGAATGCCTGCATGGATAAACCACTTAGCATTTAAAAAGCTCTCAGATAAACCTCTTTTAGTTTCTACATTTCATGGTTTATATAGTACCCCGATGTATAGCCAAGTTATGTCAAAGGTAGATCATACGATTGCGATTTCAAATACAGTAAGAAATTACATAAAAAATACTTACAAAGTTTCCGATAAGAGCATAACCACAATTCCAAGAGGATGTGATCCTTTAACTTTTAATAAAATACCTTTAAATGATGAATGGATAAATAACTGGTATTTAGATTTTCCTCAGACCAAAAACAAAATAATTCTAACTCTTCCAACAAGGATTTCAAAATGGAAGGGTGTTGATAGTTTTATTGAATTAATTAAATTATTAGACAACGATAAATTTCATGGATTAATTGTAGGCCCAACCTCAAAATCAAAAAAAAGATATTTGAATGATCTAAAAAGAAAAATAAAAAACTATAACCTTCAAGAACACATCACTTTTACAGGCTCAAGAAAAGATATATCAAATGTATATAAAATTTCAGATGTTGTTTTTAATTTATCTATTAAACCCGAACCATTTGGTAGAACAACTATTGAAGCAATTAGTTCAGGATCAAAAGTAATAGGTTGGGACCACGGCGGAACAAAAGAGATTTTAGATGAACTGTATCCAGAGGGACTAGTAGAGTTGAATAACATTGAGAATTTAAGAAATAAAGTCTTAGAGATTTCATTAAGAGATTACTCTAGTCCAAAAGAAAATACCTATACTCTTGAGAGGATGACAAGCCAAACAATAGACTTATATCAGCAGTTACTAAGCAACAAACTATAGGCTTCTTTAATTTCTTCTATTTTTTGGCGAACTGAAAACTCTTCTTCTATAAATTTGAAAATAGCTTTCTGATCTATTAGATGGATATCATCAACATATGCTTCAAGTAATTGTTGAAGGGACTCCTGATCATTTTTCTTTGCTAATAACTCATTTGGCAAGATTTCTGACATATGACCTACATTCGTAGATAAAACTGGTATTTCAAGATAAAAAGCTTCTAAAGCAACTCTTGGTCCGCCTTCATCTCTTGATGAAACTATCAAGACTGAGGCATTCTCGTAGAAAGAAATAAGACGTTCTCTATCAACTTCATCCACAATTTCTACTTTATTAGACAAATTATTTTCTTCGATAATATCAAGAAGATTGTCTTTTTCTTTACCTGAACCGACTATAACAAGATTAGTCTTAATATTTATCCAGGAAGAAATCAACAAATCAAATCCTTTTACTTTTTCTAGCCTACCAACCGCCAATGCATGAGTATTTTTCTTAATTATCGGTTTCTTTAATTGCGGATGCCACCAGTTGGAAACAATAATTGAATTATTTTTAATCCCCTCAATTGCTTTTGAAGATACGCCAATAGTTAGGTCACATTTTTCATAAACTTTTTTATTTTTTTTTACACCATGAACTGTGGCAACATGCTTATAGTTTTTTTTGATTGAATTAATAATTGATGTCGTCTTGCTTCCATGTGTATGAACTATATCTGGATTTAACTCTTTAAGAAGCTTTTTAAGTTTGTATTTGCCGAAGAATGAATGCCTACTAAAATTTTTTATTTTTTTAATATTTATTTTTTGATTAAAGAAATTAGATATAGATTTATTGCATATTAAGATCGCCTCTTGCGAATCTAGAGTGCTTAATATTTCATCAACATGCTGTTCAATCCCTGCAAAGCTTTCACTTAAAACCAAATGAACTATTTTCATTATTCTTGTAAAAATTGATTAACCTTATACGCCAGTTTTTCAACTTCAGCAAATAAATCTTTGTTTTGTTGCTTAATAATTTTCATTGCTTTTAAATCTTTGGTCAGGTCTCCATCGTCAATGTAGCCAACTTGCTTATTTCTGAGCAACTTGTGAATTTGCTTAACAATTTTATTATTTTTAAAGTAATCCATATTAAACAAAATTGTTTCACCGCGAGATGAAAGGCTCTCATAAATCATATTTACGCTATCTTGTGTAATAATTTTTATAGATGATACTGAAATAATTTCATCATAGGATTTAATTTCTTTTTTATTAGAATCTTGAAAATAAATATTCTGTATTTTGTTTTCAATAACATAAGTTTCTATAAGTTTATTAAGAATCTTTGGTGTTCTTCTGGAATTAAATATGTACCAATCTTTAGATGGATATATTGAAGTTACATATTGAATTTGTTTCAAAATATTATCAACATCAAAGTTGAAATGTTTATTTTTTCCACCAAGACCTATGAATCCAATATTGTCATCGGGTTGATTATCATAAACTTTTGAGAGTGATCCTTCATAGAAAATCTTTTTAGCATCATCAACGTACTTTAGTCTGTATGCATCATGATTAGGAGCACATATAAGATCAAAATCCTTTTGATTAAATGATGGCACAAGCACTGCAATTGCCTTTAAATTAGAATCTTTATCTCTTTCGTAATAAGAGTTTAAGTTTTTAATTTTTTTAATAAAACTTTTTGAAGATGATGAACTAAGTGACTTTCTTTTTAAAGTAAGAGCATTTTTGTAAGATAGTATGTATGGATATGTATTGTGACCAGCGCCAATAATAATATCTATATTGCTGCTTTTATACTTATTACGAATATACCAAATATGATCTTCATCTGTGGTGTGTAAACTTCTTTTTGTAAGCTTTTCAAACCAACCAAAAAAGATGTCATTCAATTTATCATCAAATGTATAATCAACTTCGTTTTCGATTATATTAATTTCTCTTGATTTTGATAATTCATCTAGCAATGCTTTTACTTGCTTTTCATGACCAATCTTCTTATCTTTAAGCCAAAGTATATTCATATGTAAAAAATTGCCATGTAAAGAACTAATTATACATGGGATAATGATGCCAATATTACATTAATCAATGAATGATAACGAACTCATAAAATCATTAGCAAATACTTTGATTTCACAGTATGGTGATGATGCTGAGACAGTGGCAATGCTAAGAGCTGCTGAACATGCAGCTGATCTCAATAATGAAGAATGGATAAAATGGGAAAAGGTTATTATTGAGATTAAGAATATGGATAATACACCTAATCTGAATGGCTAAATTTATCTTTATTTTAAAAATGAGTTAATCTTAAGGATATGAATTTAAATTTTTTATCAGAGAAATATAAAAATATTATTATTTCAGTGGTTGGTGCGTTTTTGTGCATGTTTTTGATAGCCTCCTTTAATTCAATTGATGCAACAAATGTATGGTTAATCCCTCCATTTGGTGCAAGCTTGGTTTTGGTAATGGCGGTTCATGACAGTCCTTTGGCAAGCCCGCGTAATGTTTTTTTTGGACATATCTTATCTGCTTCTTCAGGAGTGCTAATGTTTTATTTTTTAGGTGAATCTCCCTTGGCTATTGCTGCTGGTCTCGCTCTAGCTATTGCTTTAATGATGCTTACCAAAACAGTTCATCCTCCAGCTGGAGCTAATCCTATAATAGCTATTTTAGGAGCAAAGACATTTGAATTCGTTATAATGCCGGTTGCTATTGGAGCCTCATTTATAGTTATATTTGCTTTGATCTATAACAAATTATGGAAAAGATAATAGAAAATAAAATTAAAAATATTATTAATGATAATTTAAGCCCAATAGTTTTAAACATTGTCAATGAAAGTTTTATGCATAATGTTCCACCTAATTCAGAAAGTCACTTTAAGATAGTTGTTGTTTCGGATATCTTTAAAGACATAAGTAATGTAAAGAGGCATCAATTAATCTATGAAACTCTCGATAGCCTAATGAATGAAATACATGCACTTTCAATTTATGCATTTGATAAAAATGAATACGATAAAAATCCCGTTGTAATTGATTCGCCTAATTGTGCAAATAAATAATATGAGAGTAGATATAAAGAATATCGCTTCATTTCTAATTGATAAATACATAATAGTTATTTTGGGTATATTGATACTGTCATTTTTTTCAGCAGTTGGTTTAAATAATTTCAAGTTAGATGCTTCATCAGATGCTTTAGTTTTAGAGAGCGATGAATCACTAAAAACATATCGAGAAGCTGAAGATGAGTTTGGCGATTCAAGCTTTTTAATAGTTACATACGAACCACAAGGCGAACTGTTCTCAGATTATTCTCTAAATAGAATAGCAAATCTCGAAAATGATTTAAAAAAAATAAATGGTGTCGATTCTGTCCTTTCAATTTTAGATGCACCAATTTTTTTTCAACCAAGAGTTGGTCTTACAGATGTTGCGGACAATCTCAAAGATTTGACTGATGAAAATATTGATCTCGAATTAGCAAGAGAAGAGATCATAAATAACCCTATATATAAAGAATTAATCATAAGTAAAGATGGAAAAGTTACTGCAATGCAGGTAGTTTTGCGAGGAAATGATGAATATGATGAGCTAATCTCTGAAAGATATGAAATTCTTGATACCCTTTCTTCAAAAGAAGTTTTAAGCCTAAAAAATAAAACTGAACTCCAAAATAGACTTAATCAAATTAATGAAAGAATTAGCGAATTAAATAATCAAGAGTCTGAATTTAGTAAATTACTTATTTCCGAGATCAGAGATACTTTAAATAAATATAAAGACGAAGCAACAATTTATCTGGGTGGTCCCTCTATGATCGCCACAGATATGATGGAATATATAGAATCTGACTTAATAATATTTGGTTCTGCCGTTGCACTAATATTTGCATTAATGCTATACCTGTTTTTTGGATCAATTTGGCTAGTAATACTTCCTCTTTTAAATGCTTTTTTGGCAACCTTTATAACCGCGGGCTTTCTTGGTTATATGGATTGGAAAATAAGTGTTGTTTCTTCAAATTTTATAGCATTACTATTAATACTAACTATTTCATTGACTGTTCATCTTGTAGTGAAAATAAATGAAATTAAAAAAGAAACAAGTTTTAAAAATGCAATTATTCAAGGATACGATCAAATGTTTGCGCCATGTTTTTTTGCTGCGTTAACAACAGCAGTTGCTTTTTTATCCTTAACATTTGGTGAATTAAAACCTGTAATAGAATTTGGAAAAATGATGGCATTTGGAATTTCAATTGCTTTTATTCTAACTTTTACCTTTTTACCCTGTATTTTTTACCTCATTAACAATAAGCCTCATAAAGACTTCCTATCTTTGTATAAAATAAATCAATCTTTGCTTAACTTTTCGACAAAATATAAATTATTTGTTGTTACATCTTTTTTAATATCTTTTATCGTCTTATGTTTTGGGATCACTAAACTAGAAGTTGAAAATAGATTTATTGATTATTTCGATAAAAATACTGAAATATACAAGGGAATGTATGAAATAGACTCTAAACTTGGTGGAACAGCAACATTAGATATTATCATCTCCAAACCAGAAGATGATTTTGAAACAATATCAATAGATGATGAATTTTTTGAAGATGATTTATTTGATGATGAAACAAGTTCAGCCGCAGGTTATTGGTGGAATATTTATTCTTTAAATGAATTAGAAAAAATTCATGATTATTTAGATTCTATTCCTGAAATTGGAAAAGTTCTTAGTGTTGCAAGTGGTGTTAAATTAGCAAGGGAAATTAATAATGGGGAGGACCTTAATGATCTTGAGCTTGCACTTTTAAGATCAGTGCTGCCTGAAGATATTAGAGAGACTCTTTTATATTCCTATATCAACAAAGACGATTCTGTAGTCAGAATTTCTACACGAGTAAATGAATCTGCATCCAGTCTTAAAAGAGATGATTTACTCACTAAAATAGATAATGACCTTCAGAATAAATTTAATCTTGATTCTGATCAGTATGAAATAACAGGTTTGGCAGTGTTATATAACAATATGCTCCAATCCTTATTTGCTTCACAAATTGGGTCTTTAATAATTGTTTTTGTTGTAATTTCAGTTATGTTGTTCCTTATTTTTAAATCAATAAAGGTTATGATCATAGGGTTAATTCCAAATATTTTTGTTGCTTCGTCTGTGATGGGTCTTTTGGGACTGTTAAAAATCCCACTAGATATTATGACCATTACAGTAGCTGCAATAAGTGTTGGAATGGCGGTAGACAATACTATTCACTATATTTATAGATTTAAAAAAGAATTAAAAATTTCAGGTTCTGTTGAAATTGCACTTAAAAATGCTCATTTAACTACTGGAAGAGCAATTTTTTATACTGCGACAACCATTGCAGCTGGCTTTTGCATTCTTTCGTTATCTAATTTTTTCCCAACAATTCTTTTTGGGTTATTTACAGCATTAGCAATGATTCTTGCATTTTTATGCTCCTTAACTTTATTACCTAATCTATTAGTAAAATATAAAGTTTTTCAATAATATAATTATATGGGACCATTAAAGAACATCAGTGTATTAGAATTTTCAGGTTTAGGACCAGGTCCTTATTGTGGAATGCTTCTGGCAGATATGGGTGCAAATGTCATTAGAATTGGAAGAAAGGAAACAGAGGGGATTGAAAATAAATTTGATATTCACAATCGATCTAAACGCTCAATAACAGCTGATCTTAAAAATAAAGACACTATTAATGAAGTATTGAAACTTATCGATCAAATGGATGTTGTTTTTGAAGGCTACAGACCTGGTGTAATGGAGAAACTTGGTCTCGGGCCAAACGTTTGTTTAGAAAGAAATCCTAAGCTTGTTTATGGAAGAATGACTGGATGGGGTCAGGAGGGACCAATGTCTAATCAAGCAGGTCATGATATCAACTATATAAGTTTATCTGGAGCGCTAAATGCTATTGGGCGGAAAGAATCAAATCCAATACCTCCGCTAAATTTGATAGGTGATTATGGTGGAGGGGGTATGCACTTAGCGTTCGGTATAGTTTCAGGATTAATTCATGCTCTTAAAACAGGTGAAGGTCAAGTTGTTGACTCTGCAATGGTAGATGGATCTCTCTCCTTAATGTCGTTTTTCTATTCTTTAAAAGAAATGGGGCATTGGGAAGACCAAAGAGAATCTAATTTACTCGATGGATATGCACATTTTTATGATACTTATCAATGTTCAGATAAAAAATTTATTGCTGTAGGATCAATTGAGCCTCAGTTTTACAACGAGCTTTTAGAAAAACTCGAAATAGATGATGATAGGTTCTTAGATCAACATAACAAAGATATCTGGCCAGAACTCAAAAAAAAGATAGCTTCTAAGATCATATTAAAATCTAGATCTGAGTGGGAAGAAATTTTTAATGAAAGTGATGCTTGTGTATCACCAGTTTTAAATATGGAAGAGTCTAAATCTCATCCTCATAATATCGCAAGGCAAGCATTCACAAATGTTGATGGGTTTGATCAACCTAGCCCATCTCCACGTTATTCAAAAACAAAACCAGAAATAAGACATAATTCAGGAAAGATTGGATCTGATCTTGAAAATATTTGTTCAGAGTTCAACCTCTCAAAAGAATCTTTTTAGATAAATTAATTATCAAAAAAATTTACACTATTTAAATAGGTTTCTTTTAATAAATTATTTTTATCAATTTCCATAAGCAAAGATATTTCATCGACAATATGATTTAAATATGATGGTTCGTTTCTGTTATTGCTTGGCTTATCAGCAAGATTTTTTGGAATTAAATAGGGGCAATCAGTCTCAATCATTAATTTTGATAGCGGGATATTTTTAATCGTTTTGCGGAGCTCAACATTTCTCTTTTCATCACAAATCCAACCAGTTACACCTATAAAAAAGTTAAGCTCCAAATAATCATCCAGTTCAGACTGTGTTCCAGTAAAACAATGAACCACAGCCTTATTGATATCAGATGCATATTTCTTGAGTATTTTTATAAAATCATTATGTGAATCTCTTTGATGAAGAAAAAGAGGCTTATTTAACTCTATTGCAATCTTAATCTGTTCTTCAAACGCATAAATTTGTTCATCATAAGTTGATAGATTTCTAAAAAAGTCTAATCCAGTTTCTCCAATTGCATTTGGTGAATGTTCATTAATTAAATTTTTTAGCTCTATTAGACTACTTTCATCAACTTCACTAGCATGATGAGGATGAACACCAATTGTAAATGACATCAATTCTGAGTAAGTTTTTTGGATATGAATAAGTTTGGGTATATCGCTTATGCTACTACATATAAGCCCAAATTTTGTAACATTATTTTTAATTGCTCTTTCGATAACTATCTCAAGATCCTTATCAAATCTCTCACTTGTAAAATTACAGGCTATATCAAAGATATTATGCATGGTGTATATGTTTTTAAAATGTAGATTATGAACTAAAATTACTCAATCATGAATCATTTTCAAAAGTTTCAGAACGCTATAGATTTTAAACAAAATAAAGATAATAGTTTTAGCATTGAGCCGAATACAGATTATTTTGTTGGTAATACGCCTCATGGTGGCTACTTAATGGCAATTATGCATAAAGCTCTGACAAAAGTTCTTCCTCACTCAACTGCAATAAGCTCTTCTGTGCAATATCTTGATCGTATTGATCCAAAACCAATTTCACTTGAAGTAGATGTCTTTAAGGTTGGAAAGGGTAGTTCATCAGGCATTGTTAAACTTATACAGGATGAAAGAGTATGTACAACCTTTACAGGCACATGCTCAGATTTCCATCATATGAAAGGATATGATGGATTAGAAAAACCTTTACCTGAAATTTTTAACGATAAAGATAAAGATGAATATATAAATCTTAACTACGATGAAATAACCAAGGGATTTACTCCATCATTTATTCACCAACTTGAGTGTTCTATTCATCCCAACCAAGTTTGGTGGAAAAGAGGCGAAGATGAAGATAATTCAAATTATGATGCTAGATGTTGCGCTTATTTAAAAATGGAAGGTGGATTGCCAGATCAATTCTGCTTATCTTTTTACTCAGACATATTGCCACCGGTAGTTTGTAACAAATATGGTGCCTTGGGTTGGGTTCCTACTATTACATTAACCACCCATATAAGACAATTACCTACAACTGAGACCATTTATGCAGATTTTATAGCTACAGACATTAACAAAGGTTATTTTGAACAGGACTGTAATTTATGGGATTTAAATGGAAACTTAGTTGCTTCTAGCCGTCAACTCACTAGAATACTAAAGTCAGAAGAGAAATTATCTAAATAAGGAAGTTAAATGCAATTCAAAGGTACAAAAAATTATATATCAACTGATGATTTAAGCATGGCTGTCAATGCTGCAAGGTCTTTAGAAAGACCATTATTAGTTAAAGGAGAGCCAGGAACAGGAAAAACACTTTTAGCTATTGAGGTTGCAAGTGCATTAAATATGGATTTGATTGAATGGCATATAAAGTCAACTACAAAAGCATCTCAGGGCCTTTATGAATATGATGCTGTAACTAGACTTAGAGATTCTCAATTAGGTGATGAAAGAGTAAAAGATATATCAAATTACATAAAAAAAGGTAAATTATGGGAAGCATTTACATCAGATAAACAAGTTGTATTGCTAATAGATGAAATAGATAAAGCTGATATTGAATTTCCAAATGATTTACTGCAAGAATTAGATCGAATGGAGTTCTTTTGTTATGAAACTGGTGAAACTATAAAGGCTAAGCATAGACCATTAATAATAATGACTTCAAATAATGAGAAAGAATTACCTGATGCATTTCTCAGACGTTGTTTTTTTCACTATATACAATTCCCAGATAGAGATACTATGAATAAAATAGTCTCAGTTCATTATCCAAAAATTAAGAAAAAATTAGTTAAAGAGGCGCTTGAAATATTCTTTGATTTAAGAAAAATTCCTGGTTTAAAGAAAAAACCTTCTACATCTGAATTAATTGATTGGTTGAAGTTACTATTATCTGACGATATGCCAGATGAAATTCTTAAAAACGCTGATTCCTCTAAAGCTATACCTCCTTTATATGGAGCACTTCTTAAAAACGAACAAGATGTCCAGCTTCTTGAAAGACTTGCATTTATGTCTAGACGAGAAGCTAATTCAAAGTAAATGTTAATTAATTTATTTCAAACCATCAGATCAGCTGGTGTTCCATGTACTCT
The DNA here is from genome assembly GCA_902626385.1 of uncultured SAR86 cluster bacterium. Classification (GTDB taxonomy): domain Bacteria; phylum Pseudomonadota; class Gammaproteobacteria; order Magnimaribacterales; family D2472; genus SAR86A. Next base: position 10,153 of record CACOEZ010000014.1, read on the forward strand.
TAGAGAGCTTTTGGATCTTCTTGGAGCTCTTGAAAATCAACTCGTGTATGCAAATTTGGATGACTTTTATTATTTATCAAGAGCAACTCTTGTAAAAGATGAAAAACATTATGATAAGTTTGATAAGGCATTTGATATTTATTTTAAGGGAATTGAAAAACTTGAAGATGTTTTCCAAGCCCTAATACCTGAAGAGTGGCTAAGAAAAGCTTTTGAAAAAGAATTAGATCCCGAGGAACTTAAAAAAATTAAATCTTTAGGTGGCTTAGAAAAATTACTAGAGGAATTTAAAAAAAGGCTAGAAGAACAAAAGAAACGTCATGAAGGTGGTAATAAATGGGTTGGTACAAATGGTACTTCACCATTTGGTCATGGTGGACAAAATCCTGAGGGTATTAGAGTTGGAGGTGAAGGAGGCCAGAAAAAAGCTGTCAAAGTCTGGGAACAAAGACAATATTCTAATCTTGATGATTCAGTAATTATTGGTACTAGAGATATAAAGATGGCACTTAGGAGGCTTAGAAAATTTGCAAGGCAAGGAAATGATCTAGAACTAGATATGGATGACACAATAAAATCAACAGCAAAAAATGCTGGCTATCTTGATATCAAAATGGTTCCTGAAAGGTTAAATTCGGTAAAGGTTATTGTTTTATTTGATGTAGGCGGTTCTATGGATCCATATGTGAAGCTTTGCGAAGAGCTTTTTTCTGCAATTAAAACCGAATTTAAAAATCTAGAATATTTTTATTTTCATAATTGTATTTATGAATCTGTTTGGAAAGACAATCGAAGGAGGTCTCAAGAAAGATTTTTGGTTCAAGATATTATTAATAAGTTTTCATCTGACTACAAAATCATCGTTGTTGGTGACGCAACTATGGCACCCTACGAGATTACAAATGCCGGAGGTAGTATCGAACATTGGAACGAAGAGGCAGGTCACGTATGGATTAAAAGATTATCAGATCATTTTGAGAATATGGCATGGCTTAATCCAGTTCCTGATGATCATTGGGATTACACATCATCAATATGCATCTTAAAAGAACTATTTGAAGATAGAATGTATCCTCTTACTCTGAAAGGCTTAGAGGATGGAATGGCAGATTTATCCAAATGAATACTAATCAGGTTCAGGTCAATGGAATTAAATGGGGTCCTTTCAGACTGAGGATACCCTTTTTACATATTAAGTTTAGAACTGCTGAGTTTCTTCAAGGATTAATTATTTCTGGAGCAACAGCATTTGCTGGGATCCCTATTGCTATGGGTATGGGTTTATCATTTGAAGAGGGAGTAGCGCTTTCTTTCATATCTGGAACATTGATAGCCTCTGGACCAATAATTTTTGGTGTTCCATTTGCACCTGGATGGATTACTCCTGCATATCCGATTGTAATTGGTGTTTTTGCCACTATGGGTTTTTATTTACCTTCTGGAGCTGAATATCAAGTTGAAACTTTTCAATTTATGACAGCAATATGCATTGAATTTACTTTATTAGTAGCATTCCTTGGAATAACAGGACTAAGTGAAAAGATAGTTAGCAACATTCCAAATGCATTAAAATCTGGCATTATTTTAGGTGCAGCAGTAGCTGCATTTTACCAAGTTTTTTTCAAAGAATTTGATGCAAAGTTTATGGAACAACCAATTGCAATGACAATAGCAATTGCTCTCTGCATACTTACTACATTCTCAGATCCATTTAAAAAACTTGCTTCAAAAAATGTTTTTTTTCAGAAAATTAGCTCACTTGGGTTGCTCCCTGGATTTTTAATTGCTGCAATAGTTGCATATTCAATTGGTGAAGCAAATCTTGATGTTACATGGGGCTTTGCTTTCCCAGATGTAGTTACTTTATTTGAGAGAACTTCACCATTTTCAATAGGGTTTCCAGAATTTAGTATGTATTTAGAGGCAATACCATTAGTTATTATTGGCTATATTATATTGTTTGGAGATATCATCACTGGTCAGGAGATACTTAATGATGCTCAAAAAGAAAGACCTGATGAGCCAATATCTATAGATTCTAATAGATTTCATCTTTCGATAGCTGTAAGGAATTTAATTGGATTAATTTTTAATCCAAATTTTCCAACTCAAGGTGCTTTATGGACTGGCGTCCATGTTGTTGTTGCAGAAAGATGGAAAAAAGGCTCTAAAGAAATGCCATCAATATTTGATGGTTTAGGATCCTATTATCTCATGGGACTGCCTTTTCTATATGTAACATTGCCTTTTATTACACTAATGGAACCATTAATGAATATAGCTCTTAACCTCACATTAGTCCTTACTGGTTTTGCATGTGCTTATGTTGCATTAGCAATACCTAAAACAAATGCTGAAATGGCTTCGGCTTTATTTATTTCTTTGTTAATAGCTTTCTCTGGCGAATTTGTATGGCTTGGCTTAATTATTGGGATAATATTGAGTATATTCGTGGTAGGAAAAACAGAACAAGATAATTCGACATGAGTTACGCACTAGAAATTGATAACTTAAAAAAAGTATATTCTGGAGGGACTGAAGCTCTTAAAGGAATTTCTTTAAAAGTTAATGAAGGTGATTTTTACGCACTATTGGGGCCAAATGGTGCTGGTAAATCTTCAACAATAGGGATCATAGGAACTTTAGTAACTAAGACCTCTGGAAATGTAAAGATATTTGGTATAGATATTGATGAAGATGTTGCTATGGCAAAGTCAATGCTTGGAGTTGTCTCACAGGAAATAAACTTCTCACAGTTTGAGAATGTGATTGATATTGTTACAACTCAAGCAGGTTTTTATGGAATTAAGAAATCAATTGCCAGTCCTAAAGTTGAAAATATGTTGAAAAGATTAGGTCTTTGGGATAAACGTAATGATCAAGCAAGAACGCTTTCAGGAGGGTATAAAAGAAGACTAATGATTGCTAAGGCGCTTATTCATGAACCCAAATTACTTATTCTAGATGAACCTACTGCTGGTGTTGATATTGAGCTTAGGAGAGAAATGTGGACATTTTTAAAAGAAATAAATACAAATGGGACAACAATAATATTAACTACTCATTATCTTGAAGAAGCAGAACAACTTTGTAGGAATATTGGGATAATTGATCAAGGCGAAATTGTTGCAGATACAAGCATGAAAGATTTACTAAGAAAATTAGATGTGCAAGGTTTTGTGCTAGACCTTGAACATCCCTTAGATGAAGTTCCAGTAATCGAGAACTATTCATTAAGATTAGAAGATCCTTTAACACTTGTTACTGCTGTAAATAAGGATAAGTCACTTAATAATTTATTTAATGAACTTAACAAATTAAATATACAAGTTAAATCAATGAGAAATGAGTCAAATAGATTAGAAGAGTTGTTTATAGAAATGGTAAAAAAATAATATGGAGCTACCAAAAAAAATTAATATTGCTACTACCTTATGGACTCTTACATCGAAAGAAATAAGAAGATTTATGAGAATTTGGGTTCAAACACTTGTGCCACCAGCAGTCACGATGTCTTTATATTTTGTAATATTTGGCTCTTTAATTGGGCCAAGAATTGGTTCAATGGACGGTTTTGATTATGTTCAATTCATGATACCGGGTTTAATCATGATGTCAGTTATAACTAATTCTTATGCAAATGTTGTTTCATCTTTTTATTCAGTCAAATTTCAAAAATCAATAGAGGAGTTATTAATTTCACCAATGCCAAACTGGACTATTCTTCTTGGATTTATTCTAGGAGGTGTTTGTAGAGGTATCTTGGTTGGTATTATTGTTTTTTGTGTAAGTCTTTTCTTTTATCCTGATTTCACTATTGCAAATCTCCCATTAACAATATTAGTATTATTTTTAACCTCAATATTGTTTGCTCTAATGGGATTCATAAATGCAGTTTTTGCAGACAGTTTTGATGATATTTCAGTAATTCCAACTTTTGTTTTGACACCTCTCATATACCTTGGAGGAGTATTCTATTCAATCAATATTCTCCCTGAGTTTTGGAGATCTGTTTCTTTAGCAAATCCAATGTTGTATGTTGTTAATACCTTTAGAGAAGGAATGTTAGGAATAAGTGATGTTTCTATATCTTTTTCACTTACTATGATTAGCATTTTTATATTGTTCTTTACTCTATTTTCTCTTTATCTTCTCAATAGAGGAACTGGTATTAGAGAGTGATGACAAAAGTTTTAGGAAAAAAACAAAATCCTAATAAGTCAGGCAAAAGCTTACTTGATCCAATTCAAAGAAACAAAGATCCAATTAAACATGGTATAGATATTTGGAACGTATATGATTTTATGTATCTAAATAAAAATAATCTTCCAAGATTACGAGTCTTAGAAATTATTATTCCATATGAATCAGACTTAATAGTTGAATCTAAATCACTGAAACTATATCTTAATGAATTTTATAAAAAATCTTTCAAGAATCAGTCAGAACTAATAAAAAAATTGAAAAGAGAGCTTGAGTCCGTTATGAAAAATAAAATCAAAATTAGGTTTTTAAAAAGTTTTAATAAAGAACCTAATTTTATCAATTTAAATGACACCAAGTTAAAAAAAACACAATCAAATAAAATTTTGAAATTTAATGGTTTTAGATCAATTTGTCCTGTTACTTCTCAACCTGACTTTGCAAATATTTATATTTATATGGATAAAAGGATTGATGCTAAATATTTGAATAAATTCCTTATCTCATTCAAAGAACATGGAGGATTTCACGAAAAATGTATTGATGAAATTTATATGCATTTACTTTCTAAGTTTAATCCTAACCATATTGAAGTCTGTGGAAGATTTCAAAGGAGGGGCGGTATTGATATAAATCCAGTTAGAGGAAATAAAAAAATTAAGTTATTTAAAAATTTTAGAGAATTTAATCAATAATATTTTGGCGGAAGGTGAGGGAATCGAACCCCCGCGCCGTTACCGACGACACCTTTCCAAGGTGCTGCATTACCGCTCTGCCAACCTTCCTACATTAAAAATTTATTATACTTGTTTCGTTATTTCTTTATATGTATTATTTATACATGCCAAGTAAATATTCAAATGATCTATCTAGCATTTTAGAAATGCTCTGGAATATTGAAAAAGATTTAAATTTAGTTTCTTATAATGAAACTGAAAAAAAGGTCTACCACATAATCGCTTGGAATATATCTACAAACGGTTCTTGCAATATCAGTGATGTAATTAATAACTCAGGTTTCTCAAGATCAACTGTCTATAAAACGATAAAAAAATTTGAAGCTGCTGACTTAGTTTTATTAAAGCAATCACAAGGAGACAAAAGAGAATTTAATTTAGTACTAGCTCACTAATTTAATCTTAATTAATCATGCTGCACTTTATAAAAGTCACAATAACTGTTTATGTTTTTGCAATGTTTTGTTACTCAGTCTGGTATTTTCTTCAATATTATGATGTTGCTGGCTTAGCACCATATACTGATGAATGGATAGGCAGTCTTTGTTATTTGCCACATGGTGCAAGAGTTTTGATGTTTTGTTTCTTCAGATACTATTCTTTACCAGGTTTATATCTTGCTGAAATAACAGGACCTGCGATTATTCATCATGTTGATTATATGACAGGCTGGTCTGTTGCAGCAGTGGCATCACTATTATCTGTTGTTATATCTGTTGAGTTAGTTAAGTGGACTCGAGCAACACCTGGTTTTTTTTCATTCTTCAAAAAAGTTAGTTTTCAGAATTATAAATTTTTGTTACTAGTAATAGTTGTATCATCTTTATTAAATGGAATTTTAGTAAATCTTATCCTTTCAGTAATTAATTCAACTAGTTCGATAACAGCTTTGGTTGTATTTAGATTTGCAGTTGGAGATTTCCTTGGAGCTTTAGCTGTAATAGCAACTTTATGGGTTATATTTAGAACTCTTATTGATACAAGACTGATATTAAATCCTGAAAGCGACTAAACTTGTATACTGTATATTTATACAGTATAATGTCACGATGAATAACGTAGTATATATAAAAAATGATCCAATCATTGCAGAACTTGATTCTTCTGTTGATAAAGAGTCTACCAAAAAAATGATTGCTTTTAAGTATTTCAACAGTGATTTAAGTTTATTGGAAGATTATTTAAAAACATTTAATCATAAGCATTTTGATCAAGCATATAAACATAAATTATTAGAACCTAAAACCCAGTTAGAATTTTTGTTTTAATATCTCAAACCTCTTTATTTAGATTCTTTTCTGTATATAATTTAATTTGGTGTCTTATTTAGTAATTTTTTAAGGGGATTGCTAAATATTTTATTACTACCCTGAACATGGAGGTGGTCCTATTAGTATTTATAAAATAACAGGAAACGGAGGATTTACCTTTTGACAGAGGTAGGCTTTTAGTTTCCGGCTAACATTTGTTAGTAAACAAAAGTTAGCTCAACCCCCAAATTTAATTTGGGGGTTTTTTTTATTATTGAATATGGAATTACGATACTGGGCATTATTAATATTACTTGGCGCAATTTGGGGTAGCGCTTTTATATTTATTAAAATTTCTGCTCCAGAATTTGGAGCTGTTGCACTTGTTCAGGCAAGATTGATTATTGCTTCATTAATTTTTATACCTGTTCTACTTCGAAAAAAATATATCAATCTTCTGAAACCAATTTGGAAGCATTCAATGCTTTTAGCTATTACAAATAATGCAATACCATTTACTATGTTTTCTTTAGCAAGTTTTGGTTCGGACTCTAACATGTTAGCAATATTGAATGCGACAACTGCTTTTAATACGATGATAATTGCTTATCTGTGGCTAAAGGAAGAAGTTTCTTTAAAACAATTATTTGGCTTG
>CACOEZ010000015.1 GCA_902626385.1 uncultured SAR86 cluster bacterium
TAATCTCCATAGAGGTGTTCGGAAATATATCTTTTAAGAATTTATATAAACTTGAAACTCCTTTGCCATTTTGACCAACTGGATCTTTAGAACCTGAAATTAAGAAAACTCTAAGATCTTTATCAGTCCCAGCATATTTTTTGTATTCAAAAACATCTATCATTCCGTTAGCTAAATCAAGCCACAAGCCATTAGTAACAACGAATCCACACATCGGATCATTAATATATTCATCAACATTTAAATTATCTGAAGAAATCCAATCTTTTGTGGTTCTATTGGGGCTAAAAAATTTGTTATATGCCCCTAAAATCATTTCATCAAAATACTTACCATATGATTTTTTTCCGAATATAAGAATTAAAATCATTAGTAAAGATTTTTGAAAGCGCAATAAAGACGAAGGTACTTTAGATGAGCCAGATAAGATTAAACCATCTATTCTTATATTTTTTTGAACTGCGCTGAGAGCAATCCATGATCCCATACTATGACCTAAAACAAATTGTTTTAAATTAGGGTACTCATCATGCACAGAGTTTACTAAAGAAATAAGGTCATCGACTACTATGTTCCATCCATCATTTTCAGCAAAAAAACCCTTAAGTCCATTTTTTATTCTTTTTCCATGCCCAAGATGATCAATAGCAATAACATGATAACCATCGTTATTTAATTTATTTATCAACCATTGATACCTTGGTATGTGCTCTGCCATGCCATGACTGATATGAACAATACCCTTAATCAAGGTGCTTTTAGATAAATACCTATAAACAGTATTTTCATTATTGGTGGAGTTTGTGTTCATAATTTATAATAAACTCATATAATAATTATTTAAACGATTATGAATGATATTCATATAGCAGGAACTGGAATATGGTTTCCAGATGAAGTTATCACAAACGATGAAATAGTTTCCTCGTTTAATTCCTATGTTGATAACTTTAATGAAGAAAATAAAAATTCTATTGATAATGGTGATGTTGTACCAATGGAATATTCTTCCTCAGCATTTATTGAAAAAGCTTCTGGAATCAAAACAAGACATGTTATTGATAAAAAAAATATTTTAGATATTGAGAAAATGATGCCATCTGTGAAACACGAAGATGAATCAAGACTTTCCATTCATGCAATTGCTGGAATTGAAGCTGCTAAAAAAGCAATGAAACAGGCTAATGTTTCTGCTGATGAAATAGATGGAGTTATATTAGGGACATCGCATGCTGCTAGAAATTATCCGTCAGTTGCTATTGAGATACAAAATGAGTTAGGTATTGAAGGATATGCTTATGATATGTTAGTTGGCTGTTCTTCAACAACTTTTGCAATTAACAATGCATTCAGTGATATTTCTTCAGGTTTAGCAAAAACAATTTTGGTCATTAATCCGGAAATTTCCACGCCTTTTGTTAACTATGCAAAAAGAGATATACACTTTATTTTTGGAGATGGCTGTGTTGCTACAGTCGTATCCAAAGAAAAAACATCTGGGAATTGTTTTAAGATTATTGATAGAAAGTTAGTAACAAAATTTTCAAATAACATTAGAAGTGATTGGAGTTACCTTGTAAGAGCTGCATCCGATGAAAAATCAATTGAAGATTTATTATTTTATCAAAATGGTAATAGTGTATTTAAGGAAGTTTGCCCAATGGTTGCAGAATTTATTTCTTCACAACTCACAGCAAATAATATTAAGCCAGGTGATATTTCAAAATTTTGGCTGCATCAAGCAAATTCAAGGATGGTCAATTTGATTGTTTCAAAGGTTATAAATACAGATGATTTTGATGAATCATTAGCACCCCTTCCAATTCAGAAATTTGGAAATTTGGCTAGTGCGGGATCAATGTTTGCATTTAATCTTCATAATGATTTAAAACAGGGTGAAAAAGGTATCATTTGCTCTTTTGGAGCAGGATACTCAGTATGCTCAATGATAGTTGAGAAGATATAAAATGGGTGAATATGACGCGGTCTGGGTATTTCTTCTATCTTTAGCTTTTGTTGGTTTCTACATCTACATTGAAGCAAGGCCAAAAGGCTCAAATCTTTTTGGAAATATCGCAAATACGATAAGTAGATTTTTTAGAAAAAGATAGTGCTTAAAGTCAATCCAAAGATTAATGGAATCACTTTGGTTATGCTTACATTAATAGTTGGTAGCCTTGCTTCAGCAAATACTGGAACTGATTCATGGTATCAAGGACTTGTAAAGTCTGATCTAAATCCTCCTGGATATGTCTTTGGGATTGTTTGGCCGATCTTATATTTTTTTATGGCCATTACAATCTGGCGAGCTTATAACACTATTAAAAATTTATTTTATTTTCAATTATTTTTAAATGCCATATGGTCATGGCTGTTTTTTTCCTTCCATCTGCCGTTAGTAGCACTAATTGATATATGGTTATTAATATTTATAAATATTAAAATAATATTCCTTGTTATAAAAAAAGATAAATTGGCAGCATTTCTGCATTTGCCATATATAACTTGGTTGTTTTTTGCTTCTTACTTAAATTTATTTATTGTAATTAATAATTAAACAAAACATGCAATAACGGTACCGGTCATGCATGAGGCAAGCGTCGCACCTATTAGAGCTTTAAGTGAAACCTTAATTAAATCTGGTTTTCTCTCTGGTGACATTGCGCTGATACCTGATACTAAGATTCCAACTGAAGAAAAATTAGCAAAACCACATAATCCATAGAGTGTGATTAGTTTACTCTTATCAGATATCAGACCATCTTGAAGATTTGCTAGCTCAGCATAGGCTACAAATTCGTTAAGTGCTGTTTTAATACCTAGGAGCTTTCCTGAAACTATTGCTTCTTCCCAAGGAATACCCATAAGCCATGCTATTGGCGCAAAAATATATCCAAGAATCATTTGAAGAGACAAAGCCTGGTTACCAATTGAAAAAATTCCAAGGATTGAATCGACTAAATAAACCAAGGCAATAAATACTATTAGAATTGATCCAACTCCTATTGCAATATCAGTTCCATCTCTCGTACCTCTAGTAATTGCATCCATGGTATTTTCATAAATTTTTGGAGTCTCATCACCTTCAAAGTCAGTAACTTCATTTGAAGGCATCAGTATATTTGCAAATAAAATCGCAGCTGGTACAGATAATATTGATGCAGTTAAAAAATGCTGTATTAAATTTAAGTCGTTAAATTGCAATTGAAGCATGCTAACAAGAGCAACCATTATTGAGCCAGCAACAGTAGACATGCCCGCTGTCATTAAAATTAAAAGTTCTTTATTTGATAATTTACTGAGATAAGGTCTTATTAGTAAAGGAGCTTCAACTTGCCCAACTATAACATTTGCTGCTGCACCAAGACCAATAGGTCCTCCAATATTAAATAGTCTTTGACAAATTTTTGAAAATATATTGACTATGAATGGAAGAATTCCCCAATACCATAATGCTGCCGTAATAGATGACATTACAATAATGAAAGGAAGAATGGAAAATGCAAATATAAGAGCTGAACCTTTCTGAGCTAAATCAAATGGTAAAGTTCCACCACCAAGATATCCAAATACAAATTCTGTTCCTTTGCCAGTCGCTATTTGAAGAGCTGCAACTGCGTCTGCCAAATAGGAGAATAAATTTGTAATTACCGGAACTTTTATAAGAATAAAGGCTAGAAATAATTGAAACAAAATTGCAGAAATTATATGTCTATAGTTAATAATTTTTCTGTTTGAGGAAAAAGGTATTGCAATTAATACTAGGCCAATAAAACCAATAAAAATTTGAATAATGTATGAAAATTCCATAATTTAGTATAGCTTGATGGCTTTTAATCTTTCATCAAGAAACTCATCAGCTGAAATACCCTCATCATCATCTCTAAAAATAGATTTCAACATTACTGAGGGTGCTGGATGAAGAAAGAAAGGGATGCTATATCTAGCCTTTGATTTAGCTTTTGTATCTTGAATTACTCTATGGGTTGTACTTACAAGATTTTTATCAGTAACCAATTGCATCATGTCGCCTATGTTACAAACAATTGCATTAGAGCTCGGTTCAACTTTAATCCATGAGCCATCTTTATTAAGAACCTCAAGTCCACCTTCTTCTGCTCCAATAAGAAGAGTTATCAAGTTAATGTCTGTATGGGCTCTAGCTCTATGAGGATTAACATCTCCATCAACAGGCGGATAATGAATAGATCTTAATAATGAGTTTCCTTTTTCAATCCACGGCCAAAAATAATCTTTACCTAGCCCTAATGATAAAGAGATAACCGATAACACTCTTGAGCCAATTATATGTAGTTCTGAGTAGAGCTCATCGAAATTTTCGTTAAAATTTGGAACCTCTTTTATGGATAAATTTTTAGGTATGTTTTTATCATACGTTTCATCAACTACCGGTCCATGGTGCCAAAACTCTTTTTGATCTGCGACTTTTTCACCTACAGCAGTTTCAATGCCTTTGGGTGTATAACCTCTTGCTCCCTTTGAACCAACAGAACTATAAAGATATTTAGTATCAGTGTCTAAATCAAAAAATTCTTTTGAACATTTATAACATTTATTAATTAAATCCTGAGATAACCCATGATCAGTAATTGAAAAAAAACCATGATTAGTAAGAGCTTCTTTTAGTATATTTATAGAAAAGGAATCTCCTTTTTCTATATCTTTAAATGAAAGTTCTGGTACTTTGTTGGACATATGTTAGATTTTAGCAAAAAAAAGGGCAGTATATACCGCCCTTTTTAATATATTTAATGACTAAAACCTATATGCCAAACCAAAGTTGATTTGCCACATTGATTGACCATTAGCAGTTGAGAAGAAATAACTATCATCAGTATCGACCCCTGATATTTCATATCTTCCGCTGTCATCAGCTCCATCAACAATAATTGCTCTACTGACATTATAGTTAACTTCTTGTGCCCATCCATGTGAGTTAGATAGTAAATTATATAGATTTTGAACATCTAGATAACCGACTAACTTATGACCTTTATCACCAAGAGCAATTTCTTGAGTGATTCTTAAATCAATTCTACCCTGCCATGGATTGTCACAAGTATTTCTCGGTATGATTTGACCAGCATACTTAGATATACAGCCTTTTGAATTTACAAAATTCATTACATCTTGAGCAACCTGACCTGATGAGAAAACTACATTTGGATCATCAGCACCTGTTGGAATATATGCTAAGTCATATCCGTCTCTTCCTCGACCATTAAATGAATCACCGTCAAAGGTAATACTATGAGGCTCTCCTGACTTTCTAATACCTAATAGTGAGAAAGTTGTATCGTTATCACCGATTATTTGTGTTGTATAGGATAAAGCAAGAACAAACTTATGTTCATTCATAAATGATGATCTTGCAGCAGGAACAAGCTCACCATAACCTCTAGGTTGATATCCATATGATGAACTATGTTGAGCTGAAGTCATAGCAGCAACATCCTCTTGATGCATATTTGTATAACCAAAATATAATTCAAGTCCATTATCAAAGCCTTTCTGCACAGCAGTTGTTATTGAATAACCTCCACCTTGGCTTGTATTAGTAATATATGTATTTTCATTACTGTCAGTTACAGGACGGCCATCGGCAAGAACGCTTTCAACTTCGTAACTATAATCTCTGAAGTCAACGTCTTTTTTGACTTTGTCTCGGTTATATTCAATTGAAATGTCATAACCACTGGCAGTTAACATATCTAACTTAAGATTACCTCTCCATGTTTGAGGTCCTTCAAAGTTCGGATCTGTTCCATGTGTAAATCCATACCAGTTTGAAGATGCTCCTTTTAAAGCACAGGTTGAGGCACTACTTCTGTACCAGAAGAACCTAGGATCAGTTACACCTGTGACTGCAGCAGAATTTAAGTTTGGAATTGGTCCAGCACATGCTGAGTCTGGTCCACCTCTTCCAAATCTACTATAAAAAGAATCTACGCTACTTCTTCCAAATCCATTACTGAAAAATACTTTAGGTAATCTTCCGTGGAATAAACCATATCCACCTGTTAATGAAGCAGCAACAACTTTATTACTATCTCCAAACATAGAATCTGAAACATCCATGTCAAATGAGAATCTTGGTTGTGTAACTTTATAACTTACTGTTGCATTATTTCTGAAACCAAATTTTGACTGGTATGAAGTATTTAATAATGCCTGTTGTGGTATATCAAAGTCATAATGTCTGACACCAAACGCTACTGACAAATTATCGTTAACTTGCCACTCATCTTGAAGATACATTATAGTTTCGTCTATATCAAAACGTGCCGCAGGTAGAGCTGGATCATCTCTTACCAAAGAGTACGGACCTCCAGCATCAATAGAAACTGCAAAAGTCTCAACCCTGTTGTAATTACCAGCATAGAAGTTTGCTAAGCCACTAAAGTTTAACTCTCCAGTGTATCTATTGATAAACGAGTTATAAATAGATGATGAATCGGTCTCATAACCAAATGTTATGTAGTGATTATCAAAATCAAGATTACCTTTAATTGACATTAACTGTTGATCAACTTCAATTAAGTTATGACCTCTGTATCTGTCAGAACCAACATAAATAATGTCGCCACCTTCATAAATATGGAATTCAGGCATCAATCCACCATATCCTCCGTCTCCAGAATTAGCATCTTGCTCAAAGAAACGATCACTAAATCTAATTCTAGTTGAAAATCTGTCAGTCCAATCTGAGTAAATATTAACTGTCACTCTTTCAGTTTCTGGTGGTATTTCGTAATAATTATTTGAAAAAGTAGGTCTGCCAGAACTATCATAATTTGCATAATATGAATCTTCTGTCACCTGGTAAACCAACTCAGCTCTGTGATCATCATTAATGTTTCCATTTAATTTAACAAGCAACTGTTCTTGTGTTGTTGGGAAAGTAATACTGTTATATGAGCCTGCTGTATATCCATATGTATCTAACATATGTTTTGCAATAGCATCCATAGTAGCACTTGATGTATCCCATTTATTTGTAGCATTTGAATCTGAGGTTCCCCAAAGACTAGGTCTAACATCTTCACTTTCTTCATAACCTAAAAAGAAGAATAATTTATCTTTAATAATTGGGCCTGATAAAGTGATGGCCAAAGCATCCTCTTGGAAGTCTGAATATTCCTCACCATTTGGTAGATCACCTACATTACCTTTATCTCTAGAAGTTGTGTAAACAGAACCATGAAATTCGTTGGTACCACTTTTAGATACAGCCGTGATTGTTCCACCGGTTGCATTACCTTTGGATACATCGTATGGGGTGATGTCAACTGTAATTTCATCAACAAAATCAATACTAATTGGATTTTTCATAGTTGCGAAACCGTTATCGTTTAACCCAAAAGCATCGTTAAAACTAACGCCATCAATTGTGAAGTCATTTAATCTTGAATTCTTACCAAGTACAGATATTTCAGAATTTCTTGCGTTAGCACCATTTATGCTAACTCTTGGATCGAATTTAAGATAATCAGCAATATTTCTTGTGATTGTCGGTATCTGGGCAATCCTTTCGCTTGATAATACAGATCCACTGTTAACTTTTGATGAGCTAACTTTTGATGCAATTACTTGAACCTCATCAATGTTATCTGAAATCAAATTAACGGATAGTTTTATTGGATTCGCCACAGTGAGATTCTCAACATTGATTGTTTGAGTCTCATATCCAGCACGCGATATTTTTATGATGTAAGGTCCGCCAATTGGAAGGAAGTTAATATTAAAGTTACCTGATGCTGAACTAACAACTGATTTTGTTGTATTTGTAGGTGTATGAACGGCCTCAACCGTAGCACCTGCAACATTAACAGTACCCTTTATCCGAGCAGTTGTATCGACGTTCGCAGATAAAGTTGTTGTAAGTAAAACTAAAGGTAAAAACGCTAGTAGAATTTTTTTCATTGTATCCTCTCGAGTTAATAATTATTCACTACTCAGATTCTAATCTAGATTAGACAATATATACATAGAAAATATAAATATTCTTTAAATATTAACGAGATTGCGGCAAATTTTGTAACTTAATTGCTTAAAGTAATGCTTGGATGAGTGTTTGGGGCAATATATGCATTTAATACATCGACACCAAGATTAACTTTTGTACTTTTACTGTTTCCAATTTCGATTTTCGTTATACCGTGGGGCGCTACTGAAAAGATATTTGGGTTATTTTCAATTAATTGCCCATCGTTAACACTCAATTGAAAATTTGCATCTGAAATATTTTCTATCTCAACAAGTAAAACATTTGTATTCCCTTTAAAATAAGCATTTTTTATTGATAAACTTGCATCAATAATTTCTTGCACATTTTCATTTTTTCCAATAAGAATGTTTTTGTACCAAACTACAGTTCTTCCTTTAAACAAGGCATCTTTAATTGATTTTTCGGTTTTATCTTCTGAAAGTATTAAGGTTACTGATCTGTGTCCATTCGGTCTTTGTAAATAATCCCAATCGATTAAACCATGAACATCTGAAGTCCCTATAATTGTTAAATCATAATCAATAGCAATTTGAAATGCTTCATCTGAAAACCATATACCGTTTACAACCTCTATTCCATGAATTAAGTTTTGATTAAATAAATCTATATGTATTTCATGGAGCAATTTATCAGATGATTCTTCTTCAGATGACCACGCTGGATGATTCCAAAATACGAAAGCCTCTTGATTTTTTGCTTCCATTAAAGTTTCTTCTATTGGCCATAATGCCGCAAGAACTCCATCATTCAGCCATGGTTCATCAATATATTCTTGAATAAGATCTTTTGGCAATCCTTCAATATACTCATCAACTTCCGGTTGTCTCGATCTATCAATATTAATTAGCTTATTTGCATCTTGAACAAAAACAGCATTAATGTGACCTGGAGGAAATTTTCTAGTGATTTCAGTGCCATTTATCACAATTAGTTCATCACCTTCAGCAGAATCTCTTGCAATTTCATATGCTCTATTTCTATCTATGTGTGGAATATCATTTTTGTGCGGTTGAAGCTCTAAATGTTCAGTTATAGCTAAAAGATCTATACCATCTCTGAGTGCTTCGGCTGTTCTGAGATTAGGCCAAACATGACCATCAGAAAAAGCTGAGTGAGTATGCAGATCAGAACTTATTACAAAAAAATTTTTTG
>CACOEZ010000016.1 GCA_902626385.1 uncultured SAR86 cluster bacterium
AGTAATGTTGCTGCTGCAACAATTGTTTCAAATTCTGGAAAAAATATAAAAGAAACTCAATCAGATCAACTTAAAATTGCATTTGACGGTGATGCAGTTATTTTTTCAGATGAATCAGAAAAAGTATTCCAGGAAAAAGGATTAAAAGCCTTTATTGATAACGAAGTTAATTCAAAAACCGTTTTAAAAGAGGGACCCTTTAAATCATTTCTGGTTGAACTCAATAAGATACAAAATGACTTTGAAATTAATGAATGTCCTATAAGGACAGCTTTAGTTACTGCAAGATCTGCTCCTTCAGATAAGAGGGTTATAAAAACTTTAAGACAATGGGGAGTGAGGATAGACGAGTCACTATTTCTTGGTGGAATGCCAAAAAACAAATTTTTGAAATCTTTTGATGCAGATATCTTTTTTGATGATCAAAAAAAGCATATTATGGTTGCTAATGAAACAACTACATCAGGTCATGTGCCATATGGTGTTAAAAACCTCAAATGAGCGAATCACTAAAACTAAATAATTACAAAAGACCCGAACTAAAATTACCGTTTAATGGTAAGAAATTATTGCTTCATAGTTGTTGTGCTCCCTGTTCCGGAGAGATTATAGAAGCTTTGGCTGCATCAAAAATAAGAACCACTGTATATTTTTATAATCCGAATATTCATCCTGTAGACGAGTACGAAATAAGAAAGAATGAAAATAGAAGATTCTGCGATCAAGTTGGATTTCATTGTATTGATGGAGATTATGATAAAGATAATTGGTTCGAACGTATAAAAGGCCTAGAAAATGAACCTGAAAGAGGTGAACGATGTACAAAATGTTTTGATATGAGATTTGAAAGATCTGCTTTATATGCTCATGAAAATAACTTTGATATTTTTGCAACAACATTAGGGATTTCAAGATGGAAAGATATGGACCAAATAAATAGATCTGGTTTGAGATCTGCCAAAAGATATGATGACGTTCATTTTTGGGATTTTAATTGGAGAAAACAAGGTGGCTCGTCAAGAATGATAGAAATCTCAAAGAGAGAACATTTTTATCAACAAGAATATTGCGGTTGTGTTTACAGTTTGAGAGATACCAACAGGTGGAGAAGAAAAAATAATAAAGATAGAATAATTAGGGGAGTAAAATATTACTGAATATGTCTTCTGGAAAAAAATTTAGAACTGCCCTTGAAAATAGCAATCCACTTTTAATACCTGGAGCTATTAATGCATATTCAGCAATGCTTGCAGAAAAAGCTGGTCATAAAGCAATCTATTTATCTGGAAGTGGAGTAGCTGCTGCATCATACGGTCTACCTGACCTTGGCGTAACTTCAATGAAAGATGTTTTAATTGATGCTCAAAGAATCACTGATGCATCATCAATTCCACTATTAGTAGATATTGACACTGGATGGGGCTCCAGTGCTAGTATTAAAAAAACAATTCAATCAATGGAATCTGCAGGCTGCGCCGCAGTCCATATAGAAGATCAAATTTTTGATAAGAGGTGCGGCCATAGACCAAATAAACAAATTGTGAAAACTGGAGAAATGGTCGATCGAATTAAAGTCGCAGTTGACTCAAAAAAAGATAGTTCTTTTTTTGTCATGGCCAGAACTGATTCAATTTTATCTGAGGGCATTGATGGTGCAATTGATAGATGTGGTCAATACATTGAAAATGGGGCTGATGGAATTTTTTTAGAGGCAGTGACTGATATTAATCAATACAAAGAGTTCAAGAAAAACTTTTCCTCACCTCTCTTAGCAAACATTACAGAGTTTGGTAAAACACCTTTATTTACACAAAATGAATTAGAGTCTGCTGGAGTAGATATGATACTTTATCCTTTAACAGCTTTTAGAGCTATGAGCTCCTCAGCTCAAAAAGTTTATGATTCATTATTTAAAGACGGGACACAGGAGAATCTCTTAGATATAATGCAAACCCGAGAAGAATTATATGAAGTTTTAGATTATTACAACTTTGAAAAAAAGCTAGATGAAAAGTACTCAGATTAATTTAATAAAAGGTATTTAAATGACAAAAAAATTAGAAGGTGCTGGCTTAAGAGGCCAAGTTGCTGGTGAAACATCCTTATCAACTGTAGGACAATTAGAAGGACTAGCATACAGAGGCCATAAAATTGAGTTATTAGCTGAAAAAGCTTCATTTGAGGAAGTTGCATATTTGCTCTTATACAGTAAATTGCCTAATGCAAATGAATTGAGTGAATATAAAAGTCTTCTTAAATCACAAAGAGACCTTCCAAACGAATTAAAGGAAGTTTTGCAAAAGATACCAGCTTCGGCGCACCCAATGGATGTCATGAGGACTGGCACCTCAATGCTTGGCAATCTAGAACCAGAGGGTAGCTTTGAAAATCAGTTAAATTCAATTAATAGGATGATAGCAACTATGCCATCTATTGTTACTTATTGGTATAAATTTTCTCATGAGGGCTTGGATATAGATTTAAAGAATGATGAAGATACAATGGCTGGTCATTTCATGCATATTCTCCATGGGAAAGAGCCATCTGAGTTGCATAAAAAAGTTATGGATGTTTCATTAATTTTATATGCAGAACATGAATTTAATGCATCTACTTTTACTGCAAGAGTTTGTGCTTCAACAATGTCTGACATACATTCTTGTGTAGTAGCAGCAATTGGATCTTTGAGGGGCCCACTGCATGGCGGCGCTAATGAGAAAGCAATGGAATTAATTGAAAATTGGACATCAAGAGATGAGGCTAAATCAAAAATCATAGATATGCTTTCAAAAAAAGAAAAAATTATGGGATTTGGTCACGCTGTCTATTCAATTAGAGATCCAAGAAACGATGTAATTAAAGAATACGCAAAAGAATTATCACGTCTGGCTGAAAATGATACTTTATACCAAGTTGCTGAAGAGGTAGAAAAAGTGATGGCAGATGAAAAGAAAATGTTTGCAAATGCAGATTTCTTTCACGCTCCTGCTTATTTTTACATGGGCATACCAACAAAATTATTTACGCCTATTTTTGTAATGTCTAGAGTCTCAGGCTGGACAGCTCATTGTATGGAGCAAAGAGCAAATAATAGGATTATTAGACCAAGTGCTGAATTTATAGGTATTGAATCAGCGGATTGGATTGATATAGCTGATAGGACATAAGCATGTCATCAAATGTTGATCTGAACGTCAGACCAGGCTTTGACGCACTCATTACAGAAATATCAGACTATGTTTCAAATTATGAAATAAAATCTGATCTTGCCTTAGATACTGCAAGAAATTGTCTCATAGATACAATTGGATGTGGATTGTTAGCGCTAAAGTTTCCTGCATGCACAAAAATGCTAGGCCCAATAGTAAGAGATACCAAGGTTCCCTATGGAGTAAGAGTTCCTGGTACTGACTATGAATTAGATCCCGTGAAAGGTGCTTTTGACATAGGCTGTATTATTAGGTGGCTCGATTATAACGATACTTGGTTGGCAGCTGAATGGGGACATCCATCTGATAATTTAGGAGCAATATTATCGGTTTGTGATTTTATATCCAGACAACAGATCGCTAATGAAGACGAGCCTCTCAAAATGAGAACTGTTTTGGAATCAATGATAATGGCTCACGAAATTCAAGGAGTTTTAGCTTTAGAAAACAGCTTTAATAGAGTTGGACTTGATCATGTTTTACTAGTAAAAGTTGCATCAACAGCAGTTGCAACTAAATTGTTAGGTGGCTCAATTGATCAAATTAAAGATGCTGTTAGTCAAGCCTGGCTTGATGGGCAAAGCCTAAGAACATACAGACATGCACCAAATGCTGGCTCAAGGAAAAGCTGGGCAGCAGGAGATGCAACAAGCAGAGGGGTAAGATTAGCCATGATCACAATGTCGGGCGAGATGGGTTATCCCGGAGCTCTTTCTGCGCCTGTTTGGGGTTTTGAAGATGTTTTATTCAAGGGGGACAGCTTATCTTTACCGCAGCCATTTGAAACTTATGTAATGGAAAATATTCTTTTTAAAATAAGCTTTCCTGCAGAATTTCATGCGCAGACTGCAGTTGAGGCCGCAGTCAGTCTTCATAGTGAAATAAAAGATAGGATTAATGAAATTGAATCAATCGAAATAACAACACATGAATCAGCTATTAGAATTATTTCAAAGGTCGGAGAATTAAATAATCCTGCTGATAGAGATCATTGTCTGCAATACATGGTCGCTATTGGACTTTTAAAAGGAAATCTTGTTGCAGAGGATTACGAAGACTATGT
>CACOEZ010000017.1 GCA_902626385.1 uncultured SAR86 cluster bacterium
TCCTAATGCCACTTCAGCAATAACCTGAAGCGCCCTAAAATCAATTTCCATAGATAAATTATATATTAAGTGGTAGGGATGGAGGGAGTCGAACCCCCACGCCTTGCGGCACTTGGTTCTAAGCCAAGCGTGTCTACCAGTTCCACCACATCCCCAGGCCTAGGCATTATATATAGATATATGATTTAAGTGGAGGTTTTTTTAAAGATCGTAGTTAAGTAAATTTTTTCTATGTTTATGAATAACAATTAATCCAATTAACGTAAAAAAGCCCAACGTTGTTGTAATAATGTCATGAAACTGAAAACCCTCATAAAACAGTCCAGA
Organism: uncultured SAR86 cluster bacterium; assembly: GCA_902626385.1. Taxonomy (GTDB): domain Bacteria; phylum Pseudomonadota; class Gammaproteobacteria; order Magnimaribacterales; family D2472; genus SAR86A. Next base: position 328 of record CACOEZ010000017.1, read on the forward strand.
AATTTTTCCTACTAACATAAACGCAACCAGATATATTAAGACATGTCCAAGTTGTACTTTTGAGGATGAAAAAATAAATCTTATTAGAATATAACCAGAGGCAACAAAAACTCCTGACATTGTCCTTATAAAGTTTGCTGCAGAGGTTCCTCTTTCAATATTTTCAAAAGCAGGATACCAAGTAAAATCAGGCACAAACATACCTATTATGCCCATGACAATAGAAACAGAGCCTATAATTAATAAATATCCTTTAAAAACTGTATTCATATAACTCCCAACATATATAGCGCAAGCATAAATGAGAGACCTCCGAAGGCCATCCATATGTACATTTCTTTAAAATTATTAAATTTATATGAATTTATTGCAAGAAAACAGCAAAAAATTGGAGCAATCACTAGAACCCCATATCCAATCAAAATCGCAAGTGGTATAAATGCTAAAAAAAGAAAGACCTGTAAAACAAATTTATTCATATTTTGTGTATTTATTATATATATTTGTTGTCAATTTACCTCTTCATCTAAAATAGTTTGAGTTTGAGCAGTATTTATTTGGGTCTGTATCTCAAGAATTGTTTGATTAAGCTGATTTTTGTAGTTATTTAAGGCTTGAACAGTATCATCCATTAACATTAGCTGAGTATCAATGGAACTTAAATTAAGCTTAATAATATTTAAGTCCTCAGCAGAAGAACCTAAGCTCTCAATATTTTGAATATTTTTTTGAATATTTTGCCTCATATCCATTAAATTTGATTCGTTTGTATCTATGTCCTTATTTAACTGATCTACCAAATTTTCAATATTGGTTAGTTGTTCTGTTAATTTTTGAATATTAACTTTGTTTCGTTTGTTACTAAGATCCCATAATTTTCTTATTTCTTTATCTAGAAATTGAATAGAAGATGCGATATCGGTGATAGTGTCATTATTAGTTTCATCAGCTATATTAATTTGTTCTTCAATTATAGATAATCGCTCATCAATTAGGCTCATTGATGATTTATCGGTTTCTGTCTCAAAAACCTGCCATATCCACAAGAAAAGAATACTCATAAAAGCAATTACATAAATAAAACCAATTAAAAGACCACCCTTATTAGGGTTGCTTAAATAACTGGGTAATTTTTTTTCAACTTTCATTTCTTTAATTTTTATAATTAAAATATTTGTTATTTAGCATATAATAATTATCTATTTTACCTTAACTTATTAATGTATTTATGAATTTAGACTTTTCTGATGATCAAAAGTTCCTTCAAGAGGAAGCAAGAAAGTTTCTTGAAAAAGAGCAAGCTCTTTCAAGAAACAGATCTGTACTAGAAAATAATTCAAATGTTGATCTAGATTTATGGAATAAGATTGTTGAACTTGGTTGGACTGGTATTAGAATTCCTGAGGAATATGACGGACTTGGCCTTGGTCATCTAGAGCTTTGTGTTATTGCTGAAGAATTAGGTAGATTTTTAGCACCGGTACCCTTTTCTTCTTCAGTGTATCTTTTCACAGAAGCAATAATTAACTATGCGAATGAAGAAATAAAAAGCAACATTTTACCAAAATTAGTAAATGGAGAAGTTATAGGTACATTTGCAGTTGCTGAAGAAATGAAGGCGCCTTCAGCTGATAATATTAATCTTTCAAGCAATAACGGTAAATTAAATGGAGTCAAAATTGCTGTCCCAGATGCTGAAGTGGCAACGCATGCAATAGTTGTTGCTAAAACTGATAACGGCATTTCATTGCAATTAGTTGATCTATCCTCTGATGGTATAACAATTGAAAAGCAAGAGAATATTGATGAAAGCCGAGGTTATTTTTCAATATCTTTTGAAAATGTTGATAGTCAATTAATTGGTGATGAAACAGGTGGTTGGAATTTGTACGAATTTCTAATCAACCAAGCGGCGGTGCTTTTTGGATATGAGCAAATTGGTGGATCGCAGGCTGCACTTGATATGGCTATTAATTATGCCAAGGAAAGATATGCCTTTGGCAGGCAAATAGGTTCTTTCCAAGCCATTAAGCACAAACTTGCAGATATGTATATTGCCCTTACTCTTGCAAAATCGAATTGTTACTATGCTGCTTGGGCTTTGTCTACAAATGCATCTGACCTTCCATCTGCATCAGCAACAGCTAGAGTAAGTGCTACCAAAGCTTTCCAACTGTGCTCTAAAGAAAATATTCAAACTCATGGTGGCAACGGATTCACTTGGGAATACGATTGTCATATGTTCTATCGACGTTCAAAGCTTTTATCGCTAAATATAGGATCTCTAAGCAATTGGAGAGAGAAATTAGTTACAAGCCTTGAGCAATCAAATATAAATTAGGAAGAAAAATGGATTTTAATGATACCCCTGAACAAGCAAAATTTAGAAAAACTTGCCGTGAATGGCTTGAGAAAAATGCTACTTTAAAAGAGTCATCCTCAAAAGAGGCTTCTTTTGCAAATAAAGATATCATCGAAGAAGCAAAAGCATGGCAAAAAAAGAAATATGAAGCGGGTTGGGCAATGCTTCACTGGCCAAAGGAATATGGAGGAATAGGAGCAACGCCTATTGAAAGAATAATATGGGCAAATGAGGAATCTAAATTTGATGTACCTAAGGGTATTTTTGAGATTGGTCTGGGAATGTGCGGACCTGTGATGATGCAATATGCTTCTGAAGAACAAAAAGAAAGATATTTACCTCCAATGGCAGAGGGTAAGGAAATCTGGTGCCAATTATTTTCTGAGCCATCAGCTGGTTCAGATGTTGCAGGTTTAAGAAGCAAGGCAGTTCAAGATGGTGACAAATGGATTATTAATGGACAAAAAGTTTGGACTTCTGGAGCACATTTTTCTGATTATGGAATCCTTGTTGTTAGGCATGATCCAAACCTAGAAAAACATAAGGGCCTTACTTTTTTCTTTGTAGACATGAAGTCTCCAGGTATAGAAGTTAAACCAATCAAACAAATCACAGGTGGATCTAGTTTTAATGAAGTTTATTTCACTGATGTTGAAATACCTGACTCGCAAAGACTTGGCGAAATAGGAGATGGCTGGAAAGTTGCAATAACTACTCTTATGAACGAAAGATTAGCTGTTGGTGATGCTGATGGAGTGGATGTTGAAGATGCCTTTAAGTGGGCAAAAACTCAAGATAGTCTTGGAGAGCCTCTTTTAAATAATAAAGCAGCAAGAGAATCTATTGCAGATTGGTATTGTGAGGCAAATGGATTAAAAAATACCAAACTTAGAACAATGTCAGCTTTATCAAAGGGTGATACTCCAGGCCCGGAGGCATCCATTACAAAAATTGTGAGTGCTGGA
>CACOEZ010000018.1 GCA_902626385.1 uncultured SAR86 cluster bacterium
GAGGAGAAAGTACATATGCCAAGGAATTTGAGGATGCTGTTATGGAAGTTGTTATTAAATGTGGTGTGAAAAGCTTAATAAATAGAAACTTTAATACCCTCTCCGGTGGTGAACAAAGAAGGATCCATTTTGCAAGAACGCTTCTTCAACTATGGAGACCATCTAACTCAGATGATCCCAAATATTTATTATTAGATGAGCCAACAGCCAATCTTGATCTTACATATGAAGTAAAACTTTTAAATATTGTTAAAGAGGCTGCGAGTGAGGGAGCTGGAGTTATGTTAGTTCTTCATGACTTAAATTTAGCTGCTAAGTTTTCTGATAAGATAGCTCTACTAAATAAAGGCAGTGTCGTAAAAACCGGAACTCCTAAAGAGGTTTTAAATCCTGATATTTTGTCTCAGGTATATGATATTGATATTAAGGTTCAGGAAGATCCGCTATTTATTACTTATTATTAAAAAATGTTTAAGAGAAAAAAATATGAATTAGAAGCAGTAAATCTTTATAGATCAACTAATGCAGCTATTTTATCCACTATGTCAAAAAAATATGAGGGGTACCCATTTGGGAGTTTTATCACTTATGTTTCAGACAAAAATAGAACTCTTTTAATGTATACAAGTGATATTGCTCAGCACACAAAAAACCTTAAAACTAATTCGAAAGCTTGTGTAACTCTTTTTAAACTCGATACAGAATATGACAAACAGAATAGCTCTAGGTTAACCCTTATGGGAGATTTAAAAGATGTTCCTGTTGATGATCTAGATGAGTGTCAAGAGAGGTTTATAAAATTTTTACCCGAAAGCAAAAAATATTCTTCAATGCATGACTTCAAATTTTATAAATTAGAGATCTCGAGAATTAGGTGGATTGGAGGATTTGGTGACATAGCATGGCTTAATCCAAAAAACTGGCAAGACGATCTTCCAAGGTGGGCTAAAAATGAAAAAATGATGATTGATCATATGAATGATGACCATGCAAATGTTCTTCAGTCCGCTCTTCATGCTCAACATGGTATTAAAGATAAGAATGTTTCTATGATTGCCCTTACTATTGATGGCTATTATGTAAAGTCAAAAGAAAATTTATACTTTATCTCTTTTGACGCTCCAGTTTTTAAGCCAATCGATTATAGGAAGGTTCTAGTAAAACAAGCAAAAGACTACAGATCATTTGAGTTATAGAATAATGAAAATGAATTTTAAATTTTTAGGTATATTTATTTTCATACTTATTCTAAATAAGTCTCATGCCGAAGAAATGATTTTTGGTGAAGAAAAAATAGCTCCTGGAATAGAAATTATTTTTGAGGCTGCGCCCAAAGACTCTATTTATCCAAACAATTATTTTCTTGCAGAGTCTGAAACAGATATTCACATTGAGATGTTAATAACATGGGATGATGAAAGTCCTACAGGATCTCCAGTTGGAGGATTTATTCCTTACTTAAATGTTGAAGCAATTATTGAAAACGAAAACGGTAATTCAAAAACAGTAAAGCTTACTCCTCATTTGAATATTACTGATAATTTTCATTATGCTCAAAATTTAAAATTACCTGGAGATATAGACGATTCATATAATGTTTCAATTTCAATAAGTCCACCATCTGGCATCGAGTTAGGAATTCATCACGATTGGAAAGAAAAATATGGATACCTGTTAACAAAAAAAGTTTTTACTTACGATAATCTCTCTTTCAAAGAAATTGCTCTTAAAAGTAGAAGATAGTCTATAAATGCTGTTCTAGGAATAAAATCACTGCTTGCTGATAAAGATCTCTGTTTTCTTTTTTCCTGTAGCCATGTCCTTCATTGAGTGCATTCATATACCAAACTGTTTTATTTGCTTCTCTTAAAGAATTTACGATTTGTTCAGACTCTGTAACTGGAACCCTAGGATCATTTTCACCTTGTGCAACGAACATCGGTACATCAATTTTTTCTACATTATTGTTTGGACTAATCTTCTCTAAGAATTCTCTCATTTCAGGATCTCTTTCATCGCCGTATTCAACTCTTCTTAGATCTCTTCTATAGTCCTGTGTGTTTGTTAAAAAGGTAACAAAATTTGAAATTCCTACTATATCTATAGCTGCTTTTAGTCTTTCACTATAATTAACAGCACTTGCCAGAACCATGTATCCACCGTAAGAGCCACCATAAACAGCTATTCTGGATGAATCTAAATTAGGTTGTTTTTCAATCCAATCAATTAGTGCTCCAATATCTTTGACAGAATCCTCTCGACTAAACCCGTTGTCTAAACCAAGATATGTTTTTCCATATCCCTCACTTCCTCTTACATTTGGAGTAATTACTGCTGCATCAAGTTGATTGATCCATAATTGAAAGGTGCTACTAAATCTTGGTCTGGACTGACCCTCAGGCCCACCATGAATGTATATGATAACTGGTAAGGGTTCTTTGCTATCTTTTGCATATACGAATGCGGGCACATCTAATCCATCAAATGACTTGTAGCTTATGAGCTTTGGACTTACAAACGAAGTTGTATCGAGTCCACCAACTTCTGAATTTGTCCATTTTGTTAGCTTGCCATATTTCAATGAATTATTTCTCAACTCTAATGTATAACTTTCAGATGGACTCATGTATGTATTAATAGAAAGTCCAAGCAAATCAGCTTTTTCGTTAAATTGAATTCCTCCAACAATGCCTATAGGAATACTTGATACTTTTTTATATTTGAAGGTACTAGTGTTTAGGAGATAAAGAGAGCTATATCCATTCTCATTAACTGTAAATGCTGCTCTTTTTCCATCCTTTGAAATAGTAAATCCATCAACATCCCATCTAATATTCTTTGTTATTAATGTAGTTTCATTAGTTCTTAGATTTTTATGAGCTAAATTATTAAACTCGCCATATTCATCAGTAACGAAGAATACTCCAGAAGAATCTTTATCAAAACTTAAGCCACTATTAACAGACTTTGTACTCAAATCTCCCAGAATTAATTTTTTTTCTTTGGTGGCAGTATCAACAATATATACTCTTGAATTTGTGATAGAAATATAATTTTGTATCAATACTTTTGAATTGTCTGCAGACCAGTCGATAGGCCCCCATGATGTTCCATCTGGTGACTCTAATAAAATTTCAGCTAATTCAGGACTATTCACTTTCATCATCCAAACATCATTTGAAGCACCATTTCTGCGATTGCTTCTATAAGCAATCATCTCTCCGCTGTTATCCCAAAGAGGACCTCCGTTTCTAGAATCTCCATCGGTAAGCATGTCATACGAACCGTCAATTGGATTTAATTTAAAGATTTGTGCATTTTCGCTTCCACCTGAATCCATCGTAAAAGCAATTAAATTTCCATTAGGTTGTCTTCTTACAGAACCTATCGGTTCATCAAAGTATGTAATTTGATTTCTTGCACCATTTGGTTGTTCAACAAGATGAAGTTGGCTTACATTTCCAAATC
>CACOEZ010000019.1 GCA_902626385.1 uncultured SAR86 cluster bacterium
TCGACAGAGGTGGTTGGAGACAGTAACTATATGTCTAAAACACAGATTACTTCTGATAAATTTGCAATGGGGCTATCTGCTGCATGTGCAATCCATTGTTTTTTTGCTCCAACTTTGATCATATTTTCATATGGCATCTCATCGGTTTCTATTGAAAGTGAATTGATTCATTATTTAATCCTGATTGTAGCTGCGCCGGTAAGTATTTTTGCTTTAACATTAGGATATAAAAATCATAATACACTTGGATATCTTTTAACTGGTCTAAGCGGTTTATCGATTTTGGCTTTTGCAGTTTTATATGGTGAATCATTGTATGGCGAGATTGGTGAGCAATTAATTACACTTTTTGGCTCAATGATCGTAGCTCTTTCGCATTATAAAAATTATAAAACATGTCAAGAGATTGAATGTTCTTGCCATGAAGACAAATAATTAAAATTTAATTAATTCTTATCTTCGCTACCATTGGTAGATGATCTGACACTCCTATTCTTTTAGTAGGATTAAATCTGATAGGTTTTCCAGTATCTGCGTAAGCATTATATTTAGTCATATGAAGATTAATCGAATTTGGAACATAATCTATGTTTCTTTTATTAGATATAAAAATAGTGTCTAAGAAGCTCCATGATTTTCCATAACTATAGTAGTAAGTTCCTTTGCAATTCTCACATCCGCTAAGATGAGCAACATCCCACAAGTCCTCTTGATCTTTATAGATAAAAAGCTCGCTATCCTCTTCGGTATTCACATTAAAATCTCCAAGCGCTACAGATGGCATATTGTGCTTCTTAACTAAACTTTTTAATTTATTTAATGAATCAATTCTCATTGAAACGTCATGGTAACCTGCGGGGAAATGAACATTATAAAACTTTAATTTTTTGTCTTTTATTTCAATTGTTGTATCAAGAATTGGCCGAGTATCTTTATCTTCAAATTCACCGGAAAACTTTATGTAGTGAAGTCTAGAATCCAATACTTTAAATTTAGAAATTATCGCAGTATCAATACCCCTATAATCCCTGCTCTCTATCAAAACATAATCAATATACCCAAACGGTTCAATTAAATTAAAGAGCTGCCTAAGAATATTTTCATTCTCAACTTCTTGCAAGGCTAAAACATCTGGTCCATTTAGATCATAAGCAACAATGTCCCTAGCAATATTATTTAACTTCGCATTTTTAGTATCTTTATCCCAATCTAAATTCAAACACTCATTCTTCCATGAATTAACTCTTATTTTCATACACGAACTTATATGCTCTTTTGATTGCTTTAATTCAATTGGCAGATAAGCTTTATCATCTTTTTTTGGGTCATCTAATTCATCAAAAAGATTATTAACATTTAATGTCATCACAGAAAACTCTGAATCGCTGTAAATTGGTACTATAAGAAAAAATAATAAGAAAAACCTTATTTTGAATTTATGCATCTATATCTTTAATGAAAAGTTTTACTTCAAAAGATAGTTCAGTTTCACTATGTTGCTGATTAGAGACAGATGACAAGCGAAGAAGCCTTTCTTCAGGAAAATCAACGATTTTTCTTTTGTTCAAATCAATATGTCCAAGAACCGTCTCAAAAATTGCTGCTGTTTCTTTGCTTTCATTTTGCAGAATGCCTACAAAATGCAGCAGTTTCTTGTTTACTTTATAGAGCATAAATGATGGATAAACCATATCATCGAGACGAAACTCTTTTAAATATCTAATATTGTCTTCAAGCGTGAATGTAGAAAAACCACTTTCTAAATAATCATCTCCAAATCCCAGCTCATTTACATAAAAAGATGTATAAGTACTATCAAACAATTGATAATAATAATTTACATTCATGTGTCCATTATGATCACACATTTCTTGCGTCACTGTTACAGAGTCTGGGTTATAGGGTAATGGTTTCATAAGTATAGTATAAGCAAAAAAAAGCCCAGTTTAACACTGGGCTTTTTAAAAGAAATACTAATTAAAAGCTAGTTCCAAATTGTAGTCCCCAAGTTCTAGGATCGCTAAATGAACCGTAGAGCTGACCACCTTGAAGGTTACTTGCTGTTCTTAGGTAATGAAGTTGTCTATCATCTGCTAAGTTCTTAGCGTATAAACCAACATACCAATCACCATCATTAGGAGTGTATCTAACAAGTAAGTCCCAAACTTTATTTTCAGGTAATTTCATTCTTGCATCTTCAAATGCGCTTGAGTTACTTTCTCCTCTGTATCTATAAGTTAGTTTTGCAGCAGTCTCTCCATTGCTTGATGGGAAAACCTGACTTAAAGATAAGCTATAAGATAAATCAGCTGTATTTGGAAGCTGATTTCCCTGTAAGCTTTGTGGTATACCTTGCCCAACAGGACATGGGCTTCCAGCTAATGGCGCAAATGGAGCACTCAAACAGTTATAACCTCCAGATTTATACAAAACACCATTTCCAAAAACAGCACCTGTAAGTAGACCTGTATTATTACCTATTGGGCCTAAATACTGAACTAATGGTGAACCCATAGGATCCAAATAATTGATGATACTTGTATCGCTTGTAATTTCATTATCAAGAGCTAACCAATTAAAAGTTAGGTTTGTTGTTTCAGATAGAAATACAGACATGTTTCCTTCAAAACCAGTAATTTCAGCATCAACGTTGTAGTTAATACTTGCATCGTCAACAATCGCAGCTAATAACATACCACTGTTATCATTTTGGAAAATATTCATATTTAGAAGCATTGCTCCATCCATAAGAATACTTTTTAAACCAATGTCTAAGACACCAGTTTCTTCTGGATCGTATGTGCTTGAACTAGATCCAGCATTAACACCACCAGCTTTCACTGCAGTTGTGTAACTACCATAAACCATAACGTCATCACTTAAATTATGCTGAATAGCAACTTTGAATGATGTTGAGTCGTCCTCAACAGTTCTTTGTTGCTCTATACCTGGACATTTAGTATGACTTGAGTAGTTGTAACAACCTAAAGCGATATACTTGTTACCTAATAGATCATTAAAGTTGTGACTGTTTACGAGGAAGTCATCGTATCTTCCACCTATGGTGAGTTTAGTATCATCACTTAAATCAAAATACATTTCACCATAAAAAGCTTGAGATTGTGTTCTAACGTGCTGATCACTTAAAGTACCTCTCAAACCAAGTGGAACTACAACATCTGGCATACCTTGAAGCATGCCTAAAACAGCTTGGTATGTTCCAAGAATTGTTGCAACTTGAACCGGATCAGTAACTGCTCCAGCTTGAACTTGTAAAACACCGCCAAGTGCTGGCAATAAACCTTGTAGTACTGTTTGATAAAAAACAGCTCCTCCTTTACTAGATAAATCAACTCCAGTTAAACCAGCAATTACTGCACTGTAT
>CACOEZ010000020.1 GCA_902626385.1 uncultured SAR86 cluster bacterium
TAAGTGGATCATGGTGGTTTCCTGCTTTGTTGATAGGTACCGGTATATTTTTTACTATTTATCTAGGTTTTCCACAGTTTAAATATTTTAGAAGCGCTTTAAAAATAGTTTCTGGAAAGTCTAAAAGTTCTGATTCTGATGGTGAAACAACAGGCTTTCAAGCATTGACCACCGCAATGTCCGGTGCTGTAGGTACAGGAAATATCGGTGGAGTCGCATTAGCAATATGGACAGGTGGGCCTGCTGCAATTTTCTGGATGTGGATAACAGCAATCTTTGGTATGACAACAAAATATGTCGAGGTAACCTTGGGTCATAAATATAGAACTAAACTTAGTGACGGCTCTATATCAGGTGGGCCCATGTATTACATTGAACATGGTCTAAAGTCTAATGCATTCGGTTTCAATTTTCCTGCTAAATCTATAGCAATTTTATTTGCTTTTTTGATGATGATCACAGCAATTGGATCGGGCAATATGCCACAAATTAATAATATTGCTCTTGTAATGAACACCGAATTTTCAGTGCCTAAGTTATTTACAGGACTCTTTCTAGGAGGTTTACTTTGGATAATCATAATTGGTGGAATCAAAAGAATTGCATCTGTAGCTAGTAAGATTATTCCAATAATGGGCTTAATTTATTTTGGTGGTGCCTTGATTATTTTAATTGAAAATTATCAAAACGTTATTCCATCTTTTCAAGCAATATTCGCACAAGTATTTACAGGATCTGCAGCTGTTGGAGGATTTCTTGGTGCCAGCTTTGCAATGAGTTTAAAGTATGGTGTTGCAAGAGGTCTATATTCAAATGAAGCAGGTCAGGGCTCATCTCCAATTGCACATGCATCTTCAAAAAATAAATCTATTGATCAAGGAGTGGTTTCAATACTAGAACCATTTATAGATACTATAGTTGTCTGTAGTGTTACTGCGCTAGTCATTTTATCAAGTGGTGTATGGACGGAAAAATTCGATACGCAATTTTCAAAAACCGATATGGTTGTTCTCGATAGAGTATATAGTGATGAAAAAAATGACGACGGAAATTATGTTTTTCCAGAAGATATAAACGAACTAACCAATTATGTTCAAGGTATTGAATCGAACATAAGAAACTATTCAGGTACTTTAAATGTTAAAGATGGAAAAATAGTTGAGAAAAACATTACCATTATTCATTTGCGATCTATAGCTGAAGATGTTGTTTTGCATACACCAGACGATAATGAAACTAAGCTATCGGGCCATTTAATAATTAAAAATGGAAAGATAGATAAGGCTATTTCTTATACCTATGATAGTAAAAATAAATCTTTTAGAACTTTAGATCCTCAGTCGGGTGTTAAAGATGCAGAATCAGGCAAGGTTATGTACGAACTAATTCTTAGCAATATACTTCTTCTTGATCAGCTTATAAAAGAAGTTGAATCAAAGATATCTCTTGAAGATAATAATCCAGAAAGAGATGATTCAATATTATCTATGCTTTTAGCTGAAAAAGATGAACTACTTGAAAAAAGGGAAACTAATTTAGACAAAGAAAAATCATTTATTTTTAATGAAATTGTTAAAGGCAGGTCATTGGTTAGCTCAGCCGAATTAACAGCAAAAGCTTTTTCAAATGGAATAATGGGTGAATATGGCGGAAAATTAGTTGCCATAGCTTTGTTGCTATTTGCTTTCTCTACATCAATAACTTGGTGTTATTACGGCGATAGATCGACAGCTTATATTTTTGGTGAGAAAGGTGTTGTTTGGTATAGAAATTTCTATGTTTTATGTTTCATTCTAGCAGCTGTTATTGATACGACAGTTGTTTGGAATATAGCTTATGTTGTTGTAGCGCTTGTATCGATACCAAATTTAATTGCAATGTTTGTTCTTAGAAGAGAAATGAAAACTCTCTCTGATAACTTTCAAACAAAATAACATCACAGAATAAACTATGAGATATTTTAGTTTAGTCTTTATTCTTTTTCTTTTCTCATGTGGTGGAGGAGGGAGTGGCAGTTATATTTCTCCAGATTCAGATTATGAGAATAACAACCCTTATATTTATAATCCTCCGCAAGGAAATTCAAGAGATAATTGTGTTGCTAGGACATCTTCGCTTTCTTGGGCAGAAGAATTTAATAATGAAAATTTAGATTTAAATAAGTGGTCCTACGATGAAGGTTGTAATGACAATGGTGGTGGTTGCAATGGAAATAATGAGAAACAAAACTATACACGAAATGATAAAGATAATTTATTTGTTGAAAGTGGCTTCTTGAAGATTCAACCAATTTTTGAAAAAAATATCGGAAGTGACAATGTTATGCAGGATTTTACATCTGCAAAAATTATGACTAAAGACAAATTTCCAATTGATTTAAATAGTAGAGTTTCTTTTTGCTTCAAACTTCCAGAAGGAACTGGAATGTGGCCAGCGATATGGATGCTCCCTTTTGATGGCTCGCCATGGCCGAGTGGCGGAGAAATAGATTTGTTAGAAGCAAAAGGTAGATCTTATCCTGTAGATGGATCGCCAGCACAAAACAATATTGTCAGCTCGGCAGTTCACTTTGGCACAGAATGGCCAGATAATAAATATATTGTTGGTGAGTTTTTTAGTTCTAATGAAAATACTTTTCAGGAATACTTTCATTCTATGACACTAA